>NZ_JBIARA010000005.1:113989-335659 GCF_042889525.1 Micromonospora sp. NPDC002575 | reverse complement strand
CAAACGCTCGGCCAGTCCGGGGTATCAAACAATCTTGGCACTGGCTTATCAAGCACCCTGTTGAGTTCTCAAAGAACAACCACACACCATCCGAAACCCCCACACCCGGGGGCCCCATCCGGGGCATCTCGTTCCATCCGTGCCCCCCGCTTCCGCGCCGGGCACTTTTACTACTTTACCTCACCGTTTCCGCCGTGTCAAACCGTGTGTCCCGGTCTGTCGTGCTTCGTACGGATCCGGCCCGACGAACGCGCACAGCAGCGAACCACTGCTCGTGATCATCGGATTTGGCAGGCCGGCCGTCGTGGTCTCCCACGCTCTCGCCCGGTTCCCCGCCGGTCGTCTACCTTACCCGGTCGGTTTCGCCGCTCCAAATCCGCCCTGCGGCAGATCCGGTGGCCCCGCCCGGCTCGCCCCGGTCAGGGCGAGCTGTGCTGTCCGGCGCTCCGGCCTCCAGGGCTTTCGCCCCGTTTCGTCCGTTCCGCGCTGGCAGAGAGAAAGTTACGCGTCCCGGGGTTTCAACGTCAAATCGGGGGGTAGAGGCCCCCGTCACACCATTCGTGATCGAAGATGCCCGCAGCTCAGTGCGTCAGGATCGGCCACGCGCGGCCCGCCAGCCCCGTACGCCGAGGATGCCGACCGTGCTGCCGATCGCCAGGGACGCCCCGATCAAGAGGGCGTGGATCCAGAGGAACCCGGTGGGTGCCCCCTCGCCGACGGCGCCGCCGGACCAGGCGCGGGGGTCGTTCCAGATGGCGACGGCGAACCGGGGCCAGATCACCCACGTCCACCCGCCGACCCCGACGAGGAAGAGCGCCCACCCGCGCGACAGCACCATGGTCCGCGAGTATGCCAGCGGCCCCGCGCCGCGTACCTTGTTTCGGTCTGCGCGGGCGCACGGGCGGCGGCCCGCGGTCTATCGTGGAGGCGTGGCCCGGCCCTGCACCCTCATGCCCGAGGGCGTCGACGCTGTCGACGGCCTCGCGGTGGGTGCCGCTCCGGTGCCGCCCGGCAGCTCCGGCGACGGCCGCGAGCGCATCCTGGACGTCCTGCGTGCCGGCGGACTGCGGTTCCGCGCCGGCGGGCGATGGCGCACCGGCTCCCTGATCTGACGAGCCGATCCACCCGACCTCCGACGGGCCTTCGCCCGAGGTCGGCGCGCGCCCGCGCGTCTCCCACCGCTTCCACGGCACGAAAGGCACATCTCCATGTCCGTCGCACGGATGCTCACCGGTGACCGCCCGACCGGGCGGCTGCACCTCGGCCACTACGTCGGCAGCATCGCCAACCGGGTGCGGCTGCACCAGCGCTACGAGAGCTTCTTCATCATCGCCGACCTGCACATGCTGACCACCCGCAACACCCGCGAGGACATCTCCGCGGTGTCCCGCAACGCCCGGGAGATGGTCACCGACGTCCTCGCCGCCGGTGTCGACCCGGCGCGGGCCACGTTCTACCTCCAGTCGGCCATCCCCGAGGTCGGCGACCTGAACACCCTGTTGCAGAACCTGGTGAGCGTGCCCCGGCTGGAACGGGTGCCGTCGCTCAAGGACATGGCCCGGGCCGCCGGCAAGGAGGAGATGCCGTACGGGCTGCTCGGCTATCCCGTCCTCCAGGCCGCCGACATCCTCTGCGTGAAGGGGCAGGTGGTGCCGGTCGGCAGGGACAACGCGGCGCACGTCGAGGTGACCCGGGAGATCGCCCGCCGGTTCAACCACCTCTACGGGGACGTCTTCCCCGTGCCGGAGACGATCGTCGCCGAGACGCCGTCGCTGGTCGGCACGGACGGGCGGCGGAAGATGAGCAAGAGCCTGGGCAACACGATCCCGCTCTCCGCCGACGCGGCCACGGTCCGCCGCGCGGTCATGGGGATGTACACCGACCCGAACCGGGTGCGCGCGGACGTGCCGGGCACGGTGGAGGGGAACCCGGTGTTCGCGTACCACGACGTGTTCAACCCCGACCGAGCGCAGGTGGCGGACCTGAAGGAGCGGTACCGGGCCGGTCGGGTCGGCGACGTCGAGGTCAAGGAGCAGCTCGCGGCGGCGCTGAACCGGTTCCTCGACCCGATCCGCCAGCGGCGGGCCCGGATCGAGGCCGAGCCGGGCCTGGTCGACCAGCTCATCGTCGACGGCACGGAGCGGACCCGGGCCGAGGTGCGGCGCACCCTGGCCGAGGTCCGCCGGGCGATGGGGCTGACCGGGGCGTACCAGCAGGTGCGGCGGCGGGCCGAGCGTGCCCGCCGGGCCGCGGGCACCCGGACGTGACCCGAGGGGTACGGCGGGAGCCGCGGAGAACGCGGGGTGTCAGTCCTCCGGGTCCGGGTTGTCCCTGAGGACGCCGTTGAGGTAGAGCGACTCGCGGCAGGTGGTGGCGCGGGGGGCGTTGGCCGGGGTGCCGGGGCGGCGGCAGACCACGGTGAGGGTCACCCGGCCCCGGGCGGGAATGCGGATCGGGGTGACCGAGTGGTAGTCCTGGTTGCGGAAGTTCTCCAGGGCGTAGGTGACGACCCGCACCTGGTTCGCGGTGACCGTCAGCGTGCCCTCGTCGCCCTGCACGTTGTCGACCAGGAAGTCGGTGAGCAGGAACGTCTTGTCCGCCGGGACGGTGTAGCTGCGCTCCGCCGACCCGTTGGGGCTGGTGCGGAAGGTGATGGCGACGGAGAACTGCTCGCCGCCGAGGCCGCCGGCACCGGCGGGGCCGCCCACCCCGCCGCCGTCGGTGCTGCCGTCGCCGGGGGTGCCGCCGCCCGGGGTCCCGCCGCCGGGCGGGGCGGTCGTCGGGGCCGGGTTCGGCGCGGCGCTGGGCACCGGCTCGCCCCGCGCGACCTGCCGGGCCTTCTCCGCCTCCACCGCCTCCCGGGCGGCGGTCTCCACCTGCGGGCGCAGCAGCCCGAACCAGAGCGCCAACAATGCCAGGAGCAGGGCCAGCAGCGCCGCCAGCAGCTTCAGCAGCCCCGCCGAGATGACCGGGCGCTGGACGAAGACGGCGTCGAGGCCACGGGCCCGGCCGTCCGAGGCGCGCAGCTCGACGGCGAACGGGTACTCCTTCGGCGTGCCCCACCACAGCAGCCGGCGGGCGCGTACCCGCAGGGGTGTCTCGGCCCGGGTGCCGTTGGGCACGGTGACCGGCTCGGCGGGCAGCGCGAACGTCACCTGGTCGGTGCCCTCGGCGGCGGCGAGGCCGACCTGCTCGGTCAGGTTGCCGAGGTTGTCGGTGTCGATGCGGTAGCGGGCGCTGCGCAGCCCGCTGCGCGACGGCGGCTGCACCTGCGCGGCCAGCTCGGAGAACGGCTCGACGGTGAGGACGCCCTCCTCGACGACGGCGGAGTCGGGGTATTCGGCGGGGATCACCCGGACGCCGAAGGGCCGGTCGCCGGCGTCCACCCGGGCGGAGCGGGGCGGGCGGAAGGTGACCGTGACGGTGTCCGAGCCCGCCGGGTAGAGGTTGAGGGTGGGCGGCTGCACGGTCACCCACTCGTCCGGCACGCCGAGGATCTCGAACCGGTACGCCTCGACCGTGTCGCCGGCGTTCCGCACGGTGACCGGGACCTCGGCCTCGCCGCCGGGGGCGACGCTCACGGAGGTGCTGGCCAGATTCGCCGATGCGCGCATCTGCTGGAGCGTAGGAGCGCTTCTGCGGCCTGTCAGGGGCCATCGGGGTACGACGGCGGGCAGAGGTCGCTGCCCGCCGGGCGGCGTTAAGTACACGCAAAGACACCGCTCCCATACTCGCCGTGCCGTCGGCGCGCCGGCCGTCGGCACGGGGATAGGAGGCGAGGATGCAGCGGATAGCGGTCTACGTGCACGCGACGGATCCGATCTCGTGGACGGGGGTGACGGGCCAGCTCACGGGTCGTCCCGAGGTGAGGGTCCTGGCCCAGGCGGACGCCGCCGAGGCGGCGGTCACCCTGGTCGTCGTGGACAGCCTGACCCCGCCGGTGGCGCAGGTCCTGCGGCGGCTGCGCCGGGAGCAGAACCGGCTGGTGCTGGTGCCGGCCACCATCGACGACGCCCAGCTCTCGGCCGCCGTCGAGTGCGGGGTGGTGGGGGTGGTACGCCGCGGCGAGGCGTCCGCCGGTCGCCTGGTCGAGGTGATCCAGTCGGCGGCGCGGGGCGAGGGGAGCGTCCCGGCCGACCTGCTCGGTCGGTTGCTGAACCAGATGCGCCGGCTCCAGCGGGAGGTGCTCGACCCGCGCGGGCTGAGCCTGGGCGGGCTGAGCTCGCGGGAGGTGGACGTGTTGCGGCTGGTCGCCGACGGGTTCGAGACGCGGGAGATCGCGGCGAAGCTGTCGTACTCGGAGCGGACGGTGAAGAACGTGGTGCACGGCATGACGACCCGGTTGCACCTGCGCAACCGGGCGCACGCGGTGGCGTACGCGCTGCGGCACGACCTGATCTGAGTCGCTGGATCCGAGCCGCGCCCGGGGGCCGGCCGGGCGGGGACCGGGGTCGCCGGTGCGGGCGGTCGTTGCCCGTACCGGCGGAGGTTCTGCCCCGGTCCCTGGCCGGCGGTCCCTGTGCCGGGCGGCGGCGGGCGGCCACGATGGCCCTCTGGGCCGTGCGCGACGTGGCCGCCCGCCCGCCGTCTCCCGTCGAGGTGCCGATTGCGTCCCACCCGAAGGTCTCCCCTCGTCGCCGCCGCGACGGCGGTCGCCGCGTTGCTGGGCGCGTGGGCGCTGGGCGTCCCGCCCGACCGGGCGTCGTACGCCGAGCCGACCGACCCGCCGCCGGTCACCGATCTGCGGGTGGCCTACCTGGGCACCGGGCACCGCAGCATCGGCGTGGTCTCCGGCACCGGGGCGGAGGCGACCGCGCCGCCGCTGTTCGGCGGCGGGCCGGCGCACTTCGACGACGAGGTGTCCGCCACGGGGGACGTGGTCGTCTGGGTCAGCCGGCGCGGGTCGGAGCTGGCCCAGCTCTGGGTGCGCCGCGGCTCGGGCGAGCCGACCTGCCTGGTCGACGACCCGACGCAGGTCGCCGGGTCGCCGGCGGTGTCGCCGGACGGCACCCGGGTCGCCTTCGAGCAGACCCGCGATGGCGTGGGGAGCTGGCACGACATCTTCGTGGTCGGCGTCGACGGCACCGGGCTGCGGCAGGTCACCGACGGCGCCAACGACAACCGCCGGCCCACCTGGTCGCCCGACGGCACGGCGCTGGCGTTCGAGCGGCGCGACGACGCGGGCGTGTCGCAGGTGCACCGGGTGCCGGTCGACGGCGGGCCGGTGACCGCGCTGACCGCCCGGCCGGAGGGGGCCGGTGAGCCGGCCTGGGACCCGGACCCGACGCACGACCGGATCGCGTACACGGCCGCGCCGCAGGACCCGGACGCCCGGCAGATCCACCTGATCAACACCGCCGGGGGCGACGACCGGCTGCTGCTCGCCCCGTCGTGGGACAGCCACCAGCCGAGCTGGTCGCCGGACGGGACGACCCTGGCGTTCCTGAGCCGGACCACCGACGACGGGGCGCGGGGGCCGGTCGACCTGGTCTACACGGGGGTGCCGCGCCGCGACTGGTGCCCGTGCGAGGCGGTGCTCCGCCTCGCCGAGGACCGCCTCGTCGGCGACCCCGCCTGGTACGTCCCGCCGGGTGCCGGCGCGCCGGTGCTGGTGGTCAGCCGGACCACCGCGCCGGACCGGTACACGGTGACGTTGCAGGACGTCCGCCCCGACGCCACCGACCCCCGTGACCTGGGGCTGACCGTGCTGCGGGAGGACCCGGGCGCGGCGACGGACCCGGACCTGCTGTGGCGGCCCGTCGACGGCGACCCGTGGACCGCCCGCCCCGACTACTCGCCGGACGGCCGGCGGATCGTGGTGAACCGGTTCGAGACGGTGGGCGGCAACCGGGTGTCCCGCCTCTGGATCGTCGACGCCGACGGCGGCAATCCCCGGTTGCTTCCCCTCGCCGATCGCGGGGACACCGACGTCGAGACCGACCCGGCGTGGTCGCCGGACGGCACGCGCGTCGCGTACGCGCTGGCCGGGCCGGGCGGGCCCAGCCGGGTGGTGGTGGCGAACGCGACCACCGGGGAGCACGCGCTCACCGTGCCGTCGGGCGGCGACCCGGGCCGCTCCGACAGCCAGCCGGCCTGGTCGCCGGACGGGTCGACGCTGGCCCTGGTGCGGGGGCAGCCGGAGGGAACGGTGGCCGACAGTCACGTCTGGACGGTCGACGCCCGCGACGGCACCGGGCAGCGGGACCTGACCGACGCCGGCTGCCCCGGCTGCGTCGGGGCGGACTACGGCCCGAGCTTCTCCCCCGACGGCCGCCGGATCGCGTTCGGGCGGGGCCCCGACGGGCTGGTCGTCACCGACACCGACGGCGGCAGCTGCCAGGTGCTCGCGCCGCAGACCCCCGGGGTGGGCTGCGCCGACCCGCTGGTCGCCCCGCCGGACGGCCCGCACCGGCCGCGCGACGTCGCCTGGTCGCCGGACGGGCACCAGCTCGCCTTCAACTCGCGCCGGTACACCGAGCCGGCCAGCCCCGAGTACGTCAAGACGTACGACTTCGACACCGCCGTCTTCGACGGGCTGACCTGGGAGTTCCCCGGCCGCCACCGCAAGCCGACCTGGCAGCGGTCGGTGGACCTGGCCACGGCGGTGGCGGAGCCGCCCGCGCCGGTGCGGATCGGCGAGCGGACCACGCTGACGCTGACGGTGACCGACCGGGGGCCGACCCCGGCGGCGAACGTCCGCCTCGACCTGCGGGTGCCCGACGGGGTCCGGGTCAGCGCGCTGGAGCCGGAGGCGGGCTCCTGCCAGCTCGCCCCGCCGGGCTGCGACCTGGGGCCGATCGGGCTGGGCAACACGGTGCAGGTACGCGTGGAGCTGACCGGGGTGACCGCCGGGACGTACCCGCTGGAGTGGACGGTCGGGGGCTGGACGGCCGACGCGCGGCCGTCGGACAACACGGCGTCGGTGCCGGTGACGGTCGTCCCGGTCCTCCCGCCGACGACCACCCCGACGCCTACCCCGACGGGCCCGCCGCCCACCAGCCCGCCGGCGGCGGGCCTCGACATCACGGTCACGGTCGACCCCCTCCCGGCGTACGTGGGCGGGACGGTCACGGTGACCTACACGGTCCGCAACACCGGCGGCCGGCCGGTGACCGGAATCCGGATAACCCCCGCCCTGCCGGCGGGGGTGCCGGTGCGCACCCGGCCGGCGGGGTGCTCGGCGACCTCTTGCCCGGTCCCCGACCTGGCCCCGGGCGTCGGCCGGGAGCTGGAGTTCGTGCTGGCCCCGGACGCGGCGACGTCGACGACGGTGCGCGGCACGGTGGCCGCCGACGGCGGTCTCGACGACACCGCCCAGGCCCCGCTGCGGGTGCTGCGGCCCCGGATCGTCGCCGTGCCGGCCATCGGGCCGCCGGCCTTCGTCACCTCCGTGCGGGGCACCGACTTCCCGCCGGGCGTGCCGGTGCGGCTGGCCTGGGACGTCGGCCTGACGGCGGCGGCGAACCCGGCCGTGCCGGCGGCCGACGGCACCTTCGCCGCGCAGCTGCTGGTGGTGCCGCGCGACCAGCTCGGCCCCCGCAGGATCGTGGCCACCGGCGCGGGGTTCGGCGCCGTCCGCACCGACTTCCGGGTGATCCTGCCCGCCCAGCAGCCGCCCGGCCTGCTGTTCCGCGGCTGGTGAGGGGACGACGACGATGATCCACGAGGTGGACGAGGCGCTGCACGCGCTGCTGACCGAGGAGATGCTCGCCGGCACCGACGTGCAGCTCGCCTTCGACGCGCCGACCCGGGAGTGGGAGGCCCGGCGCAACGCCCCGACGGTGAACCTGTTCCTCTACGACGTGCGGGAGGAACTGACCCACCGCCGGGAGGGCCGGGTCGAGGAGCACGACGCGGACGGGGTGGTCGTCGCCGAGCATCGCCCACCCCGGTACTTCGCCCTGTCGTACCTGGTGACGGCGTGGACGGCGCAGCCGCAGGACGAGCACCGGCTGCTGTCGGTGCTGCTGGCCGGGCTGGTCGTGCACGACGTGCTGCCCCCGGCCCGGCTGGTCGGCGGGCTGGCCGCGCTGGGGCTGACCGTGCCGATGAGCGTCGCGGTGCCGCCGTCGCGGGAACGGGGGCTGGCCGACATCTGGTCGGCCCTCGGTGGCGCGCTGAAGCCGTCGCTGGACCTGGTGGTGACCACCCCGATCGCGGCGTCCGCGACCTTCGCCGCCCAGCCCGTCACCGACGGGCTGCGGCTACGCGCCGGGGACCGGGCCGGTGGCGGGCCGGCGGACCGAACCGGCGGGCCGGCGGGGCGGGCGGCGGAGGTGGAGGCCCGAAGGCTGCGCCACCCGGACCCCGCCGACGGCGTCACCCCCATCGGGGTACGCCGGGCGCGCGGCACCGCCGCCGAGCGGCAGCGCCGGCAGGGCACCGGTGGGCCGATCCGGGGCGGCGGCCGGTGACCGCCACCGTCGACACGGATGCCGGGGTGGCCCCGGTGGGCGGCGTCCCGAGCGGCGGGCCGCGGGCGGCCGGCCCGGCGGCGGAACGGGTCGAGCCGCCCGGCACCGCGTACCTGCGGGCCCGGCTGTTCCTGGTGGAGCAGCGGGTCCGGCGGGCCGTGCTGGCCGCGCGGGCGACCGACCCGGCCCCGGACGACCCGCTGCGCGGGCTGCGGGTCTCCGACGACGACGCCTGGCGGCTCGTGGACGGTCCCGCCCCGCCCGCCCCCGACGAGATCGCGGCCGAGGCGGTGGAGGCCGCCGACCGGTGGGCCGCGCAGGCCCGGTCGGCGGGCGCCCGGATACCGCTGTCGGAGCTGGCGGAGGACTTCGCGCTGACCCCGCTGGACGTCGAGTTGCTGCTCATCGCGCTCCTGCCCGACCTGGACCGGCGCTACGAGAAGCTCTACGGCTACCTCAACGACGACGTGACCCGCCCCCGGGCGACGACCGGGCTGGCCCTGTCGCTCTGCGGCGTGGCCCCCGTCGCCGGGCCGGGCCGGGCGCGGCTCACCCCCGCCGGTCCGCTGGTGGCCGGCGGCCTGCTCCTGGTCGAGGAGGCCGACCGGCCCTTCCTGACCCGCACGTTGCGGGTGCCCGACCGGGTCGCCGGTCACCTGCTCGGCTCCGACGCCGCCGACGGGCGGGTCGACGGCCTGCTCCGCTGGCCGCCCGGGGCCGCGCCCGACGGCTCGGGCCAGGGGCGGAACCGGTCGGCCGTCGACGGGTTGGCGGCGGCGATCCGCGCCGGTGACCGGCTGGCCTACCTGCGGGAGGAGACCGGCGGGGCGGCCGAGGGGCTGGCCTGCGCCGCCCTGGCCGCCGCCGGCTGGTCGGTCCTGCTCCTCGACCTGGACGCGCTGGGCGGCGACCCGACGCCGCCGGAGTCCCTCGCCGCCGTGGTACGGGAGGCCCGGCTGCGCCGGGCGGGGCTCGTCGCCGGCCCGGTCGACGCCCTGGACCCGGCGGGGGGCGCGGCCCACGCGCGGCTCCTGCGCCGGCTCACGGCGCTGCCGGTGCCGGTGCTGCTCACGGGCCGGCTGCGCTGGGATCCGGACTGGGCGCAGGAGTCCCCGCTGCTGGTGACCGCCGCCCCGGTCGGCGCGCCGGAGCGGGCCCGGCTGTGGCGGGACGCGCTGGCCGGGCGGCCGGTGGGGCTAGCCGCCGACGTCGAGCCGGAGCGGGAGCTGGCCGCGTACGTGCTGACGCCCGACCAGGTGCGGCGGGCGGCGGTCGCGGCGGCGCAGCACGCGATCCTCGACGGCGCGGACCGGGTCGCCGCGCGGCACGTGCGGGCGGGGGTGCGCTCGCAGAACGCGGCGGCGCTGGAGCGGCTGGCCCGGCGGGTGGAGCCCGCGGTCGGCTGGGACGACCTGGTCCTGCCCGCCCCGGTCCGGGACCAGCTCGCCGAGCTGGCGCTGCGGGTCCGGCACCGGGAGCAGGTGCTGGGCGGGTGGCGGCTGCGCCCCGGCGGAGGGCGGGGGCGCGGGGTGACCGCCCTGTTCGCCGGGGACTCCGGCACGGGCAAGACGATGTCGGCCGAGGTGGTCGCCGCCGACCTGGGGCTCGACCTGTACGTGGTGGACCTGTCCACGGTGGTCGACAAGTACGTCGGGCAGACCGAGAAGAACCTGGAGCGGATCTTCACCGAGGCGGCCGGGGTCAACGGGGTGCTCCTGTTCGACGAGGCGGACGCGATCTTCGGCAAGCGTTCCGAGGTCAGCGACGCGCACGACCGGTACGCCAACCTGGAGAGCGCGTACCTGTTGCAGCGGATGGAGTCGTTCGACGGGGTGGCCGTGCTGACCACGAACCTGCGGGCCAACCTGGACGAGGCGTTCCTGCGCCGGCTCGACGTGATCGTCGACTTCCCGGTGCCGGACGCGGCGCAGCGGCGGGCGCTGTGGGACCGCTGCCTCGGCGCCGAGCTGCCCCGGGCCGCCGACGTCGACCTGGACCGGTGCGCCCTGGACTTCGAGCTGAGCGGGGGCGGCATCCGGGCCTGCGCGGTCAGCGCCGGCTACCTGGCCGCCGCGGCGGGCGGCCCGGTGACGATGGCGATGGTGACGGCCGCCGCCCGGCGCGAGTATCGCAAGCTGGGCCGGCTGGTCCTGCCGGCCGTGCCGCCGAACGGCGTGCGGGGCGCGCCGGGCAGCGGCGGGCGGGCCCGCCGACCCTGACGCCGACCCGCTAGGCGGCCCCGTCCGCCAGCGCCCGGGACGCGGTCGCCTCGGCCTCCCGTTCGAACCGGTCGCCGGGGTCGCTGACCCGCAGGCCGGTGCCGTCGTCGGTGCCCGCGACCGGGCCCAGTCGCTGCTGGATGACGTGGGTCAGCTCGTGCGCCAGGGTGTGCCGGTCGGCGCCGCCCTCGCCGAGCACCACGTGGTTGCCGGAGGTGTACGCCCGCGCGCCCAGCTCCGCCGCCGACGTGCGCGCCGCCGCGTCGTCGTGGACCCGCACGTCGGAGAAGTCGGCCCCGAGCCGGCCTTCCATGTCGACCCGGGTCGTCTCGTCCAGTGGCCGGCCTCCGCCGCGCAGCACCTCGTGGGCGGTGGACCGCTGCACGGCGGGGGCGTCGTGGCCGCAGCCGGGTGCGTGTGCGTGCCGATCCTGCTCGATCAGCCGGGCCACCGCCCGGTTGCCCATCGTCCGTTGCAGGCCGGCGAGTTCCTCCGGGCCGGTCCCACCGGCCGGTGCGGGCGCGCCGGTGTGCCGGGCGGACGGCGGGGCGGAGCGGACGGGCTGCTGTTCCCGCGCGTCGGAGTCCTGGCCGGGCCGGATGCGGTGCATGTCGGGGACCCTCCTCGTTGCAGTCGGCGGCGGGGCCGGATCCGAGCCGCCGGCCTAGCCGCCGAGGCGGATGGTGAGGGTGAAGCGGCCGGGAAACCGGCCCTCCCAGTCCCACTCGCGGTGGAAGCTCTGTGCGGGGTCGGCCGCGCCGTACATCTGGAAGTACCACTGTGGGTCGCCGGAGCTGAGCGTGGCGGTGCTCTCGTGCCGGGCGAAGTTCTCCATCGTGACGTAGTCGGTCCCGCTGCGGGCGACCACGCCTGCGAAGTGGAAGTCCAGCTCGCCCGAGCTGGCGTCGCTCTCCAGAGACTTGATCATGAGGACGTCGCCGATCTGCGGCGGCGGGGTGAAGGCGTTCAGACCGAAGCGGCGGGCCAGGTCCGGGAAGCGTTCGTCGTCCCGGAAGCCCATCACGGCGCCGATCTGGGCGGCGTACACGGCCGAGAGGGCGCTCACGTTCGCGGCGCTGGCGTCCCTGCTCGCCGCGGCCTTCGCCGCCTGCACCTGCTGCCGGTACGCGGCTGCCGACGTCGGGGTCAGCACACCGAGGAGCCGGGCGATGGCGTCGAAGTAGCGCTCCTCCCCCTCGACGGCCAGGCCCTGTCGGTTGGTCACCGCCGTGGCCATCTCGTTGCACCGCTGGGCGAGCCGGACATCGAGGCCCCGGCCCAGCTCCTCTCCCCCGACCGAGTAGCGAACCGGCTCGACCTGCCAGAGGGTCTGCTCCTGCTCGCCGATCTTGACCTTGAGGAACCGCCGGGTCCGCCGCAGCTCCAGGTAGTCGCTGCCGGCCTCGAACCGGACCCGCCCCTTCAGGTTGGCGTTGGCCTCGGCTATGCGCCGCTCGGTGGCGAAGAAGGTCTTGGCCTGCCGCCAGGAGCCTCCGGTGTCCTCGATGGCCAGGTCGAGCTTGTCCGAGATCCGCAGGGGCGCCTGCCCAAGGTATTCCACGTGCAGCGAGCCGTCCGCCCCCACGTAGCTGTCGTCGAAGGGCACCTGGGCGGGGAAGAAGTTCGGATTCGGGGTGGCGGATTCCGCGGTGCCGAGCTGCGGGTACCCGGCCGTTCCGGGGGCGACGGTGAGGTACCGCTGGATCGGGGTCGGCGCTCCGTCGCGGTCCGGCACCGGGCTGCCGAGCCGCTGCTGGACGGCGTGGGTCAGCTCGTGCGCCAGGGCGTGCCGGTCGCCGCCGTCCGCCCCGGGCCGGGCCTGCGTGTCCGTCGGTGTGGCGTGGCCGCACCCCACGCCCTGCTCGTGCTGGTCCCACCCGAGCGACCGGCCCACCGCACGGTTTCCCACCGTCCGCTGCAACGCGACGACCTGCGCCGGGTCGTTCCCGGGGGAGTCCCGCACCGGCGCCGTGGCCTCGTCGCGCCGGCTGTCGGGGGACGGGGTCGGGCCCGGCCGCAGGTGTTCCTCGGGCCCCGGCGTCAGCTCGGTGCGGTGACGGCGCATGTGCTGGCACCTCCTCGTGACGCGGGTCCGAGTGGTTCGCGGAGTGGTTCGCGGAGTGGTTCGCGGATGTCCGGTGGCGAGCGCGGGGCTCAGCGTACGAGGGCTTCCGCAGCGCCGAGAAGGACCGCGTGGCCAGGAAGACGGGCGCATGCCCCGGGCAGGGAGACGCGGTGCCCCTGCGGTGCGGGAGTCTGCCCCCGCGCGGTCCGTAGGGACCTTCCCGGCGGCTCCCCGGCCGAGCAGGCTGGCCAGCGTTCGCCGACCTGGCAGAGGAGCTCGCATGCCGACGTACCTGTCCCCGGGCGTGTACGTGGAGGAGGTGCAGAGCGGTTCGCGGCCCATCGAGGGCGTCGGGACCGCGGTCACCGCCTTCCTGGGATTCGCCGAGAAGGGACCCTTCCACGCGCCGACCCTGGTCACCAACTGGAGCCAGTACGTCCAGCTCTTCGGCGGGATGGTCGACGGCGCCTACCTGGCGCACGCGGTGTACGGGTACTTCGCCAACGGTGGGGGCGTCTGCTACGTCGTGCGGATCGGCGACCCGTCGACCGACCGGAAGACCGGTGGCCGGGGCGGGCAGAAGGCGCTGCCCGCCGGGGAGCCGTCGACACTGGGCACGTTCCGGGTGGCCGCCCTTCCGGCCGGCGGGGGCGAGATCACCGTGGAGGTCGCCGACGTCGAGGGCGAGGGGGCCGGCGAGGACCGGTTCCGGCTCGTCGTGCGCCGGGACGGCCAGGTGGCCGAGGAGTACGACGGCTCGTTCCGGCGCAACAGCAAGACCTCGGTGGCCAGCCAGGTCCGCGAGCGGTCCAACCTGATCACCATGGAGGAGGCCGCCGCGGCCAACGCGCTGGCCCGGCCCGCCAACCAGACCGTCACCCTGGCCCCGGCCGCCGCCCCCGGCGACGCCGTGCCGGCCGCCCTCACCGCCGGCGAGTTCGCCGGGGACGTCGACTCCCGCACCGGCCTGGCCGGGCTGGAGGCCATCGACGAGATCACCATGGTCGCCGCGCCGGACCTGATGGGGGCGTACCAGCAGGGGGTCGTCGACCTGGAGGCGGTCAAGGCCGCCCAGCTCGCCCTGATCGCGCACTGCGAGCAGATGGGCGACCGGATGGCCCTGCTCGACCCGCCGCCGGAGCTGACCGCCCAGCAGGTGCGCGCCTGGCGGCAGGACGAGGCCGGCTACGACTCCCGGTACGCGGCCCTCTACTACCCCTGGGTGAAGGTGTTCGACCCGAGCACCGGCCGGGCCGTGTTCATGCCGCCGAGCGGGCACCTCGCCGGCCTCTGGTCCCGCAACGACACCGAGCGGGGCGTGCACAAGGCCCCCGCCAACGAGGTGGTCCGGGGCGTGGTCGACCTGCAGAACAACGTCACCAAGGGCGAGCAGGACCTGCTCAACCCGATCGGGGTCAACTGCATCCGGGCGTTCCCCGGGCGCGGCGTCCGGGTCTGGGGCGCGCGCACGCTCTCCTCCGACCCGGCGTGGCGCTACATCAACGTCCGGCGGCTGTTCAACTACGTCGAGGAGTCCATCCTCCTCGGCACGCAGTGGGTGGTGTTCGAGCCGAACGACCAGCGGCTGTGGGGCACGATCCGACGCAACATCACCGCCTTCCTCACCGAGGAGTGGCGGCGGGGCGCGCTGTTCGGGGCGACCGCCGCGGAGGCCTTCTACGTCAAGTGCGACCAGGAGACCAACCCCCCGGAGGTGATCGACCGGGGTCAGGTGGTGTGCGAGATCGGCATCTGCCCGGTCAAGCCCGCCGAGTTCGTCGTCTTCCGGCTGGCCCAGTTCTCCGACAGCACCAGCCTGGTCAGCGACTGACCGGGCCAGACCTGACGAAAGGCGGCCACGATGGCCAGTGGTGACACCCTTATCGTGCACAGCTTCCAGGTGGAGCTGGGCGGCATCCAGGTGGAGCTGGTGCAGGAGGTCAGCGGCCTGACCGTCGAGCTGGACTCGATCGAGGTCAAGTCGGTGACCGCCACCGGCGAGCTGATCATCCGGAAGATCCCCGGGGCCCGGAAGGCCGGCGAGGTCACCATCACCCGGGGGCTCGACAAGAGCAGCGCCTTCACGGACTGGATCAAGGAGACGTTCCTGAAGGGCGCGGTGGAGGCGGCCCGGCAGAACATCAGCATCATCCTCAACAACGCCGACAAGTCCGAGACGCGGCGCTTCGACCTGTCCAACGCGTGGGTGAGCAAGTGGGAGGGGCCGGGGCTGAAGGCCGGCGACCCGACGGCGGCGACCGAGAAGGTCACCGTGGTCTACGAGGAGATCAGCGCGCAATGAGACGCCGTGGTGTCTCGGCCGGGGGCCTCGACACCCTCGTCGACCCGGCCGCCGGGCCGGAGGGGGCCGCCACGCCGTTGGTCGCGCCGGCCGCGCCCGTCCGGCTCCAGACGGAGTTCACCTTCCAACTCCCCCGGGGGTACGTCGACGAGGACGGCACGGTGCACCGGGACGGCAGCATGCGGCTGGCCACCGCCCGCGACGAGCTGGCGCCCCTGGTGGACCTGCGGGTCAAGCAGAACCCCGCCTACCTGTCGATCGTGCTGCTCAGCCTGGTGATCACCCGGCTGGGCACGATCAGCCAGGTGCGGGCGGAGGTCGTCGAGCGGCTCTTCGCCTCCGACCTGGCCTTCCTCCAGGACCTGTACCGGCGGATCAACGCCGAGGGGCACACCCTCGCCGAGGTCACCTGCCCGGACTGCGAGTCGGTCTTCGAGGTGGACCTGGCCGGTGGTCGCCCGGGGGAATCGTGACGTACGGGGCCGACCGGCTCCACGAGGAGGTCTCGTACGTCGCCTACCACTTCCACTGGCCGCGCACGGAGATCCTCGACCTCACGCACGCCGACCGGGCCCGGTACGTGTCCGAGATCGCCCGCATCAACACCAGGATGAACGAAGGTCAGTGAGGCGCGATGGGGCTACGCGACAGGCTGCGGCGGCTGGCCGCTGGCACCCGCGCCCGGGTGACCGGCTCCGCCGACGACGCCCGCCCGTCCCCCGCCGCGGCCGGGCCGGCAGGCCCGACGCCGCCCGCCAGCGCCGCCCCCACGGGTTCCGGCGGTGCCGGTGATCCCGGCTGGCGGGCGCTGCCGCCGCTGAGGCGGGCGGTGTCCACGGGGCCGCTTCAGGTCGCCGACCTGCCCCGGTTCACCGACCGGCTGGCCACCTACCGCGACCCGACCCTGCGCGCGCCGCTCGATCACCTGGTCAGCGACCAGGCACCGCTCGGAGTCGTCCACGATCTGGCCCGGCCCCGCCCGGCCCGGCCGGACGCCGGGCGGGGGCAGGCTCCGCACCTGCCCGCCGTCCAGCGGAGGGTCGCCGGTCTCCCCGCCGGCGACCCGGCTCCGGGCGCGGACCACCCGGCCGCCGATGCGGCCGGCGGCACCGAGTTGACCGTGCCGGCGCGGGCCCCGGCCACGGCGGGGGCATCGGCGTCGACCCCACGCTTGGCTCCGGCCCCAGCCACGGCAGCGGCGGGGACCGCGGGCCCGACCCCGGCGTCGGCTCCGCGCCCGCGCCCGGCTGGCGCTGCGGCGGGGGCAGGGGCAGGGGCGGGGGCGCTGGTCACCGCGCCGCCGCCGGGCCCGATCCGGCGGCTGGCCGGCACGCCGCTGCCCGACGCACCGGCCCGTCCACCGGCCACGATCCGGCGGGCCGCGCCGCCCGCGACGGCGACCGCCGTCCCCCCGGTGACGGGTCATCTGCAACCGGCCGCCGCGCCGCGCCCCGGCGGACCCGTCGCCCCGGCCGGCGGCCGGACCCGCGCCGTTCCGGCCGCCCCCAGCCCCGCCCACTCCGCCGACGTCGCCCACTCCGCCGGCGTCCCGCCCAGCGGCGTCGCCGGCAGCGGGCCAGCCGGCCGACCGGCTGCCACGGCCCCGCCCGCCGGGCCCGATGGCGGACTCCCACCGGACGCCCCGGGTGGCGGGCCGGTCGCGCCGCCCGTCCGCGGTGGGCCTTCCCGGGGCCGCGCCGAGCCTCCGGTGCGCCGCGCCGCCCGGCTCGGCCTCGGCGACCCGCTGCCCGCGCTGCCCGAGACCGCCCGGCCGGGCGCGGCCGGGCGGCCGGCCGCGTCGGGGCCCGCCGCCGCCACCGGTGGCGGCCCGCCGGGCCGGGCACCCTCCGGCCCCCCGTCGACGGTGCAGCGCACGCCGGCCGGGACGAGCGCCGGCCCGGGCCCGTGGTCGGGCGGCGACCGGCCGGCCGGCCCTGGGGAGCGCCGGCCCGGACGCACCGGCCTGGGACCGCCGCTGCCCGCCGACGGTCCACCCCCGGTGGTACGCCCGACCCCGCCCACCAGCCCCGACGCGCTCCCGGCCGACGCCTCCCGGGCCGGGGCGTCCCGGCCCGACGCCTCGGCGGTCGCCGTCCCCCGGGTCGGTGCGGCTCGGCCGGCCGCCGTGCCGCCGTCTCCCGCCCCGGCCGGCGACACGCCTCGGCCCGCGCGGCCGGCCGTGGCCGGCGAACCGGCCGCCCCGGCGGAGGGCACCCGGTCGTCGCCGGCCGCGGTGGACGACCCGCGCCGCGCCACCGCGGACGGCCCGCGCCGCGCGGTGGGGGACGGCCCGCCCCGCGCCGTGCCCGTACCGTCACGTGCGCCGGTCCGGGCCCCGGTCGACGGCGCGTCGGGCGGTGCCGCCGGTGCCCCGTCGCGGCCGGTGGTGCAGCGGCTCCGGTGGCGGCCGGCAGACCTGCCCGGGACCGCAGCCGCACCCTCGACGGCGGCAGCCCCGCACGGCGGCGCCGATCCGGGCGCCGCCGCCGACCGCGCGGTGCCGCCCGCCCCGACGCCGCGGGGCGTGCCGCCGACCGGCGTCGCCCCGCAGGGCGCGCCGCCGCCCACGCCTGCCCGGCCCCGCGACGCGCCGCCCGCAAGCGTTCCGCACGACGCGCCGCCCGCTTCCGTCACGCAGGCCGCGCCGCCCGCCACCGCTGCGCAGGCCGCGCCGCCCGGTTCGGCCGTCCCACGCCGGGTTCCGCTGCTGGCCGAACGCGGGCTGCCCCTGCTGACCGGGGCACCGGATCCGGCCGGCGCGGCCCCGACCGGCACCCGGGCCGGGGTGCCGGTGACCTGGCGGACGCGCGGCGCGAGCAGCACCGACCCGGCCCCCGCGGGGCCGTCCGGCGGGGCGGGGACGTCGTCCGGCAACCCGGCCTCCGTCCAGCCGGCCCCCCGGGCGGGCGCGGGCGGCGCGACGCCCCGCCCGGCGGCCCAGGCCGGCGGACGGCACGACGGGGCAGGCCGCTCCCCGACGGGCCGGCACCGGCCGCGACCGTCCGGCGTGGACGGGCTGAGCAGGGCCACGGGCGCCCGGGCATCCGACGTTCCGGCGCTGGGCGGGCACGGCACGACCGGATCCGGCGGGGCCGGCCCCGACGACCGGGCCGGTCAGGGCGGGCAGGCGGGCGGTGGCGCACGCGCCGGGCGGGGCCCGGCACCCGTGCTTCTCCCCGCCGGGCCGGCCGCCCCGGCACCGCACGCGTCGCCCGGCACGTCGCGGCGGCAGGCCGGCTTCGCGGGCGTACCGCTGCCGACGCGGCGGGCGGCGGGCCCGGCGGCGGCCGGCGGACCGGACGACGCCACGGGCCCGGCGCGGCGGACGACCACGGCGACCGGCCCGCACACCGGCGCCCCGGCGGCCCTCCAGCGGTCCACGGCCCGGCCGGACGCGCCGGCCGGCACCGGGACGACGAGCGCCACCGGGGCCCGGCCGGGGGACGGCGGGCCGGCGCGGCGGGCCACCCCACCGGCGGCCGGGGCCGTCCAGCGGCGGACCGCCGTCGGGACCACCCCGGAGCGGGACCCGGGGCCGGACCCGGAGACCCTGCTGCGGGGCCTGGAGCGGCGGCACCTGGACGCCCTGGCCCACCGCCTCGTCGAACCGGTCAGCCGGCTGGTCCGGGCCGACCTGCGGGCCGCCCGGGAACGGACCGGCCGGTGGCGGGACGGCGTCCGATGAGCCGGCGTACCGATCAGCACGAGAGGGGAGACGGCGATGGCCGGTGACGACCCGGGGACGAGCGTCCACTTCCGGCTCCAGATCGACGGCATCGACCTGGGCGACTGGAGCGGCTGCGACGGGCTCGGCTGCGAGGTGGAGCTGGAGCAGTACCAGGAGGGCGGCAACAACGAGTTCGTCTGGCAGTTGCCGTCGCGGCTGCGCTACTCCAACGTCACCCTGACCCGCCCGTTGACCAGGGACACCGCCAAGGTCTCCAGCTATCTCGCGCAACTGCCCAGCGGGGTGCGGCGGGGCACCGCGCAGATCGCGGCGCTCCGGCCCGACCTGGCGATGCTGGTGCAGTGGGGCCTGGCCGACGTGGTCCTGGTGCGGTGGTCCGGGCCGTCGTTCGACCCGAACCGCTCGGAGGTGGCCAGCGAGAGCATCGAGCTGGCGTACCACGGCTTCCTGGAGGTCGGCGGATGAGGTCGCGGGCCGGGAAGGTGGCGGCGCACCTCCAGCGGTACCAGCCGCCCACCTCGGGCGGGAACCAGCCGGGCGGGGCCCTCGGCGGGCCGATCACCTTCATGTTCAACCCGCAGCAGCTCGCGCTGACCAAGTCGGCGAGCTGGATCCCGCACGTCGTACGCGGGGCGGCGGACGTCGGGGTCGCCGAGTTCAGCGGCTCCGGGCCCCGGACGCTGAGCCTGGAGGTCTTCCTCGACGCCACGGACACCCACTCCCGCACGGTGCAGGACCGGGTCGACGCCCTGCTCACCTGCTGCGTGCCGACCAAGGCGAGCATCGCGGCGAAGGCGCCGTCCCCGCCGTGGGTCAAGTTCGCCTGGGGGCAGTTCCAGACCGTCTCGTTCTACTCGTACGTCAGCCAGGTCAACGCGACCTACAGCCTGTTCGACCCGGACGGCACCCCGCTGCGGGCTACCTGCTCGCTGACGCTCAACGAGGTCAGCGGCTCCACCCCGGGGCAGAACCCGACGTCGGGCAGCCGCACCGCCCGCCGGGTGCACCGGCTGGTCGCCGGGGACTCCCTGGAGCTGCTGGCCCACCGCGAGTACGGGGACCCGACGGCGTGGCGGGTCATCGCGGAGGCCAACGACATCGACGATCCGGTCCGGCTGCGCCCCGGCCGCCAACTCCTGCTGCCCGCGCCAGAGGAACTGCGCACCGGGGAGGGCCACGATGTCCAGCGGTGACCACACCAACAACCTGGTGGTGGGCCTGCCCGGCGCGCTGCCCCGGGCCTGGGCCGACCGGCTGGTGTCGGCGGTGGTGGAGGACAGCACGAACCTGGCCGCCACGGCGACCCTGCGCTTCCGCGACCAGCACAGCCGGTTCCTGCGGGACAACGGGGTGACCATCGGCACCGACCTGACCGTCCGGGTCCGCACCGGCCACGACGCCGCCCCGCTGCCGCTGTTCGCCGGGGAGGTGGTGACGCTGGAGTCGGAGTACGACGGGGTCGGCACCTTCACCACCGTCCGCGCCCTGGACCTGTCGCACCGGCTGATGCGGGGGCAGCGGGTGCGCAGCTTCGTCAACCGCAAGGGCTCCGACATCGCCCGGGAGGTCGCCGCCGCCGCCGGGATCCCGGTGGGCCGGATCGACCCCACCCCCACGGTGTACGAGACGGTCACCCAGCCGAACGTCAACGACTGGGAGTTCCTCAAGATGCTCGCGGTCGACAACGACGCCGAGGTGGTGGTGGTCGACGGCCGGTTCTTCTTCCGCCGGTCGGTGCGGGCCGCCGCCGCGCCGGGGGCGGGGGTCACCGCGGAGCAGAGCCCGTTCGTCGTGGAGATGAACGAGAACCTGCTGTCGGTGCGCTCCACCGTCACCTCCGTCGGCCAGGTGTCCGGGGTGACGGTGCGCGGCTGGGACGTGCGGGCGAAGCGGCCGGTGCGCACGGAGGTCGCCACCGACGCCAGCGACGAGGTGCAGATCGGCACCACCCCGGCGAAGGTGGCCCAGCCGTTCGGCGCGGCCCGGCTCTGCGTGGCGGACGTGCCCTACCGAACGGCGGCCGAGACGCGGGCGGTGGCCGGGGCGGTGGCGGCCGACGTGACGGGGGCGTTCGCGGAGCTGGAGGTGGGAATCCGGGGCAACCCCCGGCTGCGGGCCGGGGTGCCGCTGTCGTTGCAGCAGGTGGGCGCCCCGTTCGAGGGGAAGTACACGATAACGGCGAGCCGGCACGTCTTCGGCCCCGCCCAGTTCTACGAGACGTGGCTGACGGTCAGCGGCCGGCAGGACCGGTCGACGTGGGGCCTGACCACGGGGGCCGCCGCGCCCGCGCGGGCGACCCGGATCCCAGGGCTGGCCGTCGCGATCGTCACCAACACCAAGGCCGACGTGGACCGCCGGCACCCCGAGCGGGTCGGCCAGGGCTGGGTGCGGCTGCGCTTCCCCTGGCTGACCGACGCGCCGGACTACGAGACGGACTGGGTGCGTACGGTGCAGCTCGGCGGCGTCGGCGGGGGCGGGGTGTTCTGCCCGGAGGTCAACGACGAGGTGCTGGTCGGCTTCGAGCAGGGGCTGCTGGACCGCCCGTACGTCATCGGCGGGCTGTACAACGGGGTGGACAAGCCGTCGGTGCACGAGGGCGCGCTGGTGGACGCCTCGTCGGGCCGGGTCAACCGGCGCTCGCTGGCCTCACGTCGCGGGGACCGGATCGAGTTCCTGGAGTCGGCGCTGCCCTCGGGGCCGCGCGGGATCCGGCTGACCACGGCCCAGGACCGGCTGACCGTGCACCTCGACGACCGGCGTACGGCCGTGGTGGTGCACAGCGACGGCAGCGTCGAGATCGAGGCCCGGCAGCAGGTCACGGTGAAGGGGCGGGGGATCACCCTCGACGCCGGGGCGGGCGAGCTGACTCTGAGGGGCCGGTCGGTCAGCGTCGACGGCGGCACCCAGGTCGACATCCAGGCACCACTCGTGAAGCTCAACTGACCGGAGGGACGCTCATGCCGCCGGCCGCGCGCATCGGTGACAAGATCAGCCACCTGGCCACCGGGGTCACCCCGGGGCCGCCCACGGGGACCATCGGGCCGCCGGGCGGGCAGGCCCTGCCGCCGGGCACACCCGGCGCCCCGCTGCTCGGGGTGTCCAGCGTGCTCATCGCCGGCCGGCCGGCCGCGGTGGTCGGCACGGTCTGCGTCTGCGAGAAGCCGCCGCAGCATGCCGTGCTGCTGCTGACCAACCGGATCGTGCCGGCGGTGCCGCCGCCGCTGCGCCGGGTGCTGATCGGCGGGCACCAGGCGGCCCGGCGCGGCGACGCCACCGGTTGCAAGGCCGTGGTGAGCACCGGGGCGACGACCGTGCTGATCGGCGGGTGAGGCGCGGTGGCCGAGCAGTTCATCGGGGCGGGCTGGGCGTTCCCGCTGCGCACCGACGCCACCGGCGGGATCGCCCTGGTGGACCGGGAGCGGGAGATCGTCGAGGCGATCGGGCTCATCCTCGGCACCGCGCCCGGCGAGCGGCCGATGCGGCCCGAGTTCGGCTGCGGGGTGCACGACTACGTCTTCGCCCCGGCCGACGAGAACACCGCCGGGCGGATCGCCTTCGAGGTGCGCCGGGCGCTGGACCGGTGGGAGCCCCGCATCGACGTCACCGACGTGGTGATCAACTTCGACGCCGAGGACGCCGGGGTTCTCTACATCGACGTCCGCTACTCGATCCGGGGCACCAACGACCCGCGCAACCTGGTCTTCCCGTTCTACGTCATCCCCTCCCACGAGGGCAGCGCCCTCTCGCCGGAGGGCAGCAACCACGAGGAAAGCGCCGCCTGATGCCGCTGCCCGCGCCCAACCTGGACGACCGCCGCTTCCAGCAGCTCGTCGACGAGGCGAAACGCTTCATCCAGCAGCGCTGCCCGGAGTGGAGCGACCACAACGTCTCCGACCCCGGGGTGACCCTGGTCGAGACGTTCGCCCACATGGTCGACCAACTGCTCTACCGGCTCAACCGGGTGCCGGAGAAGAACTACCTGGCGTTCCTCGACCTGATCGGGGTGCGGCCGTTCCCACCCACGGCCGCCCGGGGCGACGTCACGTTCTGGCTGTCCGGCCCGCAGACCCAGCCGGTGCTGCTGCGCGCCGGCACCGAGGTCGGCACGGAACGCACCCAGACCGACGAGGCCGTCGTGTTCACCACCGCGGCGGACCTGACGGTGGTGCCCTGCGAGCTGGCCCGGCTGCGCAGCCACCCCGCCGAGGGCCCGCCGGCGGACCGGACCGAGCAGCTGCTCGACGGCCGGGACGTGTCCTGCTTCCCCGCCGTGCCGTCGGTGGGCGACGCCATGCTCGTCGGCCTCTCCGCCGCCGTGCCGTCCTGCGCGGTGCTGTTGCGGATGGACAGCCGGGTGGAGGGCGTGGGCGTCGACCCGCGCCAGCCGCCGCTGGTGTGGGAGGCGTGGACGGGTGAGGGCTGGTCGCCGTGCGTCGTCGACCACGACGACACCGGCGGGCTGAACCGGCCCGGCGAGGTGGTGCTGCACGTGCCCGCCGCCCACGTCACCTCCGCGGTGGCCGGGCAGCGGGCCGGCTGGCTGCGGTGCCGGCTGGTGGCGGCCCGGCCCGGCCAGCCGTTCTACGCCGCGTCGCCCACGGTGCGTTCGGTGGAGGCGGCCACCATCGGGGGCACGGTCGCCGCCGTGCACGCCGAGACCGTCCTCGGCGAGCAGGTCGGCGAGGCGGAGGGGGTGCCCGGCCAGCGGTTGACGGTGGCCCGGCCGCCGATCGTCCCCGACGAGCACCCGCTGGTGGTGGAGACCAGCGACGGCACCGGGTGGCTGGAGTGGACCGAGGTGGAGACCTTCGGCGGCTCCGGGCCGGGCGACCGGCACGTCGTCGTGGACCGCACCGCCGGGGAGATCCTGTTCGGCCCGGCCGTCCGGCAGCCCGACGGCACCCTGCGTCGCTACGGCGCCGTGCCGGCGGCCGGGTCCCGGATCCGGGTCCGCCGCTACCGCACCGGGGGCGGGCACAGCGGCAACGTCGCCCGGGGCGCCCTGGCCGTGCTGCGCAGCTCGATGCCGTACGTGTCGCGGGTCGAGAACCGGGCCCCCGCCACCGGCGGCGTCGACGGGGAGACCGTCGCGGAGGCCCGCCTGCGGGGGCCGGTGCAGCTACGGGCCCAGGACCGGGCGGTCACCGCCCGCGACTACGAGCTGCTGGCCCGGCAGGCGTCCCCGGCCGCCGCCCGGGTCCGGTGCCTGCCCGCCGGCGACGGCAGCGCGGCCGGCGGCGTACGCCTGCTGGTGGTGCCGGAGGCCGTCGCCGACGAGGAGGGCCGCCTCCACTTCGAGGACCTCGTCCCCCCGGACGGGATGCTGGCCACCATCGCCGAGCACCTGGACGCCCGCCGCCCGATCGGGGCGCGGCTGGTCGTGGAGCCGCCGTTCTATCAGGGCGTCACGGTCGTCGCCCGGCTCGTCCCCCGCCCCGACACCGCCGTCGCCCAGCTCCGGGCCGAGGCGACGGCCACCCTCTACCGCTACCTCGACCCGGTGCGCGGCGGGCCGGAGGGGACCGGCTGGCCGTTCGGGCGGCAGGTGCACTCCGGCGAGGTCTTCGGGGTCCTGCAACGGCTGCCGGGGGTCGAGGTCGTCGAGGAGGTACGCATGTTCCCCGCCGACCCGCTGACGGGCCGCCGGGGCGAGCAGGTGACCCGGATCGAGCTGGACCGGCACGCCCTCGTCTTCTCCCACCAGCACCAGGTCCGCGTCGACGAGCACCGGTCGGGTGCCTGAGCAGGAGGGGGGCTCGCATGCGCGCCGCCGTCGAGGGGCTGGCCACGCCCGATCCGCTGGGTCGGCGGCTGCCCGCCGTCTACGCCGCCGACGACCTGGCCCAGCGCCTGACCGGCGCGTACGACCAGGTGATCGCGCCGGTGCACGCCACCCTGGACAGCCTGTGGGCCTACTTCGACCCGGCGCTGGCCCCGCCCGACTTCGTGGACTGGCTGGGCGGCTGGGTCGCCGCCGGCGGCCCGCCCGACGGGGCCGGCGACGACCGTCGACGGGTGGTCGCCGGTGCGGTCGCCCGGCACCGCGTACGCGGCACGGCCGCCGCGCTCGCCGAGGAGGTGCGGCTCGCCACGGGGCTGGCCGCGGAGGTCGTCGAGAGCGGCGGGACCGCCTGGTCGGCCACCCCCGGCGGGGAGCTGCCCGGCTCCCCCGAGCCGGCCCTGACGGTGCGGGTCCGCGTCGCCGAGCCGGGGCCGGTGCTCGCGGCGCGGCTGCGGGCGGTCATCGAGGCGAACCGGCCGGCGCACGTGCCGTACACGCTGGAGGTGCTGCCGCCCGACGGCGGCCCGGCGGCGGGCGGGGCGCGATGAGGACCTGCGACAACTGCGGCGCGGAGGTGACGCCCGGCGACGGGTTCTGCGGCAACTGCGGCGCCTTCCTCGCCTGGAACGACGACACCGCGCCGCCGCCCGCCACGGCGGCCACGGCCCGCGCCGCCACGCCCCGCGACGCCACGCCCCAGGACGCCACGGACCGCGCCGCCACGGACCGCGACGCCACGGCCGGGCCCGTCGCGGACACCGCCGCCGAGCCTGTCGAGGCCGCCGAGGCCGCCGCCGCGCGGCGGGCCGCCGCGCTCGTCGTGCCGGTGCGTCCGGTCGACGACGAGCCCGATCGGCCCGAGGGTGCGCCCGCATCGGCCCCCGCCGAGCCGCCGCCCGCCGCCGACCAGCCCCGCGCGGTGCAGCCGGGGCTGCCCACGGCCCCCGCGCCGGTGGTCCGCGACTTCGCCGGGGACGGTGCCGGCGCACCGGGCGACGTGGTCTGCCCGGCCTGCGGCACCGGCAACCCGGCGGGCCGGTCGTTCTGCCGCCGCTGCGGCCGGCCGCTGGCCGCGCCGGCCGGGCCGGCGGCGGCCGTGCCGTGGTGGCGTCGCCTGCGCTGGCCCCGGCGGCGACCCGGCCGGGGCGGGCTGCGCCGGCTGCTCGCGGTGCTGGTCGTCCTGGCCCTGCTCGCCGTGGCGGTCTGGGCGGCGGTCCGGTTCGGCCCCCGGGCCGTCGACGCGGTGCGGGACCGCACGGCGACGCCCGAGGCCGTCCTGCCCGACGGCGTGGTGGCCTCCAGCGAGGCGCGCGGGCACCCGGCCCGGTCCGTGGTGGACGGCCTGAACAACAGGTACTGGGCGCCGGCCGCCGACCGGCCCGCCACCGGCCAGTACGTGGAGCTGACCTTCGACCCGCCGATCCGGCTGATGGACCTGATCGTGCACGCCGGGGCGTCGCCGCAGCAGGACGCCTTCGTGCGGCAGGCGCGGCCGGCCGAGCTGACGATGACCCTGTGGACCGGGGACGGCCCGAGCACCACCCGGCAGCTACGCCTGACCGACCGGCCGGGGCCGCAGACCTTCCACCACGTGGTGGGCGGGGTGACCCGCCTCCGGTTGACCATCGACGCCAGCTACGGCGCGCAGCGAGGGCGGGAGGTGGCGCTGGCCGAGGTGGAGGTGTTCAGGCGGCCGTGACGTGCACGGGCCGGACGGCCGCCGGGCGGGTCACGCCCAGCGACCGCAGCACCCGCTCGTACGTCTGCAGGCTGCGCCGGGACGCGGCCACGTCGCCGGCCCGGCGCTGCGCGGCCACGAGCAGCCGCCAGCCGTCGTCGTGGTAGCCGTCCAGCTCCAGCGCCCGCCGGGCGGCCAGCACCGCCGCCCGCGCCCGCCCCCGGTCGAGTTCCACCCGGGCGAGCAGCGCCGCCGCCTCCGTCGCCCGCGCCCGGTACCGTTCCCGGTCGGCGACCACCCATTCGGCGGTCCCGTCCTCCGGCAGCAGGTCACCGGTGTAGTGGTCGAGGGCGCCGCGTAGCGCCCCGGTGACCGTGGTGGCGTCGCCCGGCCCGGCGTGCCGGGCGACGGCCAGCGCCGCCTCGAAGGCCAGCACGTCGCTGCCGCCGCCCGGCCCCGGGTCCAGCAGGTACGACGCCCCGTCCCGGACGACGAACCGGGACGCGCCCCGGGCCACCCCGGGCTCCAGGAAGGTGCGCAGGGTCGACACGCTCACGTGCAGGTTGTTGACGGCGGCCCGTTCCGGCAGCTCCGGCCAGAGCGCTGCCATGATCCGCTCCCGGTGCACGGGCCGGCCGGCCTCGGCCGCCAGGTAGCGCATCAGGGTCCGGACCCGGGGCCGGACGCCCGACCAGCCGACCGGGACGCCGTCCAGTTCCAGCCGGAACCCGCCGAAGCACCGCAGCCACAGGCGCGCGTGTTCTGCCGGAGCGGTCGGGCGATCCCTTGAAATCATATGATCTGTCTCCCTTGTCGCCACGGCGACGCCGACCGCGCGCCGGTTCCGCGCCGGACGCCGGCACCGGGCCGCGCAGGGCAACGACGCCGGGGCGGCGCAGGCGGGGCGGCTGGGCTGGGGAGGTGGCGACGTCGACGCCGCGGGGGACAGTGTGCGCGGCGCGCGGGGGACATGGACAGCCATCATTTTGGGGACTTCTCCGGCATCTACCATCGGTAGCGCTCGGTACACGTTGGGGGTTCGGGCACCCCTCTTTCCAGGAGCAGCCTGATGCCGACCGTCGATTCACCCGACGCCGGCCCCACGCCGGTCGTCGTCCGGTGGGACCGCCTGAGCGGCGAGCGCTGGCCGGAACTGGCCGCGCTCACCGCCGACGGGCTGGTGCTGCTCGTGCTGCCCCACGCCACGACGGTCGACCCGCTGGCGTTGCTCGCCGCCGGGGTCCGGGCCGTCCTGCGCGACGGCGACGGCGTCGACGAGCTGGAGCTGGCCCGCTCGGCGGTGCTCACCGGCGGGTCGTACCTGTCGCGCAGCGTGGCGGCGCTGGTCGGCGGCCGGACGGACGGCGGCGGCCCGGCGTCGCCGGGCGCACCGGAGGTGTCGCTGGGGCCCCGGGAGGTGGAGACGCTGCGGTGCATCGCCCAGGGCCTCACCCACCGGCAGGTCGCCCACCGCCTCGGTGTCACGGAGCAGACCGTCAACACGTACGCCAAGCGGCTGCGCCGCAAGCTCGGGGCCGCGAACAAGGCGGAGCTGACCCGGCGCGCGGTCGAACTCGGCTACCTGTCGGCGTGACGCCCGTTCTTGCCGGTCGTCTTGCCTCGCCCCGCTAGCCGCACCGTAGTTGACTGCTCACCGAGGGGTGGGGCGATGTTCGACGTGTGCGTGGTGGTGGCCGAGCCGCTGGCCAGGCGCGGAGTGCGCCAGCTCATCGACGGCAACGACCGGGTGCGGAGCCTGCGCACCGTCGACGCGGTGGGCGAGGTGGCGGCCGGGGCGGGGACGGTCGTGGTCCTGGTCGACCCGTCGGCGCAGGTGGTCCGCTGGTCGTGCGCCCGGCACCCGACGCTGGTGATGGTGCCGGAATCCGCGAAGGGCGCGACGCTCGACGCGATCCGGGCCGGCGTCCGTTCGGTGGTGAGCACCGCGACCGAGCGTACGCAGCTGTGGATCGCCCTCGACGTGGCCGCGGCCGGCGGGTTCTACCTGTGCCCGACGCTGTCGGCCCGGCTCCGGGCCTGCGCGACCGGCCCGGAGCCGGGCCGGCCGGTGGCCGCCGGGGGCCGGGGCCCGGCCTGCGCGGCGGGGCCCGGCCCGGGCCGCGACCGGGCGCGCTTCCGGCCGCCCGGCCGGCCGGCGCTCGCCCCCCGGGAGGCAGCGACGCTGACGCTGATCGCCCAGGGGCTGACGCACGCGCAGGCCGCGCGCCGGCTGGGCATCTCCGAGGCGACGGTGAACACCTACCTCACCCGGATCAGGTCCAAGCTGGACGTCGGAAACAAGGCCGAGCTGACCCGCGAGGCGATCACCCTCGGCCTGGTGCGGCGGCGGCCGGGCAACGCCGACCGGGTCACCTGAGCAGGTCGCGCTCCCCGGCCGCCGTGCCCCGGCCCCGCAGGTACGCGGCCAGCCGGTCCCGGGCCGCCTCCCGGTCCCCGGCGGTCTCGTCACCGGCGAACCGCTCGGCGGCGAACAGGGCCAGCAGGGTGTGCAGGACGTACCGGCCGGGGGCCGCGCCAATGCCGAGCAGCCCCGCGTCGACCAGCCTGTCGAGCCGGTCCTCGGCGACCGGCACCGGCTCGCCGGACAGCGCCGCGACCACCGGGGCGGCGTACTGCGGCAGCGGGGCCGCGCCCAGCAGCCGGAACGTGCGCCGGACGGGCGGGTCGAGCAGCCGGTACGACCGCTCGAACGCGCCGCGCACCTGGATGTCGCCGGCCCGCAGCAGGTCGAGCCGCCGCTGCTCGTCGCGGAGCCGCTCGACGAGGCACCGCACGCTCCACTCGGGGCGGACCGCGAGCCGGTTGGCGGCAGCCCGGAGGGCGAGCGGCAGCCCGCCGCAGAGCCGGCCCAGCTCCGCCGCCGCCGGGCCGTCGACGCCGATGCGCCCGCCGCCCACCGACGCGGCGAGCAGGGTGCGCGCCTCGGCGTCGGACAGGACGCCCAGCGGCAGCCGGTCCGCCCCGACCAGCCCGGCCAGCGCGTTGCGGCTGGACACCAGCACCAGCCAGCCCGGCCCGCCCGGCAGCAGGGGCCGCACCTGCGCCTCGTCCCGCGCGTCGTCCAGCACCAGCAGCCCTCGATGGTCGGCCGCGAGGGTGCGCCAGAGGGTCAGCCGGGCATCCGTCGAGGGCGGCGGGGCGGTCACGCCGAGAGCGGTCAGCAGCTGGTCGAGGGCCTGCGCCGGGGTCGTCGGGTCGTCGTCCAGGCCCCGCAGGTCCACGAACAGGGGCCCGCCCGGGAAGCGGCGCGCCTGCTCGTGGGCGGCGTGCACCACCAGGCTGGACTTGCCGACCCCGGGCGCGCCGCTGACGACCACGACCTGGCTGACGCCGGACCGCCCGGCCGCCTCGGCCGCGCCGGCCAGCCGCCGTAGCTCCCCGGCCCGGCCGGCGAAGTCGGCCAGGTCACCGGGGAGGGAGCTGGCCCCGTCGTCCCACCCGCCCCCGCGGGCGGCGGTGAGCAGCCGGGACCGGTCCGGCTCGGAGAGGCTGAGGCGGTCGGCCAGCTCCTGCACGGTGCGGCGCTGCGGCCGGGCGACGCGGCCGAGCTCCAGGTTGCGCACCGTACGCACGGCGACGCCCGCCAGGTCGGCCAGTTCCTCCTGGGTCAGGCCGGCGGCCGTGCGGTGCCGTCGCAGCAGGGTGCCCAGCCGACCGCTCATCCCGGTGCCCCCGGGACACCAACTCCATCCGTGAACGTCACCCCACGGATAGTTACAGACCTGCGGGCCGGGTGCCCACCCCGGTCCCGCCCGGGCCCGCACCGTGCCCCACCGTACGAGACGACCGAAAAAGATCGATCACGACTTATAGTGTGGCCATGGCGTGGCAACCGGTGATGGCGATCGACGAGGCGCGGGCGTGGCTGGCCGAGGTCCTGTCCGGCACCGACCGGCTCCGGGTGGAGGCGATCGACGGCGGCCGGGTGGTCTGCGCCGCCGGCCCCGACGGGCTCGAACGCCGCATCGACGGCGCACTGTCCGGGCCGGCCATGTTCTGGGCGATCGACCTGGCCGGCTTCGTCGCGGTGAACGTGCTGGTCGGGCCGACGCCCGCGATGGCGCTGGCCAACAGCAGCATCAGTTTCCTGGAGCCGGCCGAGCCCGGCGTGCTGCGGGTCGCCGCCGAGGTGGTCAACATCGCCAGCCGCTCGGCGGTCGTGGACGCGCGGGCCACGGACCACCGCGACCGCCTGGTCGCCATGGCCACGCTGCACTTCGCGCTGCCGTCGCGGGCCGCCCGCGCGGCCACGCTCGCCGCCCAGGCCGGCGCGTAGCCGCTCGGTCCGGAGCGTGGGTGCCGGCAGGGCCGCTCAGGCCGGGGCGGAGAGGTAGGTGCCGCGCTGCCACGCGTAGCCGGGCAGCGAGACGACCGCGCGGCCGGGCGCGGCCGGCACCGGCTCGTCCGCACCGAGCGCCCGCACGGCCGGGTGCGCCTCGCCCGCGGCCAGGGCCGCCAGCGCCGCCGCCGCGCCGGCCGGCTCGGCCGCCTCGACCCACACCGCGTGCCTGAGCCGGGCACGACCGCCGGTGGCGGTGGACGCGAACGCCGGGTAGTCCGCCCCGGGCAGGGCGGCCAGGTGCGCCGCGTACCGGCCGGCCAGTTCGGCGAGCGCGCCCGGGGTGGCGGCCGACACGGGGAAGCCGCGCGGGGCGGGCCCCGCTGCGACCGGCTCGGGCGGCGGCGCCGGGGCCAGCACCGCGAAGGCGTTGGTGCCGCTCATCCCGTACGAGCTCGTTGACGCGCAGGGGCCCAGCCGGTCGTCCCAGGGCACCGGCGTCCCTGGGATCTCGATGCCGGTGCCCGACAGGTCGACGCGCGGGTTGAGCGCCCGGTAGTTGGCCTGCGGGGCGATCGTGCGGTGGTGCAGGCACAGCACGGCCTTCACCAGCCCGAGCACCCCGGCGGCCGACTCGGTGTGGCCGAGGTTGCCCTTGACCGAGCCCACGTACAGCGGGCGGCCGTCGCGGCGGCCGAGCGCGGCCACCACCGCCTCCAGCTCGGACGGGTCGCCCAGCGGGGTGCCGGTGCCGTGCGCCTCGTGGTAGCCGACGTCCCGCGCGGACACACCGGCCGCCGCGAGGACGGTGTCGATGAGCCCCGCCTGGGCCGACACGTTCGGCGTCGTGAACGTCGCCGTACGCCCGTCGTGGTTGATGCCGGTGCCGCCGATCACCGCGAGGACGCGGTCACGGTCCCGGCGGGCGTCGGCGAGCCGCTTGAGCACCAGCAGGCCGCAGCCCTCGCCCCGGACGAAGCCGTTCGCCTCGGCGTCGAACGGCCGGGAGCGGCCCTGCGGCGACAGCGCGCCGGTCTGCGCCACCGCCCGGGTGGTGCCCGGGGCCAGGACGAGGTTGACGCCGCCCGCGAGGGCCACGTCGCAGTCGCCGTGGGCCAGCGCCCGGCAGGCGGTGTGCACGGACACCAGCGACGACGAGCACGCCGTGTCCAGCGCGAACACCGGGCCCCCCAACCCCAGGGTGTACGCGACGCGGCCGGCGGCGAAGGCGTGGCCGTTGCCGATGGTCCAGTACGAGTTGGGGTCGCCGGAGAGCCACTGCCAGTAGTCCCGGCCGGTGATGCCGACGAACACGCCGGTGGCCGCGGCGACGGCGGCGACGGGGATCGCCGCGTGCTCGAACGCCTCCCAGGCGACCTCCAGCAGCAGCCGGTGCTGCGGGTCGAGCACCCGGGCCTCCTTCGGCGCGATGCCGAAGAACTTCGGGTCGAAGTCGAACGCCGCGTCGAGGTATCCGCCCCGGGTGACCATGCCGTCCCACGCCGCGCCGAACGCGTCGCGCCGGTCGGCCGGCAGGTCGCCGGTGAGGTCGCGGGCGTGCAGGATGGCCGACCAGTACGCGTCGAGGTCGGCGACGCCGCCCGGCGCGCGGACGGCCATCCCGACCACGGCGATCGGTGTGCCCACTACAGGACCCGGTGCATCCAGCCGTGGGTGTCCTCGGCCCGGCCGTACTGGATGTCGAGCAGGTGGGTGCGGAACAGGCGGGTGTGCTTGCCGGGGGTGCCGTCGCCGACCGGGGCGGAGAACTCCTCGCTCTTGAACCCGATGATCGGGGTGATCACGGCGGCGGTGCCGGCCGCGAACGCCTCCGTGACCGTGCCGTCGGCGAGCCCGTCGCGGACCTCGTCCATGCCGATCGACCGCTCCACGGGGTCGAGGCCGTGCTCGGCGGCGAGCGCCAGCACGCTGTCGCGGGTCACCCCGTCGAGGATGGTGCCGAGGCTCGGGGTGAGGAGCTGCTGGTCGCGGGTCACGAAGAACACGTTCATGGTGCCCGACTCGTCGATGTCGCGCCGCTGCTCGCCGCCCAGGTAGAGCACCTGCTCGCAGCCGTGCCCCAGCGCCTCGCGCTGCGGGGCGAGGCTGGCGGCGTAGTTGCCGCCGCACTTGGCCGCCCCGGTGCCGCCGATCGACGCCCGGCTGTACTTCGTGGAGATCCACAGGGTCACGCCGGTGACCCCGTTGGGGAAGTACGACCCGGCCGGGCAGGCGATCACGCAGTAGGTGACCTGCTGCGCCGGCCGCACGCCGAGGAACGCCTCCGAGGCGAACATGAAGGGGCGCAGGTAGAGGCTCTGCTCCCCGCCGTACGGCGGCACCCACGCCTCGTCGGCGCGGACCAGCGCGGCGACGCTCTCGACGAAGGTCTCCTCGTCCAGCTCGGGCAGGACCATCCGGTCGGCGGACATGGCGAACCGGCGCGCGTTGAGGCCGGGCCGGAACAGCCAGATGCTGCCGTCGGCGCGGCGGAACGCCTTGAGCCCTTCGAGGATCTCCTGCGCGTAGTGCAGGACGGCCGCGCCGGGGTGCAGGGTGAACGGGGCCAGCGCGGTGACCTGGTGGTCGTGCCAGCCGGCGTCCGGCGTCCACGCCACGGTGGCCATGTGGTCGGTGAAGTGGCGGCCGAACCCGGGATCAGCGAGGATCGCCTCCCGCTGCTGCGGGGGAGTCGGGTGGTCGGTGCGCCGCAACCGGAACTCGGCGGTCATCTGGGCTCTCCTCGGGACGGTGGCTCGGTGAAGACGGCGACGCAGTTCTGCCCGCCGAAGCCGAAGGCGTTGGTGAGCGCGGCCCGCACGGGCATCTCCCTGGCCTGGTGCGGCACGTAGTCCAGGTCGCACTCCGGGTCCGGCTCGTGCAGGTTGATGGTGGGCGGGACGACCTGCTCGCGGATCGCCATGGCGCACACCAGCGCGCCGAGCGCCCCGGCCGCGCCGATCAGGTGGCCGAGCATCGACTTGGGCGCGCTGACCGCCACCCGGTCGGCGGCGTCGCCGAGCGCCGCGCGGATCGCGATGGTCTCCGTGCGGTCGTTGGCCTTGGTCGAGGTGCCGTGGGCGCAGATGTAGTCGACGTCGTCGGGGCGCAGCCCGGAGCGGGCCACGGCCTGCCTGATGGCCGCGGCGGCGTGCACGCCGCCCGGGGCGGGGGCGCTCACGTGGAAGGCGTCGCTGGTCAGCGCGCCACCGGCGAGGGTGGCGTAGGGGGTGGCCCCCCGGCGGCGGGCGTGCTCGGCCGACTCCAGGACCAGCACCACCGCGCCCTCGCCGAAGACGAAGCCGTCGCGGTCGGCGGAGAACGGCCGGCTGGCGCCCGCCGGGTCGGCGTTGCGCTCGGACATCGCGCCCATGCTCACCAGGCCGGCGAACATGGCCGGGGTGATCGCCGCGTCGGTGCCGCCGCAGACGACCACGTCCGCCTCGCCGCTGAGGATCAGGCGGCGGGCGTCGAGCAGCGCGTACGCGCCGCTGGCGCAGGCCAGGGCGCTGGCGTTGACGGGCCCGTGCGCGCCGAGGTCGATGGCGATCTCGCAGGCCGGCATGTTGGTCAGGGAGGACGGCACGAACTGGGCGCTGGGCGCGGACGGCTCGGCCGCGAGGAGCCCCCGGGTGGCCGCCTCGACGGTGTCGAAGCCGGCGACGGCCGCGTTGACCACCACGCCCACCCGGTCGGCGTGGTCGGGGTCGACGCTCAGGCGCGCGTCGGCGACCGCCTCCCGCGCGGCGACGACCGCGAACTGGCTGAACCGCGCCATCCGGCGGGCCCGCTTCGGGGTGAAGTGCGCCGCCGGGTCGAAGCCGCGCACCTCGGCGGCGATGCGGGTGGGCAGGTCGGCGGCGTCGAACGCGGTGATCGCACCGACGCCGGACTTGCCGGCCAGCAGGCCGTGCCAGGTGCTCTCCCGGTCGAGGCCGAGCGGCGTGACGGCGCCGATGCCGGTGATGACGACGTCGCCCCCTACCATCCCGCCACGGCCCCACTTCTCAGGCATCGAACGACCCACCGCAGACTATCAATCGCCGTCACCGCGCGGCAGTTGTCCGCGCGGCGGTCGCCGGCCGCCCCGCTCACGCCGGCCGCCCCGGGCCACGCGCCGCGACGGGCAGGCCCCGCCAGGCGTCGGGCCCGGCCCCGGCGGGCGGGGCCGCCGCGCAGGCGACGTACCCGTCGGGCGCGGCCACGCCCGGGCGGCCCGGCAGCAGGTCGAGCACGCGCCGGTGCAGCTCCTCCGGTACGGCCGAGGCGTCGGCGACGTACGCCGTCAGCCCGGTGCCCGGCGCGGGCCCGGCGGGCAGGACGGCGACCTCGACGCCCCCGGCCGCCTCGCGGACCAGCTCCGCCACGTCGGCGGGGCGCACCCAGCCGGCGGGGGTACGCACCCAGTCCGCGCCCCGGGCGGCGGGAGTGAGGCCGATCCGGCCGGGGATCTCGGCGACGCCGATCTCGTCGGCGACCGCGTCGCACAGCAGCGTCTCGATGCCCCGCACGATGATCTCGCCGAGCGCGCCCGGCAGGTACGTCGTGTCCACCAGCAGGCCGAGGCGGCAGACGCCCCCGCCGGCGTTGCTGGCGGCGACCATGAACTTCATGTCGCTGCGGGGCAGCGGGTCCAGCCGCGTGTAGCGGGATTCGCGGCGCAGCTCGGCGAGCCGGTCCGGCCCCGGTTCCGGGCCCGTGACGGCCCAGTCGTTGCCCCGGTGCCCGTTGTTGAAGTAGGTGGAGAGGTCGAACGACACGCCCCGCCGCCGGCCCACCTCCTCGACCACCGTCCGGACGGCGCGCGGGTCGCACTGCGCCCGGCGGTACGCGTCGAACGCGGGGCGGTGGGTCTGCCGGATGGCGGTGAGCAGGTCGACGTCGCGCGGGACGGCGAACGCCAGCAGCGCGTCCAGGGTGTTCAGCGCGATCAGGTCGCGGCTGCGCCGGTCGAGCCGGTTGCCCGTGATCAGCTTGAACACGGCCGTGTCGTGGCCGTTGTAGGCGGTCAGCACGAGCGTGGTGAGGCAGAGCAGCACGGTCGAGAACGACGTGCGGGTGCGCGCCGCGAGGGTGGCCGCCGCCGCGGCGACCGCCGCCGAGTCGAGCAGGTGCCGCTCGATGGGCTGGTCGCCGGTGGTGGCGCGCGGCAGGTCGAACATGGAGGCCGGCGCGGTCGACAGGCCCTGCTCCCAGTGCCGCAGCCCGAGCCGGCTCTGCCGCTGGCCGGCGGGTGAGCCCTCGAAGGCGGCCTGCTCCAGCGCCTGCGGCACGCCCCCGCCGGCCGACGCCGGCTGTTGCCCGGCGGCCGGCGGCGATGCCGGCTCCGGCTGGTCCGGCTGCTGCGGCTGCTCCGGCTGGTCCGGCTCGCCGGTGAGCCGGGCGAGCAGGAGGTCGACGAACGTGTTGAACGCCCAGCCGTCGAACGCCAGATGCGACCCGACGAGCGCCACGGCGGTGACCCGGCGCTCCCCGTCGACGACGCAGCCGACCCGCAGCGGCCACTCGGCCTCGTGGTCGAACGCGGTCTCGGCCAGCCGCCCGGCCAGCTCCCCCGCGACGCGCGCCGGGTCACCGTGCCCGTCGACCACTTCGACGTCGTACGCCCCCGAGGCGTGGACCTCCTGGCGGGGCTGGCCCGACCGGGCCACGTACCGGGTCCGCAGCGTCTGGTGCGCCTCGACCAGGCCCCGCAGGGCCGCGAGCAGCCGGGCCTGCCCGACGGGCTCGGCGAGCACGAGGGGCTGGCCGATGTTGAACTGGTTCGCCTCCTTGCCGAACCACTGCATCGCGTCCCACATCACGCTCTGCGCCCAGGTCAGCGGCCCGGACGCGGCCTCGCCGACGGCGAACGGCACATCGAGCACGGCAGGGTCCGGCGTGCCGCCGGTGGTCGCGTCACGCACGGGGCCCTCCGTTCGCCGGCGCGGCGGGGGCCGGGCGACCGCCCTTCGGGGTGAGGCGCAGCGGCAGGTGGTCGAGCCCCCGGAAGGCCGGGCTCGGCACCTTGACCAACTCGCCGATCAGCTCGATGTCGTCGGTGCGGTCGATGAGCAGGCGCAGGAACGTGGCCGCCTGGAGGCGGGCCAGGTGCATGCCGACGCAGGTGTGGATGCCCGCCCCGAAGCCCAGGTGGCCGTCGGTGCGGCGGTCGATCCGGTAGGCGTTGGGGTCGGGGAACTTGCGCGGGTCACGGTTGGCCGCCGCGAACGACAGCTCGACCCGGGCGTCCCTCGGGATGGTGGTGTTGCCGACGACGACGTCGGTCGTGGCGGTGCGGAAGACGTTCTGCACGGGCGGGTAGAAGCGGGCCGTCTCCTCGATCGTCGCCGGGACCAGGTCGGGCCGGCTGCGCACCAGGCGGAACTGGTCGGGGTGGTTGAGCAGCGCGTCCAGCATGTTGCCCAGGAAGTGCGTCATGGTCTCCTGGCCGCCGACGAGCAGGGTGAGGCAGAGCCAGAGGATCTCGTTCTCGGTCACCCCGCCCTTCTCGGCGGCGGCGAACAGCTTCGACACCACGTCGCTGCGGGGCGGCTGCGCCCGGCGTTCCTCCAGCAGCCCGCCGAGGAACGTGGACAGGCCGGCGACGGAGGAGAGCGCGGACTTGGCGGCCCGCAGCCGCAGCGCGTTCTCGTCGGGGTCGTCCGGGGCGTCCTCGCCGACCTTCGCGTTGGCGATGAAGCTCTCCAGCACCCCGGCGGTCAGCTTGAGCTTGGCGAGGTTGTCGCTGGGCACCCCGACGATCGTGGTGACGACCTTGACGGGCAGCAGGATGATCGCCTGCTGGACGAGGTCGATGTCGCCGGTGGCGACGGCCTCGTCGAGCAGCTCGCCGCAGACCTGCTCGATGAACGGCCGCCAGAACTGCACGCCACGGGGCGAGAAGTCGTGCCGGATCAGCCCGCGCATCCGGGTGTGGTCGGGCTGGTCGAGCCCGAACAGCACGGGCAGCGTGGACCGGTGGTAGGCGATCCCCTCGGCGGAGGAGAGGCCCCCGTGGTCCTTCGCCGCCGCGCGCACGTGGTCGTACCGGATGACCAGCCACATGTCGCGGTCGGCCAGGTACAGCGGCTCCTCGTGGCGCAGCAGCTCGGCGTACGCGGGATAGGGGTTGTCCATGGCGCTCGGGGAGAAGGGGTCGAACTCTTCGGTGTGCGTTGCGCTGGTCACTGACGGGTCCTCCGGACTTCGCTGTGGCTGGTGGGCCGGACGTCGGCGTCCACCCCGGTCACCGGTACGCCCTCGCCTGTAGCTCGAACATCTCCGCGTAGAGGCCGTCGGCGGCGATCAGGTCGGCGTGGCCGCCCAGCTCGGCGACCCGGCCGTCGGCGAGCACCACGATCAGGTCGGCCATCTGGACGGTGGAGAAGCGGTGCGACACGAACACGCTGACCGCGCCCGTGGCGGCGGCGACCCGGGCGGCCTGGAGCCGGTACCGCTCGAACATGGCGTGCTCGGCCTCGGCGTCGAGGGCGGCGGCGGGCTCGTCGAGGACGACCAGCAGGGGATCGTCGCGCATGAACGCCCGTCCGAGGGCGAGCTTCTGCCACTGGCCGCCGGAGAGCTCGGCACCGTCGGCGTACTCGCGGCCGAGCTGGGTGTCCAGGCCGGCTTCGAGCTGCCCGACGAGGTCGCCGGCGCCGGCGCGCTCCAGCGCGGCACGCACCGCCGGCTCGTCGTCGAGCCGGGGCAGGTCGCCGACGCCGACGGTCCGCCGGGCCGGCAGTTCGAGGCGTACGAAGTCCTGGAAGCCGGCCGCGATCCGGGCCCGCCACCCGGGCAGCGACAGGTCGGTCAGGTCGACGCCGTCGACGAGGACCCGGCCGGCGGTCGGGCGCAGCAGCCCGCAGGCGAGCTTGACCAGGGTGGTCTTGCCGGCGCCGTTGTCGCCGACGATCGCCACGGTCGCGCCGGCCGGCAGGTGCAGGTCGAGGCCGGCGAGCACCGGCTGCGCCCCGCCGGGGTAGCGCAGCTCGACGCCGACGAGCCGGATGCCGTCGCGCAGCCGCTCCGGCGGCGGCGACCCGGCCGGCGGGGCGGACGGGCCGGCGAGGGCGCTCGGGCCGGCGGGGGCGGCGGGCCGGGCCTCGCCCCGGTCGGCGCGCTCCCCGGCCCGGACCAGCTCGTGGACCTCGTCGAGCCGCTGGTAGACGCTGCGCAGCCGCTGGAGGTCCTGGAGGACGCCGACCGCCGCAGCCACCTGCTGGTTGACCTGCGCGGCGATGGTGACGACCAGGATGACGTCGCCCACGCCCCGGCGGCCGGCGACGGCGTCGCGCAGGATCAGCAGCACGGCGGCGATGTAGCCCCCCGCGAACGCCAGCTGCCCGAGCATGCGGACGAGGCTCGCCACGGCCTGCGTGCGCCACAGCCGCCGGGTGGAGTCCTGCCAGAACACGCCGTGCCGGCGGCGCACCTCCTGTTCCAGGCCGAAGACCCGCAGTTCCTTGCCGGACGCGGCCCGGGTGGCGAGGCGGAACAGGCCCAGGGCCCGGCGGGTGGACTCGGCGCTGGCCTCCCGCGACCGGTTCACCATGCGCTCCGCCCGCCGGCCGGCCAGCAGCGGCGGCACGGCGACCACCGGGAGCAACAGCAGCAGCGGGTTCAGCGAGGCGAGCACCGCCGTCGTCAGCGCCATGGCGACGGCCAGCCCGACGCCGGTCAGCACGGCCTGGAGGCCGACGCGGAGCTGCTCGACGTCCTCCTCCAGGATCCTGACCTTGTCGGCGAACTCGGGCCGCTCGAAGTGGGCCATCCCGGCCGAGCCGTTGGTGGCCTCCATCAGCTCCTGGTGCAGGTGCAGGACGTCCAGCTCGGACAGCTCGAAGTAGGCGATGTGCGCGAAGTGGCCGAGGGTGAGGCCCGCGATCAGCAGCACCGCCACGGCGACCCCGGCCAGGCTCGCGGCGACCGGCCGGCCGGCGTTCGCGGCCTCGAACAGGACGCGCAGCATGATCGCCACCAGGGGCCACGCCGCCGCGCCGGCGATGACGAGGACCAGCGCTGTGACGGCCTTGCGCCGGTCCTGACGCAGCGAGGTCCGCCACAGCGACCAGGCGGCCGACAGCAGTCCGCGACTCATCCGAGGCTCCGCTCCTGTCCGATCTCCACGGGCTCGCCGTCCCGACCGCCCGGGGCGTCGCCGTCCGGGCGGTCGTCGAGGAAGCGGGCCGCCTGCAGCTCGAACAGCCGGGCGTACCGGCCGCCCTGGCGCAGCAGCTCGTCGTGCGAGCCCTGCTCGGCGACGCGCCCGTCGGCCAGCACGACGATGTGGTCGGCGCGGCGCACGGTGGCGAACCGGTGCGAGATGAGGACCGTGGTGACGCCCGCCGTGGCGGCGATGATCTCGTCGAAGAACCGCGCCTCGGCGCGGACGTCCAGGCTCGCCGTCGGCTCGTCGAGGACGAGCACCGACGCGCCGTGGCGGACGGCGAACAGCGCCCGGGCGATGGCGAGCCGCTGCCACTGGCCGCCGGAGAGGTCCACCCCGCCGCGGAGCTGCCCGGACAGCGGGGTGTCCAGCCCCTGCGGCAGCGCGTCGAGCGTGCCCAGGATGCCCGCCGCCTCGGCCGCCGCCCGGATGCCGGCGAGGTCACCGGCCTGTCCGGCGGCACCGAGCGCGATGTTGTCGGCGGCGCTGGCCTCGTACCGCAGGTAGTCCTGGAAGATCACGGCGAGGTTGCCGCGCCACCGCGCCACGGGCAGCGCGTCGACGGGCTGCCCGCCCGCGGTGATCCGGCCCGAGGTCGGGGTCGCCAGCCGGGCGAGCAGCTTGACGAGGGTGGTCTTGCCGGCGCCGTTGAGCCCCACGATCGCGGTGCACCTGCCCGGGGGCAGGGTGAGGTCCAGGTCGGTGAAGACGGGCGCGGAGCGGTGCGGGTAGCGGTAGGACACCGCCTCGAACCGGATCGGCCCGGCGGCGGGCGGCGCGCCCGGCTCCCCGGCCGGGCCCGGCGCGGGCGGGAGCGCGGGTGCGGGTGCCGACGCGGGTGCCGGGGCGGGTGCCGGGGCGGGCACGGACGCCGGGGCGGATCGGGCTTGCATGCCGGCGCGGAACTCGTCGACCGCCCGGTAGGCGTTCATGCCGAACTGGGTCTGCACGTCGGCCTCGGGATAGAACTCGCCGAGCTGGATCGCCGCCAGGACGGCCTGGACGACCAGCGCCAGCCGGGTGAGGTCGACCTCCCGCTGCCCGCCGGCCAGGCCCAGCGCGGCGAGGACGGCGACGAGGACCACCAGCCCGAGGGACGTGTAGCCGAAGTAGGGCCGCAGGTAGACGCGGCGGCGCTCGGCCCAGACCGGGCGCATCCAGTCCAGGTAGGCCGCCGCGTACTGCTCGCGCAGCCACGGCAGGAGCCCGAAGACGCGGATCTCCTTCGCGGCCGGCTTGCCGGTGGCGACGGAGCGGAAGTACGTCAGCCGGCGCACCCGGGCCACGATCGTGCCGTAGATCGCCGCGTACTTGCGCAGGCCGCCGCGTTGCCCGTGGCGGAACGCCAGGACGGCGGCGAGCAGGCCCACGCCCGCGAGCCAGGAGAACACGACGCCGACGACCACCGCGTACCCGGTGAGCTGGCCGTAGCGGGCGAGCAGCGCCAGCATCCCGGCGCAGGCGGCCCCGGGGCTCTGGATGCCCTGCTCCACCTCGCGCGACGCCTCGCTGAGCCGGTCGGTCAGCGCCCGGTCGTCCAGCGGTTCCATGCCCGGGCTGCTCAGCGCGGCGGCCATCAGCTCGTCGGCGACCCACCCGTCGACGCGACGCTGGACCAGCAGCCCGGTGGTGAGCTGGAGCTGGGCCAGCAGTTGCTGCGCGCTGAGCGCGGCGGCGGCGACGACGAACGCGGTCACCAGCCGCCCGAACGCCGGCGAGTCCACCCCGTCGCGGACGGCGGCGGGCAGCCGCCCGACGAGCAGGCTCGTCATCACGATGAACAGCACCGGCGCGGCGGCCAGCAGCACGTTGTTGACGACGGCGGCGGTCACCGCCGCCCAGCCCGCGCGCGGCAGCAGCCGCACGATGCGCCACCGGTCCACGGCGGTGCGCCGCAGCACGCCGAGCGCGGAAAGCCGTTCCGGCCCGTCGACGGTCATACCCGTTCCTCGATCCCCGCGAGTTGGCCGGCGCGGTCCTGCGCGCGCCGGAACGCCTCCGCCGCCGCCGCGCCCTCGGCGAAGGCCCGCACCGCGTCCAGCCCGGCGGTGTCCCGCGCGCCGCCGACGACGTGGTGCCAGACGCCGGCCGCGCGCACCGCCGCCACGAGGCCGTCGTCGGGCACCTGCCCGGCGGCGATCACCACCGTGTCGGCGGGTACGGCGCGCTCCTGTCCCTCGGCGTCGGCGAAGCGCACCCCGGCGGGGTCGATCCGCAGGTCGCGCACGCCGGGCACGACGTCGACCCGCTGCCGGCGCAGCTCGGCGAGCACCGCCCACCGGGTCGAGCGCCCCAGCCGGGGCCCGAGCCGACGGCCCCGGTGCAGCACCGTGACCCGCCGCGCCGGCCCGGTCGGGTGGCTGGCCAGGTGCGCCAGGTCCACGGCGATGCCGCCGCCGCCGATGACGACGACCCGTTCCCCCAGCGCCCCGTCGGCGAAGGCGGCCGGGTAGCCGAGCACGTGCGGCAGGTCGACGCCGGGGATCGGCACGCACCGGGGCAGCACGCCGGTGGCGACGATCACCCCGTCGTAGCCGCCGAGCAGGTCCCGGTCGGCGGCGGTGATCCGGCGGCCGGTGTGCAGCTCCGCGCCGAGCCGGGCCAGCTCGGCGACGAGGAAGCCGATCGCCGCCAGGTAGTCGGACTTGCCGGGCACCCGCCCCGCCAGCCGGAACTGGCCGCCGGGCTCGTCGTCGGCCTCGTACACGGTGACCCGGTGCCCGGCCAGCGCCAGCTCGTGGGCGGCTTTGAGGCCCGCCGGGCCGGCCCCGACGACGGCGACCCGGCGGGGCGACGCGGCGGGCGTCGCCACCGGCTCGTGCTCGCGCCCGACCCGGGGGTTGACCATGCAGGACACCGGCTCGTCGGCCAGCGACCGGTCGATGCAGGACTGGTTGCAGGCCACGCAGACGTTCACCGGCCGGCCGGCGCGGGCGTTGGCGACCAGCGCCGGGTCGGCGAGGAACGGCCGCGCCATGGACACCAGGTCCAGCGGCGTGCCGGCGAGGACGGCCTCGGCCTGCGACAGCCGGTTGATCCGGTTGCTGGCCAGCACGGGGAGCGCGCCGACGGCCGCCTTGACCGCCGCCGCGACCGGCGCCCAGTGCCCGGGCGGGACCACGGCCTGCACGGTCGGGACCGGGGACTCGTGCCAGCCGACCCCGACGTTGAGGGCGTCCGCGCCGGCCGCGGCGAGCGCGCGAGCGTACGCCAGCACGTCGTCGCGGGTCGTGCCGCCGGCCAGCAGGTCGTCGCCGGTGATCCGCACGATCACCGGGAAGTCGGCGCCGACGGCCGCGCGCACCGCCCGGAGCACCGCCACCGGGAAGCGGGCCCGCCGCTGCGGGTCGCCGCCCCACTCGTCGTCGCGCTGGTTGGTCAGCGGGGACAGGAACTGGTCGAGCAGGTAGCCCTCGGAGCCCATGATCTCCACGGCGGCGAAGCCGAGGTCGCGGGCGTGGGCGGCCCCCCGGGCGAAGTCCGCCACCGTACGCGCGATGCCGGCGGCGTCGAGCGCGGTCGGGGTGTGCCGGGAGAACGCGCTGTAGACGGCGGACGGGGCGACCGGGTGGGGGCCGCCCGCCGCGGGCCGGGCGTACCGGCCGGCGTGGAACAGTTGCAGGGCGAGCAGGCCCCCGGCGGCGCGCACCTCGGCGGCGACGCGCCGCAGCCGGGCCCGGAACCGGGCGTCGTCGAGCACCCCGTAGCCCGGCCCCCCGGCGCCCTCCGGGCTGACGGCCGCGCCGCCGGTGACCATCAGCCCGGCCCCGCCCCGGGCCCGCTCGACGTAGAACGCCGCCAGCGCCGCGCCGCCGTCGTCGCGGGCCTCCCAGCCCAGGTGCATGGCCCCGGTGACGACGCGGTGCGGCAGCGCCAGCCGGCCGATCCGGCCGGGGCGCAGCACGTGCTCCAGGCCGGTCGTCATGTCAGCGGGGCGGTCAGGTCCTGGACGAACGGCGGCGAGACGATCGACAGGCCGCCGTCGGCGACGATGGTCTGGCCGGTGATGTATTCGGCCGCCGGGGAGAGCAGGAACGCGACGACGTCGGCGATCTCCTGGGCGGTGCCCATCCGCCCCTTGGGGATCTTGGGCAGCACCGTGGACAGCGGGGCCATGCCGGGCACGTCGTAGAAGTACTGCGACGACTCGGTCTCGATGATGCCGCCGTTGACGGCGTTGACGTTGATGCCGCGCCCGCCGAACTCCAGGGCCATGTAGCGCACCCACGCCTCGATCGCGGCCTTGGCCGCGCCCAGGTTCGCGTACGTGGGGTAGGCGCGGATGCTGCCGTAGCTGGACAGGGCCACGATCCGGCCGCCGTCGGGCATCAGCCGCACCGCGTGCTGGCAGCCGAGCACGAACGCGCGCAGGTTCATCGCGTACGAGCGGTCGAGGTGGTGCGCCTTCAGGTCCATGATGTTCTTGAACGAGCTGGCCGCCGCGTTGCAGACGAAGTAGTCGAGGGTGCCGAACTCCTGCTCGGCGGCGGCGAACAGCCGGTCGATCTCCTCGGGCTGCTCGACGTCGGCGGCCACGGTGAGCGCCCGGCCGCCGAGCTGCTCGATCTCCTTGCGGACCTGGTCGGCCAGCTCCGCGTTCTTCTTGTAGTTGACGACGACCGAGCCGCCGCCCCGGGCCAGGGTGAGCGCGAGGGCCCGCCCGATGCCCCGGGAGCTGCCGGTGATCAGTGCGGTCTTGCCGTGGTAGCTCGTCACCGTTGCCCCGCCAGGATCTCTCGTGCGATGACCGTCTTCTGGATCTCGTTGGTGCCTTCCTCGAACCGCTGGGCGCGGGCGTCGCGGTAGACGCGCTCGATGGGGCTGCCCTCCCAGTAGCCGATGCCGCCGTGGGCCTGCAACGCCTTGTCGGTGACCCGGGTCAGCATGTCGACGGCGACCAGCTTGGCCATCGAGGACAGCGCGTCCGCGTCGGCGGCCCCCGCCTCCCACCGCCGCGCCGCGTGCAGGGTGAGCTGCCGGGCGGCCTCGATGTCGGCGGCGTTCTCGGCGAGCGCGAAGGCGATGGCCTGGCGGGCGGTCAGCGGCTTGCCGAAGGTTACCCGGCGGCGCGCGTGGGCGACCGCCAGCTCCTGGGCGCGGCGGGCCAGGCCGACGCAGGTCATGGCGACGCCGATGCGGCTGGGGGTGAGGAAGCCGCCGAGGGCGACCGCGAGGCCCGCGCCCTCCTCGCCGAGCCGGTTGGCCACCGGCACCGGCGCCCCGTCGAAGATCAGGTGGGCGTGGTCGGTGCCGCGTACCCCCATGGTGTCGGCCATCGGCTCGACCCGGACGCCCGGGACGTGCCGGTCCACCATGAGCGCGACGGTGCCGTCCTTGCCGCTGGTGCCGGCGAGCCGGGCGAACAGCAGCCAGTAGTCGCAGCTCACCCCGAAGGTGATCAGGTGCTTCTCGCCGGAGAGGAGGTAGGTGTCGCCGTCGCGGACCACGCTGGCGCGCAGGTCCGCCCCGGTGCCGGCGGTGGGTTCGGTGAGGGTGAACGCCACCCGCAGGTCGCCGGCCACCTGCGGGAGCACGAACCGCTTGCGCTGCTCGTCGGTGGCGAACTGGTCCATGGCCCGCCAGACGCCGTTGCAGACGTGCACGATCATCCGCAGCGACGCGTGGGACATGGAGAACAGTTCGAGCAGCCGCAGGTACTGCGTGAAGGAGAGCCCGGCCCCGCCGTACTCGGCGGGGGCGGCCAGCCGCAGGTAGCCACGGTCGCGCAGGTCGTCCCAGAGCTGCGGCGGCACCGCCCGGGTGCGCTCGATGGTCTCGGCGTACTCCTCGCCGGGCCCGCGGACGAACGCCTCGACCTCGCGGGCGAGCGTCGCGAACGCCTCGCCGTCGTCGTCGGTCACGTGGCCTCCTCGCTGATGATCTTCTTGAGCTGGTCTCGCAGCACGAACTTCTGCACCTTGCCGACCACGTTTCGGGGCAGCTCGGGCACGGTCTCCAGCCGCTCGGGCCAGTACTGCTTGGCGACCTTGCGCTCGTCCAGGAACCGCCGCATCCCGTCGAGCGTGAGCGGCTCGGGCGAACCCCCCGGCCCGGCCACCACTGCCGGCCCGGCCGCCTCCGCCGGCCCGGTCGCCTCTGCCGGCCCGGTAGCCTCCGGTGCCGGCTGCGGCACGACGAAGGCGCAGGCCCGTTCGCCGAGGCGCGGGTCCGGCATCGCGACGATCGCCACGTCGCGGACGGCCGGGTGGGTGTGCAGGAGCTGCTCCACCTCGGCCACCGGGATCTTCTCCCCGCCCCGGTTGATGACGTCGCGCACCCGGCCGGTGATCCGCACGAACCCGGCCTCGTCGATGACCGCCAGGTCCCCGCTGCGGTACCAGCCGTCGGGCGTCAGGGCGGCGGCCGTCCACTCGGGATGGTCGAGGTAGCCGGCGAAGAGGCAGTCGCCCCCGACCTCGAAGTTGCCCTCGGTGCCGGCGGGCAGGACGGCGCCGCCGTCGTCGGTGACCCGGATCCGCACGCCGCGCAGCGCGCGGCCGTCCGTGCCCCAGGCGCGGGCCGGCTCGTCGGTCGGCGCGGCGAGCGTGCCGAGGCAGGACTCCGTGGAGCCCCACGCGCCGCACACCGCCGCGCCCAGGGTGCGGGTGGCCCGCTCGGCGAGGGTGCGGGGCACCGCCGCGCCGGTGGCGACGAAGACGCGCAGCGCCTCCGGCGGCGCGCCGCCGGCCTCGACGGCGTCCACCAGGTCGGCGAGGAACGGCGTGGCGGCCTGGACGAAGGTCGCGCCGGTGCGGTGCAGGGTGGCCAGGGCGGCGGGGCCGCTCCAGATCGGCTCCAGCACGACCGGCGCGCCGATGACGAAGCCGACCCACATGCCGTAGAGGAAGCCGGTCTGGTGCGCCAGGGGCGACGGCACGTACAACCGGTCGGCCGCCGTGAGCCCGAGGTGACGGGCCTGCATCGCCGCCGCGCGGGTCAGCGTGTCGGCGCGGTGCAGCACGCCCTTGGGCTGGCCGGACGTGCCCGAGGTGAACATGAGCTGGGCGAGGGCGTCCGGGGCGGGCCGGCGGGCGGCCAGGGCCGCCGGGTCGGGGCGCTGCCGGGCGAGGGCCGCGCCGAACCGCTGCCACCGCGCGGCCGGGCGGCCCGCCGGTGCCGGACCGGACGACTCCGTGCCCGCCGACACCGGGCCCGCCGACACCGGGCCCGCCGACACCGGGCCCGCCGACACCGGGCCCGCCGACACCGGGCCGGGCGACACCGGGCCGGGCGACACCGGGCCCGTCGGCTCCGGCCCCGGAGACGCCGCGCCCGCCGGCAGCGGGCCGTCGCCGCCGACGACGAGGACGTGCGCCACGGCCGGCGCGCCGGGCGCGGCCAGCACCGCCGCGGTCTCGGCGACGTGGTCGCGCCCCCGGAAGGCGGCGGGCACCACGAACACCCGCGCCCGCGAGCGGCGCAGCAGGTCGTCGACCTCCCGCTCCCGGAAGAACGGCATCATCGGGCAGCAGACCGCGCCGATCCGCACGGTGGCGAGGGCGAGCACCACGAACTCGTGCCAGTTGGGCAACTGCCAGGCCACCACCTCGCCCGGCCCGACCCCCAGCTCCAGCAGCAGCGCCGCCGCGGCGTCCGCGCGCCGGTCCAGCTCCCGCCAGGTGAGTACGCCGCCCGGCCGCCCCGCCGAGGCGGCCTCGATGACGGCGGCGGTGTCCGGGCGGGCGCGGGCGTGCCGGCGTACCAGGTCGGCGGGGCCGGTGGCGGCCAGCCGGGCGGGGGACGGCAGCGCCGCCGGCCGGGCGGGCTCCCGGTCGGCCGGCGGCCGGTCGGCCCGGGCCCGGCCGACCGGGGCCCGGTCGACGGACATGTTCAGGCCGACCGCGTTCATCTGGTCGAGGAACTGCGGGTAGGAGATGCGGTGGGCGTTGGGGTAGGTCAGCCGGCTCTCGCCGCAGGCCCGGGACGCCGCCACGGCCAGGGCCATCAGCACCCGGTGGTCGTTGAACGAGGACAGGTCGGCCTCCCGCAGCCGGTCCACTCCGTCGCAGACGAGCTGGTCGGCGTCCAGCCGCACCCGCCCGCCCATCCGGTTGAGCTGGAGCATCGCGGCGACCCGGTCGGACTCCTTGAGCCGGACGTGCGCCACGTTCTCCAGGACGGTGACGCCCCGGGCGTGGGCCCCCAGCACGCTGAGCACCGGGAGCATGTCGGGCACGGCGCGGCAGTCGACGCGTACGCCGGCCAGCCGCGACCCGTCGTGCCGCACCCGGGTCCAGCCGGTGGCCGGGTCGCGCAGCAGCGGCAGGCCCATCTCGCGCAGGTGGTCCAGCAGGTCGGCCTCGGGGTGGTCGACCTCGCCCGACGGGCCGGCCGGCAGCCCTCGGAAGAGGACGTCGGACGGGTGCAGGGCCGCCGCCGCCAGGCCGAAGGCCGCCGCGCCGACGTCGGGCGGCAGGTGGATCTCGGCGGGGGTGGCCCGCTGCCCCGGCTCGATCTCGAACCGCCGCCCGTCCGCGCCGACGCTCACGTGCAGGCCGAACCGCCGCATCATCGCGATGGTGAGGTCGACGTAGGAGCGCTCGTTGAACGGGCCGACGACGTCGACCACGGTCGGTCCCGTGGCGAACGGGCCGACCAGCAGCAGGCTGGAGATCCACTGCGAGAGGGTGCCCGGGATCTCCACCCGTCCCCCGGTCGGCGGGCGGGCCGGGACCCGGATCGGCAGGAGCCCGCCCGTGGACTCGATCTCCACGCCGATGCCGGCCAGCGCGTCGAGCAGCGGGCCGATGGGCCGCCGCCGGAAGTACTTCTGGCCGGTGATGGTCACCGGCGACCCGGCCAGCGCGGCCAGCCCGGTCAGGAAGTAGAGCGTGGTACCGGAGCTGCCGACCGAGACCTCCGGGCGGACCGGCCGGTAGGGGCCGCCGCGCACCACGAACGTGTCGTCGTCGACGGTGATCGACGTGCCGAGGTCACGCAGGGCGGCGATGGTGTGGCGCACGTGGCCGGCGCCGCAGGCGCCGTGGATGCGGCTCGTCCCCTCGGCGAGCGACGCCAGCATCAGCGCGCGGTGGGCATGGTATTTCGATGCCGGTATGTCGAGTTCCCCCACGAGGGGTTCGCTGGTCCCCTTGATGACAAGACGCACGGTCGCTCCCCGCAGTGTGTGTCAGCCGGTCGCCGGCGACACGCCGACCCCGCCGAAGACGGCGTGCATGCCGCCGTCGGCGTGCACCACCTGCCCCGTCGTGTGCCGGGACAGGTCCGACAGCAGGAACAGGACCGCGCCGACGACGCGCGCCGGGTCGGCGCGGTCCCAGCCGAGCGGGGCCCACCGCTCGTACTGGTCGGCCAGCTCGGCGAAGGTGCGCACCCCGCGCGCCGACACCGTCTCGATCGGGCCGGCGGCGACCAGGTTGACCCGGATGCCGGACGGCCCGAGGTGCAGCGCGAGATAGCGGGCGACGGCCTCCAGCGCCGACTTGTAGACCCCCATCCAGCCGTAGCCGGGCAGGGCGCGGGTGGAGTCGACGGTCAGGCCGACCGCCGCGCCGCCGCCCGGCGCGCGCGCGAGCAGCGGCGCGAGCGCGGTGGTGAGCTGCTGGAAGGAGTACGCCGACGCCCGGAACCCGTCGAGCACGCCGCTGGCCGGCGCGCTGACGAAGCCCGGGCCCAGCGCGTCGGGCGGTGCGGCGGCGATGCTGTGCAGCACGCCGTCGAGCTGCCCCCACCGGCTCTCGATCTGCTCGGCCAGGGACGCGACGCTCTCGTCGGACATGACGTCCAGGTCGAGCACCTCGGCCGGGGACGGCAGCAGGTCGGCCACCTTGCGGGTGATGCGGGCCACCCGACCGAACGAGGTCAGGACGACCTCGCAGCCCTCCCGTTGCAGGGCCGCCGCCACGTGCCAGGCGATCGACTCGTTGTTGAGGACGCCGGTGACCAGGTAGCGGCGCTTGTCCAGGCTGAGCAGGGAGGTCAATGTGACGCGCCCGCGACGATCCGCGTGACGAGTTGCCCGATGGTGACGTCGGCCAGCTCGCTGCGCGGGATCTCCACCTTGAACTCCTTGACGACCATGGCCATCAGGTCGGCGACGTCCAGCGAGTCGATGTCGAGCTGGTCGAACTTGGCATCCGGGGTGATCGCCTCCTCGTCGACGCCCAGGTCGATCAGCTCGACGCGGAGCCGGTCGGCGACGACGGACTCGGTGATCGGTGCAGAGGGGGAAGACATGCGGGGCACTCCTTCGGTCGGGTTGGTCGGCTACGCGGCCAGCGGCGCGCGGCGGGCGAAGTTGGCGTGGTGCCGCTGCGCCCAGTACCACTGACGCCAGTAGCTCTCCGCCAGGTCGAGCCAGGTCTCCAGCCGGCCGACGTCGTCGAGGAACCGGTTGGCGCTGACCAGGAGCCAGCTGTAGACGCCCTGGCTGTCGCGGCAGTCGGCGCAGTTGCCGGACGTGCAGCAGAACTGGAGGGTCTGGTAGTCGGCGCCGTAGACGGCGAAGCCGTCCAGGACGGGGTTGCCGTTGGCGATCCGGTCGGCGTGGTCGGGGTGCTCGACGCTGATGCTCGGGCAGACGTCGTAGCCGAACTGGCCGCCCCAGTGGCTGCGCCCGGTGATCAGCGTCTCGATGAAGTACGGGTGGCTGACCACCGTGTCCGGGTACTTCTCCTTGATCCGCAGCGCCTCGGCGAGGGTGCGCTGCTCGTTGTCGATCCGCAGCGCGTGGTCGCTGCCGTGGTCGGAGTAGAAGTTGAAGGTGACCTGGTTGCCGTTGTCCTGGATGGCCCGCACCGTCGGCTCGACGTATTGCAGGCCCTCCTCCGACAGCGCGTACACGAAGATGACGCGCGGGTCGTTGCGGTAGTGCCCGAGGGCGGTCTCGAAGAGCCCGGTGAACGCCGACCCGTTCGGGCGGTAGCCGCGCAGGGAGTCGTCGAGCGGGCCGCCGCCGAACAGGCTGATCGCCACCGCGACGTCCTCGAACCCGGCGCGCGGCAGCGGCCGGATCCCGTTGGTGGAGATCGTGACGTACGGGAGCCGCTCGACGAACGGCACGACCCGGTTGAGCACCAGCGTGGGCTCGCCGCCGATGAGCGTCGCCTGGGTGACGCCCCGGGCGACGAGCGAGTCGACGAAGTCGGAGATGACGACGGGGTCGGACGTCTCCGGTACGGCCGCGTCGAAGCCTCCCTCGAAGTACCAGCAGCCCTTGCAGCGGATGTTGCACGTGGTGGTCAGGTGGACCTCGGACGCGGTGACCCGCAGGCCCATGTCCCGGACGGCGGCGAGCCGCGCGGCCAGGTCGGGGCGGCCGGCGAGCAGCGCCTGGAGCCGGGCCTTGGCCTCCTTGCGGGACGGCGGGCGTGGATTGATGGCGACAGGGGTGGGCATGACGCGGTCGTCCCTTTCGTCAGTCCGGTACGACGAGCCCGAGGGAGTGGATGCGGGGCGTGACCGTCTGCAACCACTTCTCCAGGGCCTCACGGTTGGTCGTCCTGCGCAGGCCGAACCGGACCGCCCGCTTGGAGCGCTCGGAGTCCGGGGTGCCGAAGAGGCCCTGGAACACCGGCCACAGGCGGTTGAGGCCGGCCTGTAGCTGCTCGCGGCCCTCGTCGGTGGTGGCCAGGTTGCGGCAGACCCGCGCGCCGTGCGCGATGTGGATCTTCTCGTCGAGGATGATCGTGCGGACGGCGTCGGCCCAGGGCTTGTAGCTGCTCTCGGCGAACTCCCTGATCATCAGCAGGGCGCTCTCCTCGCCGATGTAGGAGTAGATCCCGCGCTCGGCCCACGTGGTGCACTGGTGCAGGCGCTTGTCGGAGAAGAGCCGCCGCTCCTCGATCGTCTGCTCCTCCATGTAGGTCGTGTCGATGCCGATCTCGGCGAGGACCCGCTTGCCGATCTTGTAGTGGTCGTACTCCTCCGCCGCCCGCTCGGCGCACACCTGGCGCTCCTCGGCGTTGGGGGCCAGCGGGATGAACATCATGGTGTAGTCGTCACCGCCGGAGAGCTCGCCCTCCGTATTGATCATGACCTGGCTGATCAGCGCCTTCTGGTACGCCCGGGGCATGCGCTTGAACTCTTCGGGGGTACGCACCACGACTTCCTCGTCGTCGAGGATCTCGACTGACATGACAAACCACCTCCTGTCGACTAAAGCCCGAATGGTGCCGGCCGGAAAGAAAGGGATCTGCCGCACCGTTACGGCATTCCCGCCGAATCGCGTGGAGTTCTGGTGGCCCGACTCAGGTTCGGGACGGGGAAAGACTGTCGACCGCCAGCCGCTGCACTTCCGGCCGCTGGATCTTCCCGAGCGGGGTACGCGGAAAGGCGTCGACGCCGATCTCCTTGAGCGCGACGAACCTGCGGGGCACCTTGAACGGGCTCAGGAACCTCAGCAGCGTCGCGCGCCAGACGTCGTCGTCGGCGGCGGCGCCGGGCAGCAGCGTGTAGACGAGGATCAGCTCCACGCCCGTGACCGGGTGCGGCAGCGCCGCGACGACGGCGTCCTCGACGCCCGCCAGGTGGGGCACCGCGTTCTCGATCTCGGCGGGGTAGACGTTCTCGCCGCTGACGATGACCATGCTGTCGATCCGGTCGACGATCGACAGCTCGCCGCGTTCGTCGAGGTGCCCCAGGTCGCCGCTGCGCACCCAGCCGTCGTCGAGCCGCTGCGCGGTGAGCTCCGGCGCGGCCTCGTAGCGGGTGAAGATGCTCGGGCCGCTGAGCAGGACCTCGCCGTTCTCGCCCGTCGGGACGTCCCGCCCGTCGGGGCCGACCACGCGCACCCGGGCGAACGGCACGGGCAGCCCGGCGCTGCGGGGCTCCCCGGGCCGGCGGTCGCGCGGCTCCACCGTCGTCAGGGAGGTCATCTCCGTCATGCCGTACACCTGGTGGACGCCGATGCCGAAGGTGTCCTCGAAGCGGTGGATCAGCTCCGGGCCGAGCGCCGAGCCGCCGGCGAGGACGCCCTTGAGGCTGCCGGTGGCCGGCCGCTCCGGCCGCTCCACCAGGTTGGCCAGGTAGGCGTTGACGACCAGCGTCCACGTCGGTCGGTGCCGGTCCACGTAGTGCCAGAACCGCACCAGCGCCGTCTCGGACCGCACGCAGACCGACCGGCCGCCGCTCCACAGCGGGGTGAGCGTCGGGAAACCCTGCCCTCCGGCGTGGAACAGCGGTACGACGTTGAGGAAGACGTCGTCGGGGCCCGCGTCGGCCCACCTCACCATGGCCAGGGAGTTGGCGAGCAGGCTGCGGTGCGACAGCACGACGCCCTTGGGCACCCCGGTCGAGCCGGAGGTGTAGACGATCTCCGCGTCGCCCGCCCCGCCGTCGCGGGGGGCGGTCAGCTCCCCCCGGTACGCCGCGCCGCGCGCCAGCACGTCGGCCAGGAGGGCCTCGGCGTCGTCCACGACGATCCGGCGCGGCCCCGGGCCGATCTTGGCGGTGACCGGCGCGGGGGCGAGCACCAGCGCGGGCGCGCAGTGCGCGAGCAGCGCGTCCAGCTCTCCCGGCCCCGACTTCGGGTTGAGCGGCACGAGCACGCGCTGCGCGGCGATGACGCCGATGAACAGCAGCGCCGTCAGCGAGGTGTTGTGCATGACCACCGCCACCCGGCCCCCGGGTGGGACGCCGTGCTCGTCGAGCAGGGCGGCGCAACCCCGGGTGAAGGTCAGGACGTCGGCGAAGCTCGCCGTCCGGCCGCCCGGCTCGGCGGGGACCAGGTACGGGCGGTCGCCGTGGCGCTCGGCGGCGGCGCGGACGAGGTCGAGCAGGTTCGTGGTGACCGCGAGATCCGGCTCGTCCAGCGGACTAGGCATGTGTGCTGTCGCTGCCGGCGGCGGCCCCCACCAGGTCACAGAGGCGGTTCACCGTGGGGTTGTCGAAGATGACGTCGACGACGTCGACCCCGTAGGCCGTCTCGACGCGGGTCACGATCTCCACCGCCGCGACCGAGTCCATGCCCAGCGCGACAAGGTCCTCGTCCGGCCCGAGGGTGGAACGGTTCAGCACGTCGGCGCAGATGGATGTCATCTTCAGTTGCAAATCGGTCATAGTCACTGAAGCGGTCTCCATGTCAATGTGATTCCACGGGCCACCGCGACCTTGCAGCAGCGAGCGTTTCCCTCGCTTGGGAACTCGTCGGGACCATACCGAGGGGGCCTGACGCTGTCCAGAAGGGACATCGATTCGTCCCACCACCTGCGACGTCCGGATATCCGCGCCGAAAATTGGTGCGTATATATGTACCATCTGGCCGAATGGGGGTAAGTGGCCGGCCGAGGGCCGAGCTGGCGCTGAACGACGAGAAGCGGGCCCGGCTGGTCAGCCGAGCCCGCTTCGACGTCCAACTCGCCTCAGGGCTTGCGGGCCACCCCGCCGACGATGGTGTGGTAGGTGGCGGTCTGCTCGGGGTCCGCCTCGCCGTTCGGACGCCACTCCGCCAACGGGACCAGCCCGGGCGGCAGCAGCTCCAGGTCGCCGAAGAAGCCCATGATCTCCTCGCGGGTGCGCCACCGGCCGGTGCCGAGCGTCTCGTTGAACACCTTCTCCACCGCCCGCGCCCGCTCCGAGACCTCCGGCTGGGCCTCGCCCGGATCGTGGAAGTGCGAGATGGCCAGGTAGCTGCCGGGGGGCAGGGCGGCGACGAGCCGCCGGGCGACGCCGGCGGGGTCGTCCTCGTCGTTGAGGTGGTGCAGGATCGCCAGGAGCAGCAGGCCGACCGGCTGGTCGAAGTCGATCAGCTTGCGGTCGGTGAGCTGCGCCAGCAGTTCCTCGGGCCGGCGGGCGTCGCCCCCGAGCACGGTGGTGGTCCGGGCGTCGGCGAGCAGGGCCCGCCCGTGGGCGAGGGCCATCGGGTCGTTGTCCACGTAGACCACCCGGGCGTCCGGGTTCACCTCGTGGGCGATCTCGTGCACGTTGCCCTGGGTGGGCAGCCCGGAGCCGATGTCGAGGAACTGCCGAATGCCGGCCTCGGCCGCCAGATACCTGACCGATCGGCGGAGGAAGGCCCGGCAGGCCCGCCCCGCCTCGGGGCCGTCCGGCGTGACCTGCATGGCCATCTGGGCGGCCTGCCGGTCGACCGCGAAGTTGTCCTTGCCGCCTAGGTAGTAGTCGTAGACCCGGGCGATGCTGGGCCGGGTGGTGTCGACGCCAGGAGGCGCCACCTTTTCGCTGGTCAACGCTTGGACCCCTCCGTACACGGCCATGGTCGTTCACAGACTGGCGGGGAGACCACACACGACACCCATGGCTGCCGAACCGACGCCGGCCCACGAAGCGGGGACCGGATGTGCCCTGAGGGTAGATGAGCGGCCCCGAAACGTCGATTCCACTCACGCCGGACCGGGCGCCCCGGGGCGCGAAGCCTGCCCACCCTCGACCCAAGGCATTGAAGTGTAGCGATATTACCGGGTCATTTCGCCAGACTCAAGGCCCGCCCGACACCCCGCCCCACAGGGAAAGTCGTCGGCAACGAAATCATGCGAATCGATGGATTAGGACTTATGCTGCCCGATGTCCCCATCGCGCCCCGACGGGCTCGCCCGCCACCACCCGAGCCGCTCGCGGGTCCGTCGCCGCGCCACCCCGCGCCCGCCAACGGCGGCGGGCCCGCACCGATCGGAGCCACCGATGGTCCCGCACGCCACCCTCGCCGCGCTGGCCGGCCTCTGTCTCGCCCTGCCCGCCGCCGTCCCGGCGGGCGCCGCCGCCTCGCCCCGGCAGGCTCTTCGCGCCGGCGATGTTAGCGCTCACACAACCACCGCGCTGGCCGGCCCACCCGGGGCCCCGCCCGGCGTCTGCCCGGCCGGCGCCAGCTACGGCCCGCCGCTGCCGGCGACCTCGGTCACGGCGACGAAGATCCGGGGCGGCTTCTCCTTCCTCGAAGGGCCGGTCTGGCTCGCCGACCGTGGTTACCTGCTGGTCTCCGACATGGGCGCGGCCACCGGCCCGGAGCGGGTCCAACCGTCGACCATCCGCCGGTTCACCCCGCCGGCGACCTTCGACACGTTCCTCGCCAACTCCGGCAGCAACGGGCTCGCCCTCAGCCCCGACGGGCGGCAGCTCGTCGCCGCGACGCACGACCAGCGCAGCGTCTCGTCGTACCGGATCGACGACCTGACCCGCGGCGTGGTCGCCGCCAACTACCAGGGCCGGGCGTTCAACTCCCCGAACGACGTGGCGGTCCGCTCCGACGGCGTCGTCTACTTCACCGACCCCAACTTCCAGCGCGGGGCCCGCGCCGACCAGATGGGCGGGCGCACCAGCGTCTTCCGCGTCTCGGGCGGCCAGGTGTCGCTGGTCGACGACGCGCTGCGCCAGCCCAACGGCATCGCGCTCTCCCCGGACGGCGCGACGCTCTACGTGGGCGCCTACGGCGAGAACAAGATCTACAAGTACGCCGTCGCGCCCGACGGCAGCACCGGCCCCCGCAGCGTCTTCGTCAACTACGTCGGCGGCCCGGACGGGGCCACGATCGACTGCGCCGGGAACGTGTACTGGGCGTCGGGGTTCGACGGCCTGGTCCACGTCTACTCGCCCACGGGCACCGAGCTCGGCACCATCCGCTCCGGCTCCACGGGCACCACCAACGTGGCGTTCGGCGGGTCCGACCGGCGGACCCTCTACGTCACCTCCGGCCCGACGAACGACTCCGGGCTGTACAGCGTGCGGCTCAACGTGCCCGGCTACCCGTACTGACCACCCGGTTCCACCTGAAGGGACGAATCACGTGCCAACCCGCCCCCTCGCCACCCTCGCCCTGCTGACCAGCGCCTGCACCGTCCTGGCAGGTGCGCCCGCCAGCGCCGCGCCACCGGCGGCCGGTGGGTCGACGGCCACCGCGAGCCAGGCCGCAGCCGCCCGGCTCGCCGCCGACACCAGGCCGCCCACCCCGCCGACCAACCTGCGCACCAGCAGGCTGACCTGCCAGTCCGTCACGCTCGCCTGGTCCGCGTCCCGCGACGACGTCGGCGTCGCGAACTACGACGTCTACCACGACGGGCAGCTCGTCACCTCCGTCGGCGGCAGCACGCTGACCGCCACGCTCACCGTCGCGCAGGGCGTCACCTGGGGCTGGTACGTCAACGCCCGGGACGCCGCCGGCAACGTGTCGCAGGCCAGCGCCACGCTCACCGTCACGCCGCCGTTCTGCCAGGTCGACACGTCTCGGCCCAGCACGCCGACCAACCTCGTCGGCACCGCCAACGGCACCGACGTGCGCCTGACCTGGACGGCCGCCACCGACAACGTCGCCGTCACCCGGTACGACATCCTGCGCGGCGGCACGACAGTCGGCTCCGTCACCGGCACGGCCGCCAACCCGCCGGCCACCACCTTCACCGACACCGGGCTGGCGGCGAACACCCAGTTCAGTTACACCGTCGTCGCCCGCGACGCCCAGGGCAACGCCTCGGCGGCGAGCGCCCCGGTGACCGTACGCACCGGCTCGGCCTGCACGAGCGCGGTCTGCGGCACGACGGTGGTCACCACGGAGCGGGACCTGCCGTGGGGGCTGGTCCAGCTGCCCGACGACACCGTCCTGTACGGGCGGCGCGACCTGTTCGACGTCGTCGCCATGAACCCCGACGGCACCGCCAAGCGCAGCATCGGCACGGTGCCGAACGCCGCCGGCACCAACGGCGAGGGCGGGGTCCTCGGGCTGGCCGTGGCCGCGACCTTCGCCAGCGACCGGTGGCTGTACATCTACCACACCACGGCGACCGACAACCGGATCGTCCGCATGCGCTACGACGGCACGCTCCAGACCAGCAGCCTCCAGGTGCTGGTGACCGGCATCCCGCGCAACAAGTACCACAACGGCGGCCGGCTGCGCTTCGGCCCCGACGGGATGCTCTACGCCGCCACCGGCGACGGGCAGACCCCGGACCGCGCCCAGGACGTCAACGACCTGGCCGGCAAGGTGCTGCGGATCCGCCCCGACGGCAGCGTGCCGGCGGACAACCCCTTCGGCAACCAGGTGTGGAGCTACGGCCACCGCAACCCGCAGGGGCTGGCGTTCGACTCCCGGGGCCGCCTCTTCGAGCAGGAGTTCGGCAACAACGTCATGGACGAGACCAACATCATCGTCCGGGGCGGCAACTACGGGTGGCCGGCCTGCGAGGGCACGGTGGGCGACTGCGCCAACCCGAACTTCGTCGCGCCGGTACGCACGTACCCCGTCGCCGACGCCTCGTGCAGCGGCCTCGCCATCGTCCGTGACGTGGTGTACCTCGCCTGCCTGCGCGGCAACCGGATGTACCGGGCCGTGATCAGCGGCGACACCCTCACCGACGTGCAGCAGTACTTCGTCGGCACCTACAGCCGCCTGCGCACCGTCGAGCCGACCAACGACGGCAACCTGTGGCTGACCACGAGCACCGGCGGCGACAAGGACAGCGTCCCGAACAACAGCAACGAGCGGATCCTCAAGGTGACCCTCGGCAGGTAGCCCGCACCCCACCACCATCCCCGTCCCACCAGATCGGAGCCCATGTCCGTGAAGCGTCTACTCAGGGCGGTGGCGGCCCTCGCGGCCGTGCCGCTGCTCGCCATGACGGTGCTGATGGCCGCGCAGCCGGCCTCGGCGGCGGCCCTGACCCAGGTCACCAACTTCGGCAACAACCCCAGCGGCCTCAACATGTACCTCTACGTGCCCGACAACGTCGCGCCCAGGCCGGCGCTGCTGGTGCTGATCCACTACTGCGGCGGCTCCGGGCCGGCGATCTTCAACGGCAACGGCCGCGACTACGTCACCGCCGCCGACCGGTACGGCTACATCATCGTGCTGCCCGAGGTCACGCGCAGCAGCAAGTGCTTCGACGTCTACTCACCGCAGGGGCTGCGGCGCGGGGGCGGAAGCGACTCCGACGGCATCATCTCCATGGTCAACTACGCCAAGCAGCGGCACAACGTCGACCCCGCCCGGGTGTACGTCAGCGGCTTCTCCTCCGGGGCGATGATGACCAACGTGATGGCCGCCGAGTACCCGGACGTGTTCGCCGCCGGATCGGCGTTCAGCGGCGTCCCCGCCACCTGCTTCGCGACCGGCAGCAGCACCAACACCTGGAACGGCCAGTGCGCCGGTGGGCAGATCACCAAGACCCCGCAGCAGTGGGGCGACGCCGCCCGCGCCATGTACCCCGGCTACACCGGCCGGTACCCACGCATGCAGTTCCTGCACGGGACCACCGACACCACCCTGTCGTACGTCAACTTCGGTGAAGAGATCAAGCAGTGGACCAACCTGCTCGGGTTGAGCCAGACGCCGGCGTTCACCGATCGCCCCCAGTCGAACTGGACCCGCACCCGGTACGGCGACACCGGCACCCGGGCGACGGTCGAGGGCATCAGCATCAGCGGGGTCGGGCACGATCTGCCGCAGGCCGGTCAGATCGCGTACTCCATCGCCTTCCTCGGCCTCGACGGCGCCACCACCACGCCGACCCCGACCGTGACGCCGACGACGCCGCCGGCCTCCGGGGTCTCGGTCGTCGGGAGCCAGTCGGGCCGCTGCCTGGAGGTGCCGAACGCCAGCACCACCAACGGCACCCAGACCCAGCTCTGGGACTGCGCCGGCGGCACCGGGCAGCGGTGGACCAACACGTCAAGCCGGCAGCTCACGGTGTACGGCAACAAGTGCCTGGACGCCAGCGGCTCGGGCGGCGTCAACGGCACCCCAGTGATCATCTGGGACTGCCACGGCGGCGCCAACCAGCAGTGGAACGTCAACGCGAACGGCACCATCACCAGCGCGCAGTCCGGGCTGTGCCTGGACGCGAACGCCGCCGGCACCGCCAACGGCACGAAGATCATCCTCTGGTCCTGCAACGGCCAGGCCAACCAGCGCTGGACGCTGCGGGCCTGAGCCACGCGCCGCGGCCGGCCGCCGGGACGCTCGGGCCCGGCCGGCCGCCCGCCGCGCCGGGCGGCCCCCGGCGGGTGGCACGGGCGGGGCGGGGTCGCGTCGACTCCGCCCCGTCAACCCGGCCGCAGGCACGGATCGGTGACCGGATAGGACGGGCTCTGCGCGGTGCGGCCGTCGGCGGCGGTGGCGCGCACCGTCCAGGTCAGGGCCGACGCGCGGAGCTGGCCCACGCTCGCCCGCGCCGACGGCCCGTCCACCGTCATGGCCCGGCTCGACGCGGCCCCACCGGACGTGGTCCAGCGCACCTGGGCCGCGTCGATCGTGGCGCTGCCGGTCGCCTGCACGACCAGGGTGTAGCTGTCCTGACCGCAGCGCACGTGCGCGCTCGCCCGCAGCGTGAACGCCGTGGCCAGCTTCGGCGTGGCGGTCGGCCGGGGCGCGACCGGCGACCCGGTCGGTGCCGCCGTCGGGCCGGGGCCGGCGACCGGGCCGGTCGCACCGGGCGACGGCGGCGCACCGGGCGGGACCGGCCCGGTGGGCGTGCCGCCGGGGCCGTCGGGCGCGGGTCCCGGTCCCGCCGGGGCCCCGGGGCCGCCGGGCGGGACGGCGTCCGTCGGTCCCGCCGGGGCCGCCGACCCGACCGCCGGCGTCGTCGGCCCGTCGGTCGCCGCGCCGGAGGTCGCCGCCGCCCGCTCGGCGTCGGGCCGGCCGGGCCCGAGCGCCCAGGTGCCGGCCGCGGTGAGCAGCACCAGCAGCCCGGCGCTCGCCGCCAGCCGACGCCGATGCCGGGCCCGCGACGCCGTACGCGGAGAATCTGCCGCAGCCCGCGGAGCCGCCACGCCGCCCCCGGCCAGCGCGGCGGCGGGCCGCTCCGCCGACCTCGCGGTGTGCCCGGCCTCCGACGCCGCGTCCTCCTCCGGCCCGCCCTCCGACGCGTCGTGCCGCTCGGCCGCCTGCGGCGGGCCGGCGGGCTCGCCTGGCACCGGCGGCGGCGCGGTCGCCGCGTCGGCGGCGGACGGCGCGTCGGCGGCACCGCCGTCGGCCGTCTCCGCCGGGCCGCCGTCGGGCGACCCCGGCCACACCGAATCGGCCAGCCTCGGCCACACCGTGTCGGCGACGACCAGGAACCCCGGAGCCGTGTACGCGGAGAGCAGCGCCGCCGGGTTGAGCTGTTCGCGCCGGAGCAGCCCACAGGTGGCGCAGCCGTCGATGTGCCGGGCGACCCGCTTGCGCAGGGTCGGGGTGAGCCGCCCCTGCCAGCCGTCGAGCACACCGGCGAGGGCCGGGCAGTCCCGGGACCCGCTGCGGGCGACGAGCAGCGCGCCGAGCGCCCGTTCGAGCTGCGACCGGGCCCGGGACAGCCGGGCGTGGGCGTGGTTGGCGGGCACTCCGAGTGCCGCGCCGATGTCGACCGAGGACAGGTCGTGGCGGATCGCCAGGTGCACCACCTCGCGGTCGCCCGGGTTGAGCGCCGCCGCCGCGGTGTGCACGAGCTCACGCACCTGGTCGGCGTTGACCCCGGCGGCCGGGTCGACCGTGTCGGCCACCGGGTCGCCCGCCTCCTCCAGCGCAAAGAAGCGGGACCGCTCCCGCAACTGCCGGAGGCATTCGTTGCGCACGATCGCGTACAGCCAGGAGCGCAGCCGGTCGGGGTCACGGAGCTGGTCGATGCGCTGGCTCGCGGTGAGGAACGCGTCGTGGACCACGTCCGCGGCGGCCTCCGGCTCGCGCACCAGCGCCCGCGCGTACGTGTAGAGCCGGTCGGCGTACCGCCGGTACATGCCCTCCAGGCCGGCCCGGTCGCCCCGGCGCACCGCCTCGACGAGCGCCCTGTCGTCCTGTGCCGCCGTGTCCATCCGTGCCCCCACCGCTCTCCGACCGCTCCAGTAGAACGGAAAAGATAAATCCTCGTGCGTTTCTGTTGGCATGCCGACCCGTCCGCGCTCCCACCGGTGTCAGCGCACCGCCGACACCGAGGAGACGCTCATGACACCGACACGTTCCGCCCGCCGCCCCGCCGCTGTGCGCCGGATCCTGGCCACCGCCGTGGCGACGGCGCTCGCCGGCGGCCTCGTCACGACCACCAGCGTGGACGCCGTCACGGCCGCGCCGGCACCCGCCAGCGTGGTCGTGCCGCCGGGCAGCACCAGCGGCGAGCCGTTGGCCTTCCGGGTCGACCCGGGGCTGGCCCCTCCCCGGCTGCCGATCGACCCCGTCGGCCGGCTCGGCACCGACCGGGAGCTGGGTGTGGTGGCCGGGCCGGACGGTTCGCCCGCCGGGCTGGTGCTCGACGAGGTCATGGTGCGGGTCGCCGACCAGGCCGAGCTGGACGCCTTCCTGACCCGCTGGGGCGGTCAGGTGCTCGACTCGTTCGCGCCGGACGGGCAGGGGCAGGACCACCTGGTCCGGGTGGACGCCGACCGCGCCGACCCGGCCCGGCTGGTCGACGACCTGCGGGCCGCCGAGCCGGGCCAGTCCGGCACGTACCGGGTCGGCGACGAGCGGGCGCTGCGGCTGCTCGCGCTCGCCGCCGCCGAGTGGCGGGCGGGGACCGAGCTGGTCCTCGACTGGCTGGTGGAGCCCACCGGCATCGCCGACGGCGAGGTCTACGAGGCCCCCGACATCACGAACAACGTCTTCGACTGGATGTTCATGGAGTACGGCGGCGCGATGGACATCGGGGTCGCGCCGGCCTGGCAGCTGCTGGAGGCCAAGGGCAAGCTGACCAAGCAGGTGAAGTACCTGGTGCAGGACGGCGGATTCCAGTCCAATCCCGACTTCCCGAACAAGGTGTCCCTGCACTCGGTCCAGTGGGGCGAGACCAACACCAACGACTGCACGGGCGGCACGCCCTGCCCGTGGCACGCCACCGACGTGGTGCTCGCCGCGATGGGCCGGGTCGACAACGGCTACGGCACCGCCGGACCGGCCGGGCCGGTCGTCGACGAGCTGGTCGCCGTGCGCAACGGCATCGACTACTGGACGGTGCTGCGCCGGCTGGAGAAGGCCGCCGAGGCGAGCCACCCGGACGTGGTCAACCTCAGCTTCACCCGGGACGTGAACCTCGGGAAGTCCTGGGCCAGCAAGTGGACCGACCGGCGGATGAAGCACGTCCGCGACACGGGGGCGCTGATCGTGTCGTCCGCCGGCAACGACACCGCGAACGTCGACGGCGACACCCTCTACGTGCCGTGCGAGAGCACCCACGTCATGTGCGTGGGCGGCATGAAGACGGACGCGACGGTGGGCAACAAGTCGAACTTCGGCACCAGCGACCTGACCACCTCGGTGGAGATCTACGGCCCGGTGTGCGTCATGGGACTCAAGGACCCGGGCAACCCGGCCGTCAACGAGACGCACTCCCAGTTCTGCGGCACCAGCGCCGCCGCGCCGTTCGTGGGCGGCGTCGCCGCCCTGGTGATGGCCGCCGACCCGAGCCTGACCGCCGCGCAGGTCCGGGACATCCTCAACGACACCGCGAACGTCGGCGGGCTCGGCGCCAAGGTGACGGGCAGCCAGCGCCGGGTCAACGCCCTGGCCGCCGTCGCCAAGGCGTTGGGGGTCAAGGTCGACAAGCCCGCGGTGAGCATCAGCGCGCCGACGACCGGCCAGCACGTCGGGGTGGGCCAGTCGGTCGACCTGTGGGGCACGGCGACCGACTTCCTCGGCAAGCAGCTCCCGATCACCTGGATCAGCAGCCGCGACGGCGTGCTGGGCCACGAGTCGCAGACGTTCGTCCCGTCGCTGTCGGCCGGCGCCCACGTCATCACGGCCAAGGCCACCGACGGCCTCGGGCGCACCGGCTCGGCGACCGTCACCGTCACGGTGGTGGACAGCCCGACGACCGCGGCCATCATCTCGCCGCCGGTCGGGCTGACGCTCGCCCCGGGCCAGTCGGTCAGCCTCGTGGGCACCTCCCACGACCCGGACGCCTTCGGCCCGGTGCCGGACGCCGAGGCGTCCTGGACGGTCCGGCGGGGCGGGACGGTGGTCCACCAGCAGACCGGGCACCAGGCGCTCCTGCCGGCCGGCAAGGTCACGGCGGGGTCGTACACGGCGACGTTCACGGCCGGCGGCGCGAGCGCCCAGCGCAGCTTCACGGTCACCGCGCTGCTGGCCGGGCAGAACCGGCCGACCGCCACGATCACCAAGCCGGCGGCGGCGCTGAACCTGTCGGCGATCGACGGCAAGCCGAAGACCGTCGCGTTCGCCGGCACGGCCACCGACGTGGAGGACGGCGCGGTCGCCGGGACCCGCTACCGGTGGACCGCGTACGGCGACGGCGGCGTCAAGAAGGTGCTCTGCCAGGGCAGCGCGGTGCCCACCGGCGGCCCGGTCGACGACATCGTCCTGCCGAAGAGCTGCGCGAGCTTCAGCGGGGAGCTGGGCCTGAGCAAGGGCAACGTCACCACCTGGTCGGTGTGGCTGGAGGTCTTCGACTCGACCGGGCTGGTCGGCGTGGACTCCGTGCCGGTGCAGATCCAGGTGGCCACCCCCTGACCGGGTGACCGCCCGCCACCGGGGGACGGAGCGGATCAAGGGGGCCTGGCCGTTCGGCCGGGCCCCCGGCCTGTGGAGAGGAGTGTCCCGCGGGACGACGTCAGCGATGACGCCCGGCCCGGCCGCTCCCCCTGTTATGGGGGAAGCCCCTCGACCGCGATGGCATGATCCTGGGGTGACCAGCGGTTCCGCCGAGGCCCAGCGCCTGCGTGACCTCGCGCGGCTGCGGCGGGTCCGCGACCGGATCGACCGGGACTACGCCCAGCCGCTGGACGTGGAGGCGCTCGCCCGGGGGGCGAACATGTCGGCCGGCCACCTCAGCCGCCAGTTCCGCCTCGCCTACGGCGAGTCGCCGTACTCCTATCTGATGACGCGGCGCATCGAGCGCGCGATGGCGCTGCTGCGCCGTGGCGACCTCAGCGTCACCGAGGTCTGTTTCGCGGTCGGCTGCGCGTCGCTGGGCACCTTCAGCACCCGCTTCGCGGAGCTGGTGGGGATGCCGCCCAGCACCTACCGGCAGCGCGCGGCGCTCAGCACGGTCGGGCTGCCGGCCTGCGTGTCGAAGCAGGTGACCAGGCCCGTCCGGGATGCGCCCCGCCCGCCCCGCGAGCAGGCGACCTGACCGGGAAACTCTGGCTGCTTCCCGCACGCGACACGCCGACGCGACTCCACCGCACGCCGACGCGACTCCACCGCAGCCGGCCACGGATCGCGCAGCCGGTCCTGGGGCCGGCCCTGCCCGGCGGGTGCGCTGGGCAGGGCCGGGCAGGGCCCGCACCGCCCCGGGCCGGGCGGGCCGCAGGGCGGCTAGCGCCGGGTTTCGGCGAGCAGGCCGTCGATCTGGCCCAGGGCCTCGCGGAGGCCCTCCTCCATGCCCATGTCCACCATCCGTTCGAGCTGCTCGGCGTCGACGAAGCTGCTGACCAGCGTCAGCCGGGTACGCGGGCCGTCCGCCGTCAGCGTCGCGACGGCGTGGGTCGGCCGGTCGGCGTCGATCGGGTTGCCGTGCTCGTCCGAGAAGCCGTCGTCGAACTCCAGCCGGTGCGGCGCGTCGAGCGCGGTGATCCGCCACCAGCCACGCGCCTTCTCGCCCTCCGGGCCGGTCATGTAGTAGTGCGACCAGCCACCCACCACGAAGTCGTGCTGCTCGAACGTGGCCGGCCAGGTCGGCGGCCCCCACCACCGCTCCAGCTGGCGGGCGTCCGCCCACACCTGCCACACGCGCTCGATCCCGGCGTCGAACTCGGCGACGAAGGTCAGCGTCAACGCCTCGGCGTCCTTCTGGATGCTCGTCACGGGCATGTCTCAATCCTTCTCTCGGTCTTCGGCGATCAACTGGTCGATGCGGGCCACACGTTCCCGCCAGATCTCCTCGTACGCGTCGAGGAGCCTGGCTGCCCGGCGGAGCACGGCCATGTCCGCGTGCACGATCTGCTCCCTCCCCCGCCTCTCCTTCGTCACGAGGGAGGCCCGTTCGAGCACCGCGACGTGCTTCTGCACGGCCGCGAAGCTCATCGGGTAGTGCCGGGCGAGCGCTGAGACGGACTCCGCGTGGCGGATGACCCGGGCGACGATGTCGCGCCGGGTGGCGTCCGCGAGGGCGTGGAAGATGCGGTCGGCATGCTCCCCGACCACCACATCTACAACCATGTGGTTGCACGTTAGCGGCAGCCCGCGTCCGGCGCAAGCGACTCGGCGGCACCGACGCGGCCGACGGCGATCCCGCGCCGGTCCACCACGAACGGGGCCGATCACGCCTCTGTTAGGGTCGATTTCGTGGTAAGCCTCGACGTCATCACCGACCGGTCGGATCCGGCCGTGCAGCGGATCATCGACGTCACCAAGCACTCGCGGTCCGTCGTCCGCACCGTGCTCATCGAGGATGCCGAGCCGCTCGTGGAGTGCATCCGCGCGGGGCTGGAGTTCACCGAGGTCTACGGGGTGGAGACCAGCCCCCTCCCCGGCGAGGTCCTCGCGGCCTGCCGGCAGCGGGACATCCCGGTCCGCCTGGTCGGCGCTTCGATCATGAACGACCTGTTCAAGACGGACAAGAAACCCAAGGCTTTCGGCGTCGCCCGGGTCCCGAGGCCGTGGAGCTTCGACGAGTTGGCCCGGACGAACGGCGACATCATCGTCCTGGACGGCGTGAAGATCGTCGGCAACATCGGCGCCATCGTGCGCACGTCCTTCGCGCTCGGCGCCGGCGGCATCGTCCTCGTGGACAGCGACCTCACCACCATCGCGGACCGACGCCTGGTCCGGGCCAGCCGGGGCTACGTCTTCTCGCTCCCGATCGTGCTCGCGTCGCGCGCCGACGCGGTCGCCCACTTCCGGCGCACCGGCGTGCCCCTGATCGCCTTCGACACCGAGGGCGACCTCGCGGTCGGCGACCTGCGCGACGCCGACGAGCAGCTCGCCCTGCTGCTCGGCAGCGAGAAGAACGGCACGTCACGCTCCTTCGAGAGCATCGCCAGCCACTCGGTGTCGATCCCCATCAACCCGGCCGCGGAGTCGCTGAACGTCTCCGTCTGCGCCGGGATCGCGCTCTACGAGCGTTCCCACTGGAACCTCGCCGACCGGCGGCGCGCGCCGCAGCCGCCCCGGGCCGAGCGGTCGGCTGCGGGGCGCGGCACGGGCCGGTCCACTCGGCCGGCGTACCCGGGCCGCCGGGGCCGCTGATCCCGCCCGGTGCGCGCCGCCTCCCGCCGGGCACCTGGCGTCCTGAAGTATGCGTGTCTGATCCCGTGGGCGCGACGAAGAATGTCGTCGTAGGGGTTGCCTGGCAATCGTCGACGATATCCGCAACAGCCTCGCCACATGCTGCCGCCGAATTAACAACTCGGGACACCAGGCGGGCGGATCCCTCCCCGACGAGCCGCCTGCCATAAATCGCCTGTCCCGCCGAAGAAACGGCGATCCGTGGGCCGACCGCCACGGCCTTCTCCGGTCACGACAATCCGGACATAGTCCCGGATTCCGGTTCTGATGCATCCGTCCAACATCGTCGCTACGTTCACCCCGCGCCAAGCAGCGGTCTTATCAGACAGTGACGATCCGACTACGGTGAGGATTCCCCAAAGAGAGAAGGAGAGGGACGTCATGCCGTTGTCACTAGCGGATCTCGCCACGCTCGGAAACACACCGATCACCATCAAGTCATGGTTCTTCCCAAACGTATATCTGCGCATGGATGGTGCCGGGGTGACGAGCTTCAACGGGTCCGGCAGCGGGACGGTCAACTGCCAATTCGGCGCGGGGCCGCTGGAGAAGTACAAGCTCCACCGACAGACGGACGGCTTTTTCTCCTTCGAGTCGGTGACCTGGCCAAACGTGTACCTACGCATGGACGGGGCCGGGTTGGTGCCCGGAGGGGCCGGCGGCGGGACGGTCAACTGCCAATTCGGCGCGGACACCCATGAGAGGTTCAAGCTTTTCCCGCAGTCGGGCGACTCGTTCTCCTTCGAGTCGGCGACGGTCTTTCCGGGGGTGTTCTTGCGTATGGTCGCCGACAAGGTGACCGTCGCCACCAACCAGGGCGGCGGGATAGTCAACTGCCAATACCTTGAAGACGCCACCAGGTTCGGCCCCAGCGGCGGCGCCCACGAGAGATTCATTCTCGACGTGGCCAGCTAGCCGCGGCTCCGGCAAGGCGGTGTGATTAGCAGATAGCGCAGGCACGCCCTTCCGGCCATATGTGGGCGTCGAAGCAGACAAGCGTGCCAGAGGGCCGTGCCTGCGCTCATCTTCCGCTATCGCTCGTCGTGGCCGACCGTCCCGGGCGCCGTGGTCGGGGCATAGATCACGCGGAGCACGCCCGTCGGAAACACCTCCGTCGCCGTCACCCGCAGGTGGTACGCCACGTCCCCGTCGTCGAACAGCCGGCGGCCCTTGCGTGCCGCCACCGGATGCACCAGCAGGCGCAGCTCGTCGACCAGCCCTGCGGCGAGCAGTTGCTGCACCACGGAGATCGACCCGGGGATGAGAATGCCCCTGGTGCCGGCGTCGGCCTTGAGGGCGGTGACGGCATCGAGGAGATCCCCGTCGACCAGCTCCGAGTTGCGCCAGGAGAACTCCAGCGGCTGGCGCGAGACGACCACCTTGCGCATGTCCCCGAGCTGCTTGGCGAACGGCGCGTCCTCCCCGCCCGCGGCCTCGCGGTCGGGCCAGGCCCCGGCGAAGCTGTCGTAGGTCTCGCGGCCGATGAGCAGCACGTCGGCGGCGTCGTAGTCCTCGCCGACGGCGCGTCCCATGTTCTCGTCGAAGTACGGCATGTGCCAGTCGGGATCGATCTCGGCCACCCCGTCGGCCGAGATGAACAGCGTGGAGATGACCTTTGCCATCGGATGCCTCCTTGTGATCAGGTGATTCGGTAGGCAGACCGGCGCATCATCCCAGACTCATCGGCCGGTCACCGCCAACCCGTGCAGGCGGGAACGGTCGACGCCGGCCAGGCCGACCACCTCGGCGTCGTCCAGCGCCCCGCAGTCGAGCCCGCGCAGCAAAAACCCGGCGAGCGCCCGGGCGGTGGCCGGCTCGTCGAGGATGCCGCCGTCGACCCGGTCGAGGTACGCCCGCAGTCGGTCGGCAGCCGCCGACAGCCCGTCCCGGTAGAAGGCGAACGTCGCCGCGAAGCGGGTGGGCAGTTGCCCGGGGTGCAGGTCCCAGCCCTGGTAGAGGCCACGTTCCAGGGACCGGCGAACCAGCCGCAGGTGCAGCGCCCAGCCGGCGTGCACCGCCGCGCGGTCGCCGGTCGGCAGCACGTTGGTCGACCCGTCGCTGACCGCGACCCCGGTGCCGGCCGCCGCCACCTGGAGCACCGCCTTGGCGTGGTCGGCCACCGGATGCTCCAGGCTCTGCTGGCCGGCGGCGACACCCAGCGCGGCGGAGTAGTCGTAGGTGCCGTAGTGCAGCCCGACGCAGCGCCCGGCGGCGGCGTGCACCATCCGGGCGACGGTCGCGGTGCCGTCGGCGCCGAGCACGGCCTGCGGGGTCTCCACCTGGATCTCGAAGCGTAGGGGCGGCAGCCCGTGTGCCGCCTCCAGCTCGGCGCAGAGCCGCACCATCGCCTCGACCTGGGGCAGCGACGTCACCTTCGGCAGGGTCACCCGGAACCCGTCGGGCAGGGCCCGGTGGCCCAGCAGCACGTCGAGAAAGAGGTCGAGCGTGCGTACCGCCCGGCGGCGCGTCGCCGGCTCCAGCGACTTGATCCGCAGCCCGACGTGGCGGGTCGCCGGCCCCCGGGCGAGCGCGGTGGCGGCGGCCCGGACGGCGGCGTCCTCCTCGGCGTCGCCCCGGACGCCGTACCCGTCCTCGAAGTCGATCCGCAGGTCCTCGATCGGCTCGGCGGCGAGCTTGGCCCGGACCCGGGCGGCCAGCGCGTCGGCCACACCGGGCGGCGGGCCATGCCGGTCGAGCGCCGCGAGCGCGGCGGCCCGCCACTCGTCGACGGTCTGCGGGCCGTACCGGTCGGCCGGCACGTAGACCGTGTGCACCGGCTGGCCCGTCGGCGGGGGGCCCGGGTAGCGTGCGGCCCGCTGCCGGTCGTCGGCGGCGAGGAGGGCGTCGAGCCGGTGCAGGACCGCCGGATCCAACATCAGTCGATCATCTGGTAGGCGGGCAGCGTGAGGAAGTCCACGAACTCGTCGGCCAACGCCACCTCGACGAAGAGCGCCCGGGCCGCGTCGGCGTGCGGCCCGCCGAGCGGTTCGGCGTCGACGAGCCGTCGCACCAGCTCCGGGGTGACGGGCTCGCCGGTGTCCAGGGCGACCGCGCCGTGCACCCACTGCCAGACCTGGGAGCGGGAGATCTCGGCGGTCGCCGCGTCCTCCATCAGGTTGTCGATGGCGACCGCGCCGCTGCCGGCCAGCCAGGCGGCCAGGTAGCGCAGCGCCACCGAGACGTTGGCGCGCAGCCCGGCGGCCGTCGGGGGCGCGACCGAGGCGGACAGGTCGATCAGGGCAGCGGCGTCCGGCGTCACCTCGTCGCGGCGTCGGTCGAGCTGGTGGGGGCGCTCACCGAGCACCACGTCGAACACCTCCCGGCAGACCGGGACGAGATCCGGGTGGGCGACCCAGGAGCCGTCGAAGCCGTCGGCGGCCTCGCGCTGCTTGTCGGCCCGGACCCTGGCCAACGCCCGCGCGTTGACCTCCGGGTCGCGGCGCGACGGGATGAACGCCGCCATGCCGCCGATCGCCATCGCGCCGTGCGCGTGACAGGTCCGCACCAACTGCTCGGTGTACGCGCGCATGAACGGCGCGGTCATGGTCAGCGCAGCGCGGTCGGGCAGGACGTACGCCGGGCCGGCGTCGCGGAAGTACTTGATGATGCTGAACAGGTAGTCCCAGCGCCCCGCGTTGAGCCCCGCCGCGTGTTCGCGCAGCTCGTAGAGGATCTCGGCCATCTCGAACGCCGCCGGGATGGTCTCGATGAGCGCGGTGGCCCGGATGGTCCCGGCCGGCAGCCCCAGGTGCTCCTCGGCGGCGGTGAAGACCTCGTGCCACAGCCGCGCCTCGCGGTGGCTCTCCATCTTGGGCAGGTAGAAGTACGGGCCGGAGCCGGCGGCCAGCAGCGCCCGCGCGTTGTGGAAGAAGTAGAGGCCGAAGTCGACAAGCGCCCCCACCGCCGGTGTCCCGTCGACCAGCAGGTGCCGCTCGTCGAGGTGCCAGCCCCGGGGCCGGACGACGATCGTGGCGCGCGGCGCGTCGGTGCGCAACGCGTACTCCCGGCCGTCGGCGGCGGTGAACGTGGCCGTGCCGGCGACCGCGTCGCGCAGGTTGACCTGGCCGGACACCACGTTGTGCCAGTGCGGCGTGTTGGCGTCCTCCAGGTCGGCCAGCCACACCTTCGCGCCGGAGTTCAGCGCGTTGATCATCATCTTGCGTTCGGTGGGGCCGGTGATCTCGACCCGCCGGTCGGTCAGGTCGGCCGGGGGCGGGGGCACCCGCCAGCCGCCGGAGCGGACGTCGGCCGTCTCCGGCAGGAAGTCGAGCCGCCCGGTGCGGGCGACCTCGGCGCGGCGTTCGGCTCGGCGGCGTAGCAGCTCGCCCCGGGTGGCGGCGAACCGGCGGTGCAGGCCGGCGACGAAGTCGAGCGCGTCGGGGGTGAGGATCTCCCCGGCCCGGTCGACCTCCGGTCCGCTGACGATGACGGTCATGGTCGTCCATCCTGCCCGAAGGACCCCGCCGCTGTCCGCCCGCCGCGGCATGGTGCGGGCGGGCCCGGCAGTTGCACCGAGCCCGCCCGCACCAGTTCACGCCACTAGCGTTGCAGCGTCAGCAGGCCCGGCCGGTACGGCAGCAGGCCGTAGTCGACGCCGTTCGAGCTGGGGGAACGCCCCTGGTAGAGCAGTTGCAGGTTGCACGGGTCGACGGTGAACGTCTGGTCGGCGCTGGTGCGGATCAGCTCGCCGTGGCTGATGTCGTTGGTCCAGCTCGCGCCGCTGTTGGCCTTGCCGGCGAACGGGTTGCTCTCCGTCGCGGCCTGCGGGGTCCAGGTCCCGTCCAGGCTGGTCGCCGTGAACGAGCGGAAGTAGCGGCCCTGCGCGCCGATCGCCTCCACGATCATCAGGTACCGGTTCTGCCCCTGGAGCTTGTAGACCTGGGGCGCCTCGAACAGGTTGTTCGTCGTGTCGCTCATGATCGTCGTGTACGACGAGCCGAAGCTGCCCGGGAAGTTCCCGATCGGCATGCTGGCCCGGTAGATCTTGCCGTTGTCACCGGCGAAGAACAGGTACATGTTCCGGTCGTCGGCGATCAGGGTCTGGTCGATCGGCCCGGTGCCGGAGCCGGTGATGCTGCCCGTGAACAGCGTCTGCGCGGCGGACCACCCGTTGGGGTTGGTCGGGTCGGTCGACGTGCGGTAGGAGAACGCCGGACCACCCCACTGGTAGGCCAGCACCCAGATGTTCTTCGGCGCGAAGTAGAACAGCGTGGGCGCGACCGTGGCGTTGGACATCGTGTTCTGGCTCGCGCTGGCCATCTCCGACCAGTTCGTGAACAGCCCGAAGTTCATCGAGCCCCACCTGGTGCCGAAGTCGTGGGTCGTCGCGTAGACGAGCTGCTTGCCGTTGTACGGCGCGACGGTGAAGTCCTTCAGCGAGACCCAGCCGGACTTCGGCTGCGCCAGCGCGCCCGTCGACGACCACCGGTACGTCGACGGCAGGTTGCACGTGCCGGTAGGCGGCGGCGTCGTCGGCGGGGGCGTCGTGGGGGGCGGCGTCGTGGCAGGCGGGGTGGTCGGGGACCCCGTCGGCGGGGTCGTCGGCGTCGTGCCGCCGTTGCACGTCACGCCGTTCAGGGCGAAGCTCGTCGGCACCGGGTTGCTGCCCGACCACGACCCGTTGAACCCGAACGACACCGAGCCGTTGGTCGCGATCGACCCGTTGTAGCTCACGTTCTTCGCGGTGACCGCGGCGCCGCTCTGGGTGACCGTCGCGTTCCACGCCTGCGTGACCTGCTGGCCCGCGCCGTAGGACCACGTCAACGTCCAGCTGCTCAACGGGTCGCCCAGGTTCGTGATCGACACGCTGGCGCCGAATCCGTCCTGCCACTGCGAAGACACGGCGTAGCTCACCGAACAGCCGGCGGCTGCGGCGTTGGCGGGCAGCGCCACCGCGACCGCCGCCGAAGCCAGCAACGCGACGCCGGCCGACACCACGCCGACATTGGTCGCTTTGGATCTTGCCATAAGGCATCCTCCTGATGGGACGGCGGCTTGCAATTGGTGGTGGTCTCGTCATGTGACCGTTAACAGCCGCGTCAGGTATGTTACGGGAGCGCTCCCACCGCCTCAAGACATTGACGTACCTGCCATCCACGAGCCACACAGCACCGGCACCGCTGCGGCCCGAGGTGTGGTGCCGGGCCGCAGCGGTGCCGGTGTCGCGGTCGTGCCGATCAGGAGAAGTTCACGTCGCTGCACCACATGTAGGCCTGGTCGAGGTGGGACGCCTGCCAGATGACGAAGAGAATGTGGTGACCGGTGTAGCCGGAGGTCGAGATGTTGAACGTGATGTTCTGCGCCGGCGCGTAGCGACCGGTCTGCGTGATGAAGTCGAGGTTCCCCCAGCCGAGGCTCTGGGTGGCGGGGTTGAACCCCTGCTTGCTGACGTAGACCCGGAAGTAGTCAGCGCCGTGGCTGGCCTGGTCGTAGAGCTGGACCGAGAAGTTGCGACCGACGTTGGTCTTCTTCCACTGGCCGGGCTTGTTCAGGCTGTCGTTCCTGCTGAGGGCGTTGCTGCACAGCTGCCCGTCGGGGGTCTTGGCCTGGAACTGACCCCCGAGGCCGTCCCGGAGCGCGCTCATCCAGTTCCACATGGTGTCCGGGTTGGCCTGGAACGCCTGGTAGCACATGGGGTCCTGCTGCTGCATGGCCGGGTCCGTGTGGTGGCTGCCCCAGGTCTGCCAACACTGGTAGGCGCGGCTCGCCGGGCTGACGATGGTGCCGTGGGCCTGAGCCCCTCCGGCCCAGGCCAGCGTGCCGGCCAGCATGGCGAGCACCACGACGAGCGCCTGCACGGATCGACGGGCGGCCGAGGGGGACCGGCGACCGGATTGATCGGGCTGGTGTGGAAGCACTGCACATCCTCCTTCTAGGGCGCTCAATATAGGGTTAAGAGCGCTTTCCACCAGCATCGCACCAATAGGTCACTATATCAATGATCATCTATTGATGATTTCCCGGCGAATTGCTTCCTCGCGCCTGCGGACGAATTCGATCAAGCCTCAGGGAGATCGAATGAAAAGCGGCCTGCGGCCGGCACCGCCGGTCCGCGGGTCACCGATCGCCGAGCAGCCCGCGCGCGGCCATGAAGGCCCGCAGCGTCTCGGCGTCCTCGGCGGACATCAGGTCCCGCGGGATCACGGTCGCCGGCATCCGGCCGACGTACACGATCCAGAACTCGGGGGTGGCCTTCACCTGGTCGACCCCGTCCCAGGCGATCCCGCCGGACTCCGAGCCGCTGCGCATCATGATGTTGTCGTCGGTGATGTCGTAGGCGCCCCCGACGGCATAGCGGCCGGACCGCCGCCGGGCCCGCCACCGCACCCACGGCGCGTACAGCATCGACAGCAGGCCACCCAGGACCATCGCCATCCACAGCGACGAGAACTGCTCGCCCCGCGCGGACCCCCGCGAGACGGCGAACCCGACCGCCCCGACCACCACCAGCACCGCGCCGACCTGACCGTACTTCCGCAGCCGGACCCGGCTGAGCGTCGCGGCCACGCGGCCCGGGTAGCCGGGATCGGCGGGGACGTCAAAGCGGATGTGCACGCCAGAACGATAGTGCCCCCGACCGGCTCAGCAGCCGAGCCGCTTGGTGGAGAGCGCGATGTCGTCGATCCAGAGGTCGAACTCGCCCGGCGTGGTGCCGCCCTGGTAGAGCTGCCAGCCGATCTTCACCGTGTCGACCGCCGGCAGGACGAAGGGAACGTCGTTGCCGCCGTGCTCGGTCGTGGAGGCGGTCAGCTCCGGGTCCGCCACGCCGTCGATCCACACCGCGACGCGGTTGTCCGTCGAGTCGAGTTCCCACTCGAAGCACTGCCAGGTGTCCTCGACGACCGGGGCCGACTCCCGCCAGTTGGTCCAGTCGCCGGTCGGGCCGCCGTCGGCGCCCACGCCCCAGAAGGTTCCGGGGACCGTGGGGGCGTACTGGCCGCCGACCGGGCGTACGACCTCCGAGCTGCCCGTGCCGGTCGCCTCCACCAGCGTGAAGTGCGCCCAGTCGGGGGCGGTCGGGAAGGCGTCGACGCGCAGGCGCATGCGGCCGAAGAAGCGGTTGCCCGGCGCGGCGAAGTCGTCGACGCGCAGGAAGGCGCGACCGTTGTCGACGGTGTGGACGTGCAGCGCCTTGTTGCCGTGGCGGGCGCGCTCGACGGTGAGCGTGCCGTTGCGCGTGTCGACGCCCCAGTCCAGCGTGCTGGGCCCGCCGGGGGGCAGCCGCTCGAAGTCTTCGCAGAAGAGCAGGCCACGGCCGCACGACCGTGGGGAGGCATCCGACGCACCGGCCGGGACGCTGCCGGCTGCGCCGCCGAGGAGCAGGGCGGCGGTGAGCACCGCGAGGAAACTGCGCATGGTCATCCTCCATGACGTCCGGCGGCTCGGAGGCCGGACGTCTCGGTTGTCGCGGGACAGGGCACGGACGACGGGACGCGTGCCCGTCGTCGCGGAATCGTTTCGGTGCTGCGGCGCGCGCCCGCCGAGGCGGTGCGCTGCCGGCGCTGGCCCTGCTCCCGTGCTCACCGTTCCCAACGCGGTTGCCCCCGCGCTGCGGCGATCTGATCCATTCCAGCACGCCACACCCGTTCCGGCAACATCGACGTTCGTCAGTTCAACCCGGCCGGCGAGACAGCAGGCGGCGCGCCCACGCGGTAGCCTGCCGGAGGCAGATCCATCCCCGACGATCCCGTGGAGGACGCGATGACCGTTCGACGACGCCTGCTGCGCACCGCGGCGGCCTGCGTGGCGGCGACGACGCTGGCCACCACCGTGCCGGTCGGTGCCGCGCAGGCGGCATGCACCACCAGCAGCTTCACGGTGGTGTGGGACTACGCCGGCATGTACACCGAGCCCAACGAGGCGACCCTGTACGGCACCCGCCGGTACGGACAGGTCGTGACCGGCCCGACGGGCAACACCGCCAACGGCTGGACGCTGACCTACGACTACTGGAACGGCCTGGCGCTGTGGGCGTACATGAAGGACGCCTCGCTGCAATATCGCGGCTGCGCCTGATCGGCGCGGAGCACGGTCGGCCGGCGGTCACCCGTCCATCGGGTGGGCCGCACTCCGGGCCCGGGAATCGGCCCGTCGGTACAGGTGCAACTGCAACAGCACCCAGCTCAGCGAGACGAGGCCGACGACCACGTACGCGCTGGTCCAGGACAGGTGAGCGGCCGGGGCGGTCGGCCCGCGCACGAGGGGGCTACGCCCCGGCGACGGGACGCCCGACCGGTCGTCAGACCGCCACGCGCGACCACTGCTGGTTGGCGCCGGTGTTGCACGCGTACTGCTTGAGGACCACGCCGTCCGCGGTCGACGCGGCGGGCACGTCCACGCACTTGCCGCTGTGCCGGGCCCGGAGCTGGAAGTAGCTGCCGTTGACGACCAACTGGAACTGCTGGTTGGCGCCGCTGCCACAGGTGTACTGGATGAGCTCGGCGCCGTCGGCGGTGGACGCGCTCACCACGTCGAGGCACTTCCCGCTGTGCCGGCTGACGATGCGCCAGTAGCCGCTGCCGGCGTCGGCGAACTGCCACTGCTGCCAGGCGTTGCCGCCGTAGGTGTACTGGCCGACGCGCGCGCCGTTGTCGGTGTTCGGTTGCTGGACGTCCATGGCCTTGCCGCTGTGCCGCACAGTGATCCGGTAGAACGTCCCCGTGGTCGGTGGAGGCGTCGTGGGTTCGCCGCCGATGGCGTCGCCCCACCCGTAGCGGATCCGGTCGGCGCCGGAGGGGTTGCGGACGGTCAGGTTGAGGTCGGTGCCGCTGCCGCTGAACGAGAACATCGAGTACCAGTCGTAGCCGATGCTGCCGGGCTTGCCGCCGAGGGCGGGCCAGTAGGTGCCGCCCATCTGGTTGTCGCGCATGACCTGGGCCATGGCGCGGATGTAGCGCACGAAGTTGTCGGTGCTGTTCGGGTCGGCGTAGTTGCGGCCGTCGTTCATGGGCGCGCCGAACTCGGTGGCGACCGCGCGGGAGGCGCAGTTGCCGAGCCGCGCCTGGATGTGGCTCCGGAAGGCGTCGTAGGTCATCTCGCCGTAGAAGAAGGCGTAGTAGTGGAACGACAGCAGCGTCGCGTTGAAGCGGCTGTCGGCGCAGATGTCCCGCAGGTCCTGGCTGAAGCCGGTGCCGCCGATGAGCACCCGGCCGGGCACCGCCGAGGTGTGGTAGCTCAGCCAGTTGGCCGCGACGTTGCGCCACTCCGCCGAGCTGTAGCCGTGCGGCTCGTTCATCGGCTCGAAGTAGACGTCGGGGTTCGTGCCGTACGTGTTGGTCACGGTGGACCACATCGCGTTCCACGCGGCGAGGTTCGTGATCCTGCCACCGGAGGCGGCGCCGTCCTCCCAGTAGGCCAGGATGACCTTGAATCCGCGGGCGGTGGCGGCGTCGATGGCGCCCCGATACGCCTCCCACCACGCCGTGCCCACCGTGTGGGTGTTGACGGGCAGCCGGACGGTGTTGACCCCCATGGTGGAGGCCATGTCGTCGTAGAGGGCATTGGCCTTGGCCCGCACCGTCGCGTTGCTGTCGGACGAGCTCAGGCCCTGCACGACGAGAGGGCCGGTGCTGAAGTTGTCGCCCAGCACGGCCCAGTTCATGCCCCGGAACTGATTGGTGGCGGCGGCGGCCGGAGCCGACATGACAACGACGCCGCCGGCCACCGCCGTCATCGCGGTCACCAGCGCGATCGGCAATCGACGTGACGACCGGCCCCGGCGCGAGGAAACTGATGCGTGATTGCCGGGCGACGTGATCCTGGTCAGGAAATGGCCGATCACCCGTGCTGCTCGGCGTGGAACGACGGTCACGACGCCCTCCGGGAACGCTACAGGCAGCATGTTTTCTGGCCGTTAACTACGCGTTGCAGCCCAATGTTAGCGATCTCATCCAGGGTGTCAAGGCATCGAAGACGTTCACTTGGCGCACCCCCGCCAACCCGGCCGAGGAACGCCAGCCGCCGACCGCGGACAGGGCGGCGGCCCGCCGAATCCACCTCGGAACCCGCGATGACCAGCATGACTACCATCAATGGGTACGCCCCGACCCGCGAACCGGCAGCTTGATCGAAGGCATTGGTCGTCGCGGATGGCGATCGGGTTGCCGGAAATCGCTCCACCCCTAGGCGCGACTTTCCGAAATGGGTAAAGTGAGCGCACCGCCGGCCAGCCGACGTGTCGGGCCAGCGGCGCGTGTCCCGGAACAGGTCGGGAGGGCCACCGCGTCACCGGGGCGACTTTTTTCGAACGACCGCGCGGCAGACGCCGGCTGCGACCACCAGACCCGGGCAAGCGCCTTCGCGCGGATCACGGGTGCCCGGGGGGCGGCAGGCATCTCGGCCGCCTTCGGTATGCAGCGGCGAGGCAGAGGAGGCGACAGGCCATGGAGGACAACCCGTTACGTACCCGACGCGGCTTTCTGGGAATGGGGGTGGGGCTGCTCGGCGCGGCCGGCCTGGCCGCGTGCGGGGACACGTCGCCGTCGACGCCCCGGGTGCAGGCCGAGGTCCCGAAGGAGCTGATCGACGCTGCGGCAGCGTTGCGGGGCTCCTCCATGGGGATGCTGTCGCAGAAGCTGTACTCGGAGGCGGCCAACGCGGCGCTCGACAGCTCGATCAAGAGCTTCGCCGACGCGACCGGCACGAAGATCGGAAACAGCCTCGTACAGGCCGACGCAGGCGACGCGGTGGCCAAGATCGACGCCGAGGTCAAGGGTGGCGTGGCGCGTGACCTCGCGTTCATGACCGACTCGCGGTTCGTCGCGCAGTTCCAGGCGCTGGGCGACCTGGAGGACGTGACGGACGTCGTCGAGGCGCTGACGGCGAAGTACGGCGAGCCCACCGCCGAGTCCAAGAACTACTGCGTCTTCGACGGCAGATGGTTCGCCATCCCCTACCACTTCATCGGCATCGGGTCGTTCCTGCGCAAGGACTGGATGCAGGACCGGGGCATCTCCCCCAAGGACGTCTACACCTGGGAGGAGCTGCGGGACCTGTGTTTGGCGATCTCCGATCCGGCCAAGCGCCGGTTCGGGTGGGGCATGACCGTGAACCGGTCCGGTGACGCCAACGGCATGATCGAGGCGCTGATCAACTCCTACGGCGGGGCGATCGCCTCCAACGACGGCAGGAAGGTCACGTTCGACTCTCCCGAGACGGTGCAGGCGGTGACCTTCCTCGGCGACATCTACACCAACCCCCGGTTCAAGCCGATGCTGCCGCCGGGGGTGGCCGCCTGGACCGACTCCAGCAACAACGAGAACTGGCTCGCCGGGATCCTCGGCTACACCCGCAACCAGTTGAGCGTCTACGCGGACTCCAAGACGAAGAAGAACCCCGTCTACGCCAACACCCACGTCTTCGCCGACTGCACCGGGCCCGCCACCGACAAGTCGCTGCTGCTCGGCCAGTCCCAGGCATTCGTCGTCTTCAAGGGCGCCAAGAACGCCGCGCTCGCCAAGCTCCTGGCGCAGTACCTGGTCACCGCGCCCGCACTGCTCGGGGTCGCGAAGGAGGCACCCGGCCTGGCGCTGCCCGCCTGGGACAAGGTGTGGGATGCCGACCCGTTCTTCACCAGCGGCGACCCGGCGTTCCCTGTCATGCGCAAGATCACCCAGCAGACGCTGCCGCTGTCCACGAAGAACGGCCTGGACTTCCCGCAAAAGGCCAGCGCGGGCCAGCAGGCCGCCATCGGGGCCTACGTCCTCACCGACATGATGCAGCAGGTCATCCAGGGCACGCCGCCGGCACAGGCCGTGCAGGCCGCCCACGCCAAGATGGTGCAGATCTTCACCCAGCAGGGGCTGCCGCAGTGACGTCGACCCGTCCGGCATCGGCCCCGGCGGCGGCGTCATCCCCGCCGCCGGGGTCCGGCTCCCTCACCGCGACCCAGCGGCGGCTGGGTCGCGACTGGCGGCTGGCGGCGCTGTTCCTGACGCCCATGGCCGTGCTGGTCGGCAGCCTCGTGCTCGTGCCGATCGCCTGGTCGATCGTCACCAGCACGACGGAACGGCACGGGCAGCACAGCGTGTTCGTCGGCCTGGCGAACTACGCGGCACTCGTCGACGACGAGCAGTTCCGCACGGGCGTGGTGAACTCGTTCGTCTTCACCGCCTACGCCGAGGTGTTCAAGGTGGTGCTGGGGCTGTCCGCGGCCCTGCTGCTGCACCACCTGCGCCGCGGCCGGGCCGTGTTGGCCGGGCTCCTCCTGTTGCCGTGGGTGGTGCCGACGGTGGTCACGGCGTTCAGTTGGCGCTCGCTGCTCGACCCGATCTTCGGCAGCGTCAACATTCTGCTCACCGATTCGGGCATCGGGCCGTTGCTGGCCAGGGCGCACCTGGTCGAAGCCTGGCCCGCGGGCTGGCTGTCCGAGGCGTCGCTGGCCATGCCATCGGTGATCGGAGTCAACGTGTGGAAGGGCGTGCCGTTCTTCACCGTCGCGTTTCTCGCGGGCCTGAAGGCCATCCCGGCGGACCTGTACGAAGCGGCGACCGTTGACGGCGCCTCGCCGTGGCAGCGATTCGCCCACGTGACGCTGCCCGGGCTGCGGCACGTGATCACCGTCACGGTGACCCTGTCGTCGATCTGGACGTTCAACAACTTCGATCTCATCTGGTTGCTGACGCAGGGCGGCCCCGGCAACGCGACGACGCCGTACGTGCTGGTCGCCTACTCGAAGGCGATCCTGCAACTGCAGTACGGCGCGGGGGCGGCGGTCACGCTCGTGATGCTGCCGGTCATCGGCGGCCTGGTGTTCGTGCTGGTCCGGCTGTTGCGCCGGGACATCGGCACCGAGCCGCCCCGCCGGGCCCGCGCGGCGCGGGCCACGCAGCGGGCCCGTACCCTGCGCAGGGCCCTGCCGTGGGCGGTCGCCGCGGCGGTCGCCGGCCTGCTGGTCTGGGCGTCGCCCCACATCGCCTGGAAGGCGGCGCTGGTCCTCGGGGTGCTCCTGCTGGTCGCGGCGGCGGTCGGCCGGGTGGTCTCGGCGCTCGGGGCGCGGGGAAGTCGCCGGTCGTCGTCACTGGTGTCCGGGCTGGCGTCCGGCATCGCCCTGGCCCTGTTGCTCGCCTTCGTCCTGGCCCCGCTGTACTGGATCGCCGTCACGGCCTTCAAGTCCGAGGGTCAGATCGTCATGCGCGTCCACGACCTGTGGCCGACGCCGTGGAGCCTGCAGCAGTTCACCGACCTCTTCGCCACCAAGCCCTTCGGCCGCTGGTACCTCAACACGGTGCTGGTGTCCGTGGCGTCCACCGTGGTGGCGCTGGTCTGCGCCGCCCTCGCGGGCTACGCGCTGGCCCGGCTGCGCTTCCGCGGGGCGCAGAGCTTCACCGTCACGGTGCTGATCACCTACGTCATGCCGGGCGCGCTGCTGTTCATCCCGCTCTACCAGCTGCTCATCGGGGTACGGCTCACCGACTCGTTGTGGTCCCTGGTGGTGACGTACCCGACGTTCACGCTTCCGTTCGCCACCTGGCTGCTGACGGGATACTTCGCGTCGATCCCCGTCGAGTTGGAGGAGGCCGCGCTGGTCGACGGCTGCACCCGCCTCCAGGCGTTCGGCCGGGTGGTGCTGCCCCTGGCCAAGCCGGGGCTGCTGGCGGTCGCGCTGTTCACCCTGACCAACGCGTGGAACGAGTTCCTCTTCGCCTTCGTGTTCATCACGAAGGACGAGTACAAGACGCTCCCCGTGGGCATGCAGTCGATGATCACGGGGGACGTGGTGCCGCAGGGGCAGCTCGCGGCGGCGTCGCTGCTCGTCAGCATCCCCGTGGTGATCATGTATGCCTTCGGGCAGCGCTTCCTGACCGAGGGGCTCACGGCAGGCGCGGTGAAGGGCTGACCCGGCATGTCAGCACACCGACACCGGCTACGACGCGGGTTCCAGCACGACAACGGGAATCTGGCGGGCGGTCTTCCGCTCGTAGTCGGCGAAGCCCGGATACGCGGCCTTCTGCGCGCTCCAGATCCGTTCCCGCTCGTCCCCGACGGCGACCCTGGCGACCAGCTCGACCGTCTCCGTGCCGATCTCCGCGCGCACCCGCGGATGGGCGAGCACGTTGTGGTACCAGTCGGGATTCGTGGGCGCGCCGGCCTTGGACGCGAACACGGCGTAGCCGCCGTCCACCTTCTGGTACATCATCGGGTTCACGCGAGCCTGGCCGCTCCTGGCGCCGACGGTGTGCAACAGCAGCAGCGGGGCGCCGGCGAACTGGCCGCCCACCCGCCCACCGTTGGCGCGGAACTCGGCGATGACCTTCTCGTTCCAGTCGCTCATGACCACTCCCCGCCCCGGTTCCCTGGGCACCATTCTGCCAGCTCCGGCCGGGCATCACAGCGCAACCAGCGCGGGACCGGGGCGGGACGTGGACTTGATCAGGCGACCACTGCCACCCCCGACTGGGACTCGCCGAACTCCCAGCCCGCCAGCAGCTTGCGTCGACCGTCGAGGCCCGAGGTGCCGGTCGGCCACACGTCCGCGCCCAGGTAGTGGGCACCCGCCGCCCGCGACCAGAACGGCTCCAGGCAGTGCAGGCGTAGGTGGTCACGCAGCTGCGGCGGCTCGACCCCGGCCAGCGCCTCCTCCCAGCGCTGCTCGACCTGCCGCCCGTCCTCCGAGTCGAGCTCGGCCAGCACCGGCAGGCGGTGCGTGAACGTCGCCATGCGCATGGCGTCGTGGAGGGTGCCGTCCGTGGCCAGGCGCAGCAGCGCCGAGATGCGGTAGCTCAGCCGCTGCGCCGACTCGGCCGTCAGGTCGAGGCCGTGGCGGGTAAGCAGCACACCCAGGTCGACGCCGCGCACGAGCATGCCGGGATCGGCCGCCCGCACGTCGGCGAGGAACCCCGCCGGCAGCACGTCCTCGGCCCACTCGACCGCGAACAGCGAGTTGGCCAGGTCGAACTCCCAGGCGAGCGCCGCATGGTCGTCGTCGAGGAAGCAGGCGTCGACGTCCGGCAACGCGACCGGGGCGGACGAGGCGAGGGCCGCCGGGGTGAGCCAGGAGGCCGGCAGCAGGAACTCGTCGAGGGTGTCGCCACCGTAGTAGGCGTCGTACGAGCCGACGGGAAAGTCGGACCGCCCGAGCAGGGCGGCGAAGGCAAGCGTCAGATCCACGCCACGCAGTCTGTACCAGGGGTACGACTCCGGCCGACGGAGATCCGGACCGGCCGGCGCTGCGCCGTACGGCCGGTCCCGGTTCAGGCGCCCGCCCCTCACCCGCCCGGGTTCGTCACGTCACGGGGCAGCCAGAACCACTCGATGTCGACGCTGGCCCGCCGCTGCGCCAGCCACTCGTCGAACATGGCCCGCTCGACCAGTTGCCGGGTGCCGGCGGTCAGCTCGGCCGGCTCCCGGGCGGTCACCACGGCCGTCACCGGCATCCCGGCGATCACCGTCGGCACCGGGCCGGTGGCGTCGCGTACCTCGGGGGCCGCTTCGGCGGCGGTCAGCCGCAGCACCCCGGCGGCCCGGCCGGCGCGGACCGCGGCGGCCACCGCCGCGAGCGCCGCGTCGGGGTCGGGCCCGGGGTCCGGGTGTGGGTGTGGGTGCGGACCCTCGGCGATCCAGGCGACGACGAGGGTGTCGAACGCTTCCCGGTGCCGTTCGAACCAGCTCGGCAGACTGTCGCCCACCACCTGCTCGCGGAGCCGGCCGACGGCGACCGTGTGGGCGACCAGGTCGGCGAAGTCCCCGGCGGACAGCCCGCGCTCCGCGAGCCAGCGGGCCGTCGACGCCGGGTCGAGCAGGCCCTTCGCCCGGCGGTACGCGTCCGCCGCCGCCTGCAGCTCCTCCTCGGACACCTCGATGGGACGCAGCTCCAACTCGGTGGCGATCAGGGCGGTGTCCACCAGCCGGGCGAGCACGTCGTGGTCGTACCAGAGGAAGTCGAGCGCGGTCAGCGCCTGGCCCACGTACAGGGTCCGGGTGCCCACCCGGAGGAGTTGGTGCTCGGAGTGCCGGACCGCGCCGCGCAGCGGCCACGGCAGGGCCGGCGTCGGGCTGAAGGCGATGGAGACGGTACCGGCGGGCTCGCGCAGCAGCATGTCGAAGCAGACCGACCCGTCGGCGATCTCCTCGTCCCGGACGAACGCGGGCTGGGTTTCCGGCCAGCGCTGCCGCAGGGGCGTGAGCCGGTCGTGGGCCTCGCGCAGGCTGGCCCGGCCGATGGTCAACTCCCGTACCAGCCCGAGGGCCTCATCGAGCAGGACGGGATCAAGGCCGGTCATGACGTGACTCCGGGGGTGGGAACGGTGACGGCGGCGTCGGTGAGCAGGTCGACCACGGCCGCCGTGATGGGCAGCCCGGTCTCCTCCTCGACCCACAGGTACTGACCGGTCGGATTGATCTCGATGTACACGTACCGGCCGTCGGGGGTGACGATGAGGTCGAGGGCGCTGTAGCGCAGGCCGAGCAGGCGGGTCAGCGCCACGCACCGCGCGGCGACCTCCGGCGGCAGGACGTACGGGCTCATGGGCGTGTTCCGGCCGTCCGGCCGCCGCCAGTCGTAGCGGGCGTGGTTGGAGCGCTGGGAGTCGATCGCCGCGGTGAAGACCCGCTCGCCGACGACGGTGACCCGCAGTTCGACGAGCTTGGGCACGGTGGCCTGGGCGATGAACGGGCAGTGTCGCACCCCGTCGGCGTGCACGATGTCGCGATGGCTGACCGGCTCGGTGAAGCGCATCAACTCGTCGCCGATGTCACTGAGCCCGACCTGTTTGGCGATCATCCGGCCGCCGGTGCCGCTGAACAGGTCAAGCACGGCGTCGGGGTCGTTGCCGACCACTGTCGCCGGCACGTCGAAGCCGAGGCGAAGGGCGAGCTGGAGCTGGCGGACCTTCTGCTGCGCCCGCAGCACCACCGGCCGGGGCGCCGGCAGCGTCGGCACGTCGAAGGTCTCCCAGACGTCGCCGACGAACTGCCGGCTCTCCTCGACCACATAGCGGGCGTACGGCTCGCGCAGGTGGTCGGGGGCCACCGGGACGCCGGGACGGCGGAACCAGATCGCGGTCACCGCGTCGAGGTCGACGACCTGACGGCCGGCCGCGTCCCGGCGGGCCCCGACGGGAGGGTCACCGTCCCGGGGAGCGTCGCGGACCAGGGTGCGGGTCAGCCGGCCGGCGCGGACGGCAACCGACAGCGACGCCCGCGCGGGTACGTCAGCCGGGTCGAACCGGACCCAGGCGGCCCCACGTCGGCGCAGCTCGACCTCTGCCGCGTCGGCGTGCACGTCGTCGGGGGCGGTCAGGATGAGGATCATCGGCGCTCCGGGCGGGGTGGCCGGCGTCGGCCGGCCCGGAACAGGGCGGGCCGACGCCGGCGGCTGATCAGAAGTCGCTGTCGGTGTCGTTCCGGCCGCCGTTGGGAATGTCGTCGATGGTCTTCGACGAGCCCCCGGCGTCCCGCCTCGGCAGGCCGCCCAGCATCCGGGCGAGCTGCTCGTCGGCCAGTTCCACGCCGTCGGCCGGGATGGTGTCGATCCGCACGGTCTTGCGCCTCATGTCGTACCCCTATTCACCCTGATGGAGCGCCCGGCTGCTCGGCCGGACGAAGAGCAGTGTGTGCCGCTGGGAACCGCGTACGGACCAGGGGTTTCCCTGGTCTGGGACCCCAGTCTTGGCTGTCTGCCGCTGCCCCGGTGGAGCGGCGGCGCTTCCGCGGAGCACGAGGTTCGTGCGGAGCACGCATTTTTGCGTACCACGCAACTAATGCTAGGGTGGTGCGCATGACGGGGCTGCGGGAGCGCAAGAAGGCCGAGACGCGGGCGGCGCTCAGCTGGGCGGCGATCCACCTCACCGCCGAACGCGGCTACGACAACGTCCGCGTCGAGGACATCGCCGAGGCGGCCGGCGTTTCCCCGCGCACCTTCAACAACTACTTCTCCAGCAAGGCGGAGGCGATCGTCTGCCGCCATCTCGACCGCAGCCTCCGCACCGCCGCCGCGCTGCGCGACCGCCCCGCCGACGAGCCGCTCTGGGCGGCGCTCGCCGCAGCCGCGCTGGAGCAGTTCACGCCCGGCCCCGAGGTCGAGGCGATGCCGTCCCCCGCCCACGCCCAGTGGGTGGCAGGCGTACGCACCATGCTGGCCGAGCCGGCGCTACAGGGCGAGCGACTGCGGGCCGCCGCGATCGCCGAGGCCGGGCTGGCCGCCGCGGTCGCCGAGCGCACCGGCACCGACCTCGCCACCGACATGTACCCGAGGCTCGTCGCGGCCGCCGCCAGCGCCGCCGTCGCCGTCGCCATGCAGCACTATCTCGACAGCGCCGACCCGCCCACCCCGATCGAGCGCCTCATCACCGACGCCTTCGCCCAGATCGCCGCCGGCCTTCCCGCGCCGCCCCGCTAGAACCCGGCCCCCGCCCGGGCCACCGTCCCACCCACGCCTTCAGTCGCGTCACACCTCCGCGGCGGGCCGGCAGCGCGCCGCGCCCACCGTGGCGAGGACGCACACCCCGGAGGGATCACGATCATGATCGATGTCCTCGTCGTCGGGGCCGGCCCCAACGGCCTCATGCTCGCCTGCGAACTGGCCCTCGCCGGCATCCGTCCCGTCGTCCTGGAACGCCATCCCACGCCCGGAGGCGAGCCCCGCGCCAACGGCCTCGTCGGCCAGGTCGTCCGCCTGCTCGACCGGCGTGGCCTCTACGCGCGGCTCAGCGGCGAGAGCACCCCACCGTCCCCGCAGCCGGCCTTCACCTTCGGCGCGTTCCCGCTCGACCTCACGATGCTCGCGGACAACCCGCACTACGTGCTCGGTGTGCCGCAGGCCCAGCTCGAGGCCACCCTCGCCGCCCGGGCCGCCGAGCTCGGCGTCGACCTGCGCCGAGGCCGCGAGGTCGTCGACCTCCGTCAACACCCCGACGCCGTCGAGGTCCGCCTTGCCGACGGCACGCAGCTCACCGCCCGCTTCCTCGTCGGCGCCGACGGTGGCCACAGCACGGTGCGCCGCCTCGCTGGCATCGACTTCCCCGGCGTCACCGACGACCGGTCGGTCTCCCGCGCCGCGACCGTGACCGTCCCCGCGTCCTTCCTCGACCCCGTGACCGGCGGCCTCCGCGTCCCCGGCCACGGCGTCGTGCCGCCGTTCCAGCACACCCGTACCCCGCGCGGCCTGATCGCCTGGGGCCCGTTCCCCGGCCGCCCGGCGATCCTGAGCACGACCGAGTGGCCCGACGCGCCGGTGAGCGACGCGACCCCGATGGACCTGGCGGAGCTTCGCGCCAGCGTCGCGCGGGTGCTCGGCGCGGACCTCCCCCTCGGCCCCGCCGACGGCCCCGGCCTGCTGCGGCGGCTGACCGGTCGCAACACCCGGATCGCCGCCCGCTACCGCGCCGACCGGGTGCTCCTGGTCGGCGACGCCGCGCACGTGCATCCCGCCATCGGCGGTCCCGGCCTCAACCTGGGCCTGCAGGACGCCGTCAACCTGGGCTGGAAGCTCGCCGCCACGGTACGCGGCTGGGCGCCGCCGGACCTGCTCGACACGTACGAGACCGAGCGTCGACCCGTCGCCGAACGGGTCGTCATGTCCACCCAGGCGCAATCGGCGCTCACCGGCCCCGGCGACGACATCACCGGCCTGCGGGAACTCTTCGCCGAGCTGCTACGCATGCCGGAGGTGACCGGGCACATCGCGGCGCTGATGTCCGGCGCGGACGTCCGCTACCCCGCCGACCCCGCCGACCCGCTGGCCGGCCGCTGCGCCCCGGACGTGGTCGTGCACGGTGACCGCGGCCCGACCCGCCTCGCCGAGTTGACCCGCGCCGCCCGGCCCCTGCTGCTGGACCCCACGGGGGCCTACGCCGAGGCCGCCGCCCCGTGGCGGGACCGGATCGACGTGGTCACCGGCCCGCTGGAGGGTACGACCGCGACCGCGTTGCTCGTGCGCCCCGACTGCTTCGTCGCCTGGTCCGCCGGCGACGCCGGCACGCTGCGCGCTGCGCTCACCCGCCACTTCGGGCCGCCGTCAGCAGGTGAGGGCAGGGGTTAGCATCGGGCGCACCCGCCCAGGCCGGGTCAGTATCGAACGTCGCTGGCCAGCAGCGGCGGATAGGCAACGGACGATCTGTCAGCGCAATAGAAGCGCGCGTCACGCGCCCAGGGTAGAGAGATCCGCGCGCATTCTTGCCCGATCCTGCCGGCGGGCGGTCACGATGGGTGAACGGAGTCCTGGCTCCGGCCGCGGTCGACGGTGTAGTGCAGGTGCAGCACGCGGTCACCCTGGACCACCGTGTCCGGGTCGTCGAGGAGGACGGTGCCGGTGTGGCTGCCGAAGAACCGCTTTCCCTCGCCCATGACCACCGGGACGACGTCCATCGCCACCTCGTCGACAAGGCCGGCCGCAAACGCCTGTCCGCCGACGTCGCCTGCGGTCACGCAGACCAGGCCGGCACCGGCGAGCTCCTTGGCGAGGGCGATGCCGGCCTCGACCGAGTCGGCGGTGTGGAACGGCGCGTCGGGAAACCTGGTGAGCCACTCCTCGGGCAGCGGCCGGTGGGTGACGACGACGAGCGCGTCCCCGGCGGCGGGCACGCCCGCCCAGCCGTCGGTGGTGTCGAACAGGTGGCGGCCTATCACCGTCACCCTGACGGCGTCCCAGAAGGGCTTCACGTAGCCGGCGGAGGCGCGGCTGACGTGGAACGTCCACTTCTCGTTGGCCTGGACCGTGACGTCCCCGTTGCCGTACCAGTCGAACAGCGGCCCGACCGTGTCGTCCGGAGAGGCGATGTAGCCGTCCACCGAAACCACGGCCTGCATGACAACTCTGGCCATCTTCACTCGCTCCTTGACTCAGCAGAACGTCGGGCATCATGCCTCAGCCGGAGTATGGTCGCGCGGGTGCTCCACCCGGAGCCCTACGCGCCGACACGGGCCAGTTTCGCGCCCCCTGTTCGGCTCCGGCACCAACCGCCATCGACTCCTGACTTTCCGTAGGACCCCACGGATCGAAGGTGAACCCGATGATGGGGAAATGCTGGAGCAGATCGCGGTCAGCGGCGCCGGCCCGTCGGCGCGGCTCGCCGCCCGAGTTCTCTGCGGACGGCTGAGGCGCCCATCCGCCGGCGACGTCGCTGCGGTGGCCCGGTTGATGACGGGTGCACGGGACGAGCGGGTCGCGGCGATGGCCGAGGAGGCCCTGGCCCGGGCCTGGGGCAGCGACCAGGAGGTGACCAACCGCGTCTGGGACGCCCTGACCGCCACTCCGGGGCCGGCGTGGCGGTTCCTGCTCGCGCCCGCGCCGGACTGCCCGCACGAACCACGGGTACGGCTGGTCACCGCACCACCGAACGGCAGCCGGGTGCTGTCGGCCGCCCTCAAGTCCGCCGATCCCGAACTGCGCCGGGCGATGGCCGACCTCCTGCGCGTCACCGACCACCCGGTCCTCCTCGGTGACTTCGAGGACGCGCTGAGAAGCGCGATGAGCCCGTCGCGCGTACCCGTGGACGGAAAGCTGGAGGCCCGCGCGGTGCTCGATCTCGCGCTGGCCAACGCCCACCTGTGCCAGCCCGCGCCGCTGGGCAGGTGGCACACCGGGCTCGCCGTCGTGGCGATCCTGAAGAGGCGTTTCGACCTGCTCGACAGCTACGACCCCGCATCCCTGGTGACAGAGTTGGTGCGCCTCGACGGCCAGGCGTTCCCGGCACCGGCGGCCGAGGGATACCGCCGGTGGCTACGTACCCTGGGTCCCGGCCCGGGCCGCGAACAGTTGTGCCTGCTCGTCACCGACGGCTACCCCGAGGCGCTGGCGGCGATCGCGGACAGCGGCCAGGAGCCGGAGACGCCGGGCCTGCTGCCGGCATTCCTCTTCTGCACCGAGCAGTGGGAGCGGTACGACGCCCTGGACCCCGACGGCACCCTGCTCAACGATTACATCGACGAGGAGGGCGAAAACGCCGGACCGTACTTGTGGACGGTCGCGAAGCGCAACGGACGCGAGTTGCCAGCCCCGAGAGGTTTCGCCGCCGACCCCGGGTTCTGACGGCGGGCGGGTGACGCCGGGTCACCGGGCCTTCGGCGGCCGGCCACAGCAGGGATGCGATCGCGGCAAGCGCGACCTCCGACCCGGACCGGTTGGCCAGACGGCGTCGACGCCGCTAGACCGGGAACGCCGGCAGCTCGGTGTCGTGTGGCACGGCGTCGCGGTGCTGCTGAGCGACGATGCTGGCGGTGATCTCGTCGGGCGGCACCGGCCGGCCGAAGTGCCAGCCCTGCCCGTTGTCGCAACCGGTCGCGGTCAGCCGGTGGGCCTGCGCGGCGGTCTCGATGCCCTCGGCGGTCACGACGAGGCCGAGCTTGTGCCCGAGCGACACGACGGTGCTGAGGAAGTCGTCGTCCGCGCCGGGGCGGTCGCTCCCCGGCCGGCTGGCCCGCCGCGCCGACGGACGGGTCAGGCTGGCGTCGAGTTTGAGGCCGTGCAGGGGGAGGGAGCGGAGATTGGCCAGGTTCGCATAGCCGATGCCGAAGTCGTCGATGACGATCCGGACGCCGATCTTCATCAGCGCGGCCAGGGTCTCCGTCACCACGCCGGTCAGGTCGATCACGGCCTGCTCGGTGACTTCCAGCTGAAGCAGGTGCGGCGGCAGGCCCGTCCGGTCGAGGATCTGCGCCACCGCCCCGGCCAGGCCGTCCTGGTGGAGCTGGCGCACCGACACGTTCACGCTCACGTACAGGCCGGGTTGGATCCGCTGCCAACGGCTGGCCTGCCGGCACGCCTGCTCCAGCAGTTGACCGCCGAGCGCCACCACGAGGCCGGTTCGTTCGGCGAGTTCGATGAACCGGGCGGCGGTCAGCAGGCCAAGCTGAGGGTGCCGCCAGCGGGCCAGCGCCTCCACCCCCGCCAGCCGCCCGGACCGCAGAGCGGCGATGGGCTGGTAGACGGCGGTGAACTCACCCCGCCGCAGCGCCGCCGGCATGGCCGCCGACAGCCGGTAACGCGCGGCGTCGGCGTCGCTGCGGTCCTGGTCGAACTGGCGCAGGGTGGCCTTCCCGTCCGCCTTGGCCCAGTGCAGGGCGATCTCGCTGGCGCGCATCAGGGTCGCGGCGCCACCGTCGGCGACGGTGCCCTCGGCCACGCCCGCGCTCGCCGTCAAGGGAACCTCGGTGCCGTTGACGCGGAACGGGGCGGCGAGCGCGGCGAGCGCCTGATCGGCGATCTTGATAGTGTCCTCGGCGCAGGTGGTGTCGCGGACCAGGATCGCGAACCGGTCGCTGTCCAGCCGCGCCACCAGGTCGATCCGCCGGTCGGTGAGCGCGGCGAGCCGATCGGCGATCTCGCGGAGCAGCAGGTCACCCACCTGATGCCCGAGCACGTCGTTGACCGCCGCGAAGTCGTCGACGTCGAGGCAGCAGACGCCGACCCGGTCGATCGGCACCTCGGCGGCGGACAGCCGCCCCAACTGTTCGGTGAACAACGTCAGGTTGGGCAGCCCGGTCAACTGGTCGTGGGTGGCAAAGCGGCGGAACCTGGCCTCGCTGACCCGTAACGCCTCCTCGGCCTGGTTGCGGGCGGCCAGTGCGGCCAGCCGGACCGCGTCCTGGGCTCTCAGGCTGCGGTCGTGCGCGGCCGACGCGAAGCCCGCCGCGAGCTCTGCCAGCAGGCCGTTCAGCCGGTCGGCACGGGTGGGGTCGGCGGCGATGCCCAAGTCGTCGAGGAGCCGGGAGCCGATGACCGCGATCGTCCCACCGAGCGCTTCCGGCGACCCGAAGCCGGCCGCCACCAGATCGGCGCCGATGCGCTGGCCGTCGCCGGGCTCGGCCGAATCGGCGAGGACCGCGCTGACCAGGCGGCCCGCCAGTCCGGTCACGATGCGATGCCGCTGCTCGGCGCTGATCGGCACGTAGTGGGCCCGGTGCAGGGCCGCAGCCCACGCCGTGACGAACTCCTCGACGCCCGGGCAGCGCCGGTCGTCGACCCCGTCGGCGTCGGACCGACCACTCACCTGCGGCGTCCGACTCCGACGTAGAAACTCATCCGCTCCGGGTGCTCCCCGACATCGGTCGGTGACTCGGGACGCCACAGCGGGGACCACACCACGCCGGGTTCCACCAGGTCCAGGCCGGCGAAGAGGTCTTCCACCTGGGCGCGGCTGCGGGCGGTGACCGGGGTGTTCGTCCGGGCGCTGAGCCGGGTGCCCTCGCCCATCTCGTCCGGCCGGCTGTCGGTGGTGACGTGGCTGATCGCCACGCAGCTACCCGGGGCCAGCGCCGTCCACAGCCGCCTGATCAGCCCGTACGGGTCGTCGTGGTCGGGGACAGCGTGCACGACCGAGACGAGCAGCAGGCCGACCGGCTGGTCGAGATCCAGCAGCCGGCGGGCCTCCGGGTGGCCCAGGATGGCCTCCGGGCGGCGCAGGTCTTCGAGCAGCGCGACCGCGTTCGGCTGGCCGGCGAGGATGTGGGTGCTGTGCGTCACCGCCACCGGATCGATGTCCACATAGACCACGCGGGTGTGCGGGTCCACCTGCTGGGCGATCTCGTGCACGTTGCCCACCGTCGGAATACCGGACCCGATGTCCAGGAACTGCCGAATCCCTTCGTCGAGCATGAACCGCACCGCGCGATGCAGGAACTCGCGGTTCGCCCGCGCGACCAGGCGAAGGTCCGGCACCGCCGCCATCGCCTGGCGGGCGAACTCCCGGTCGACCTCGAAGTTGTGCGAGCCGCCGAGCCAGTAGTCGTAGGCTCGCGCCACGCTCGGCCGGCTGAGATCAACATCCGCTGGCGCCCACTCCGGCCGTTCCATCGCCGCCCTTCCCACCACCACAGTGACGTGACCGCCGCCACTATAATCGGAGTTCACCGATTCACCTGACGACACCGGAGTCCCGACGCCGGCCCGCAGGTCGACGGCTGACGTGGGCCAGGTCGACCGTTCGTCTACACCGTACAGACAACGACGACACCGTTGGTCGTCCCCGCGACGACGCTGGGGGTGGGCTGGCCGCGGACGCCCAGGGCCGAAGTCGGTCAGGCGACGATCGGAAACTCTGTCGCCCCGTCACGCGGGCCCCGGCGACAATGCCCGCACTTGAGGGGTGGACCGGCGGTTGGTCGAGGGGGTGTGGCTGGAGTGGCGCAGGGGCTGGGCGGGCGCAGGTGGCCGGTGACGATCAGCACGGTGCAGCTCGGACACCACCGGTACCGGGTCCTGCAGCCGGCGAGGCCACCGAGGTTCGCCGGTCTCTACGAGGGCCGTCTCGGAGCCCAGTTCTGCCTCGACAAGGAAACCGCGGTGATGTTCGCCCAGGCGTGGGGCCTGGCCGCCCGGTCGCCACACACGATCATCTACCTCCCCCTGCGACGCGCGGAACTGCCGACCGTCCATGCCTGGGGACGCCCGCTCGACATGGTGCTGCTGCACCACCGCCTCGCGTTCCCGCCGTCACGGTGGAAACAGGTCCGCTCCCGGCTCGGGGCCGGCAGGCCGCACACCGTCGTGCTACCCGGCCGAGCATGGCCGCCACGGCCTGCCGCCGACCACCGAAGGCCCTGGCACCAGGAGTTCCACGACCACCTGCGGTGGGACATCGCCGCCGAGACACTGGTGCTCACCGGCAGCCGCGAGGCGTTCGAGCTGCAAGCCGACCAGGTCCGCGCCCTGGCCGAGGAGTGCCCGGCACACCGCGCCCGCAACCCCACGACGCACTGCTGCGCCGAGATCGGCATGGGCAGAACCCGACGCCACCCCGACCAACGCCGCCCGTACGCCGAACTGCACGCCGAATACACACAGTAGATCCGAAGCCACGGCGGCGTGGGCACCGTGGCGAGGTGGCGGTGGCTGTGGGTGCGGTCTCCGCGTGCGCGGACGCCCCCGCCCCTGCCGCCGAGTCCGCGGCCGGGCCGGCGCTGGAGCGATCGCCGCCGGGCCCGACTCACGACGGGGGTCGGGCCGAGGTGTAGGGCGGCAGCGGCAGCGGCTCGTCGCGCAGGAACGCGCGGAGCAGCGCGTCGTACGCCTCCCGCTGGCCGGAGGCGATGTCGTGTCCCGTGCGCGGCAGGTAGACCAGGGTGGCCTGCGGCAGCGTACGCCGGTATTCGTCCGTTTCCTCCCACGGGACGAAGTCGCACTCGCCGCGCAGGACCAGCGCCGGCACGCGGGCCTGCCGGAGCGCGGGCCGCGGGTCGGGGATGCGGGCGAAGTCCTCGACCGTCAGTTGGTTGACGTAGAAGCCCTGGTGGTTGTCGTGTACCTCGGCGGGTGCCGAACCGGGGCAGCGGGTGGTGTCCTTGCCGAGCACGGCGACGGCGTGCATCAGCGCGTCCGCCTCGTCGTCGCCGACGAGCGCGTGCGCCGCGTTCGGGTTGACGTGTTGCAGGACCGCCTGGGCGACGACCCGCGGCGAGGCGAACAGCTCGTCACGCTGCCGACGCTGCTCGGCGGTCATCCGGGCCCAGGGGTCGCCGCCTCCGCCGTCCCGGTAGGCACCCGCCCAGATCGGGCCGGGCGAGGTGAACACGGCCCGGGCGACGTGCTGCGGATGGGCCGCGAGATACTGCGCCGCGAGCGACCCGCCCCACGACTGCCCGACGAGAACGATGCGCTCGGCCCCCAGCTCGACACGGATCGCGTCGAGGTCGGCGACCTGCCGGGCGACGGTGTAGCCGGTGACGTCGGCGAGCCGGGTGGACCGGCCGGCGCCGAGCTGGTCGTAGGCGTAGACCTCGAAGCCGTCGGCGGCGAGCAGGGCACCGACGGCGGGCACTCCCTCGCCCGGGGTGCCGGGGCCGCCGTGCAGGAAGAGCACGGGCGTCGGGCGGGGCGTGCCGGAGGCGGGGGCGTGGACGTACGCGATCCGTGATCCGGTGGGCAGCTCCCAGAACCGGACACCGGCGGGTGGGGGCGGGGCGGCCGGGCGCGGGCCGGGCCGGAACACGGTCACGGCGGCGAGCCCGGCGACGGCGACGGTGACGAAGACGGCCAGCAGCGTCGCGGCGCGGCTGCGGCGTCGTACGCCGAGCAGCGCGAACGCGGGCCGGGCGAGCAACTGGGCGACGGTGCCCGACAACACGAGCCCCACCGCGCAGAGCAGCGGTATCCAGGCGGTGACGAACGCGGTGGCGACGAAGCCCGCGCCGCCCACGGCCACGGCGATGGCCACGGCGACCGGCAGCAGCAGGACGCCGATGCTCCGGCGAACAAGGGGACGAACCATGAAGATCATGCTGGTCGGTTTCCGGGGCGGGCGCGTCCTGCCGCGGGACGGCTTCCGCGCGCCCCACCCCCCTCTCGCGGCGGGGGTCCCCACCGGCCGGGCGGCCCGTACCATCGGGGCATGCGACGTTGGGCCCCTGACCTGGGCGACGCCTGGGTGCCCGGCGTCGTGGCGGTGTCGCAGGCGCTGTGGTGGCTCGCCGCCCGGCCGGACCCGCGGCTGGCGCCCGGGGTCTGCGCCGTCGCCGTGGTCGCCGTGGTCGCGCTGCTCTACCGCCGGCGGATGCCCGGCCCGGCGCTGGCCGGCGTCGCCCTGGCCACCGCGCTGGCCGCCCCCGTCGCCTGGGCCGCCCCGGCCGGCCCGGCCGCGGTGCTGCTGACGGCGTACGCGCTGGTGGTGCACCGCACGGCGGCGGTCTCGGCAGCCGGCGTCGCGGCCGTGGTGGCCGGGTTCGTCGTGACGACGGCGGCCCTCGGCGCGTCGGCGCGGACCACCGTCGCGACCGCGCTCGAGCTCGGGGCCGTGGCCGCCGGGGTGTGGGCGGTCGGGCGGTTGCGCCGTCGGGTTCGCGCCGACCGGGCCGCGGCCGAGGTCTTCCGGGCCGCCGTGGCCGGGTTCGTGCCGCTCGCGGTCGCCCAGGAACGCCGGCGGCTGTCGACCGAGCTGCACGACGTGGCCGGCCACCGGCTGACCGCGATCCTCGTCTCCGCCGGCGCGGCGCTGCGCCTCGCCGACCCGGCGCTGCGGGAGCGGGCGATCGAACACGCGATCGGCGCCGGGCGGGCGGCGGTCGACGACCTGGACCGGGTGGTGGCGTCGGCGGGGCGGGACGACGAGGTCGGCATCGAGGCGGTCGACCAGTTGGTGGCGGACCACCCGTGGGTGCGCTACGAGCGCACCGCGCGGGTCGTCCCGCCGGCGGTCGCGGCCCTGGCGCACCTGATCGTCCGCGAGGCGCTGACCAACATCATGCGGTACGCGCAGGGCGCGGCGGCGATGGTGCGGATCACTCCCGACCCCGGCGGGTTCACCGTGACGGTGCTCGACGGGGGTGGCAGCCGTGCGGGCGGCGACGTGGGCAGCGGGCTCGGCATCGCCGGGCTTCGCGCCCGGGTCGAGGCGGCCGGCGGCGACCTCGACGCCGGGCCGGCCGGTCCGGGATGGCGGGTCAGGGCCCGGCTGCCGTGGCGGCCGGGCGCGGTGCCGGGCACCCCGCCAAAGACCGGAGCGACGCAGGCCGTCCGGACGACGACGGGAGCGCTGCCGGGCGTCCGGACGTGGACCGGGGCCGGCGCGGCGGTCCGGGACGGGGCGATGGTCGTCCTCACGCTCGGGCTGTCCACGGGCACGGTGCTGCTGCCGGGCGGGGACGGCCCCGACCCGCTGGCCGCGCCGGTTCCGGCGGCGCTGCTGGTCGCGCTGCTGGTGCTGCACGCGCTGCCGTTGGCGTGGCGGCGGCTCGCGCCCGGCGCGGCGCTGGTCGCGGCGCTGGCGGTCCAGGTCGCCTGGCTCGCGGGCACCGCTGCCGGCTGGACCCGGCACGACCCCGCCGAGACGTTCCTGTGGTGCTGGTGGGTCGAGCTGGCGCTGGTATACGCGGTGGGCGCCTACCGGCCCGCGGCCCGCCTCGGGTTCGCCGCGCCGTTGGCGGTGGCCGCCGTCGGCGGGGTGGCCCTGGGCGCGGGCGTCGACATCACCGGAAACCGTGCCGCGGCCGGTGCGGTGCTGGGCGTCATGCTCGCGGTGCCGCTGGGCGTCGCCTGGCTCGCCGGCAGGCTGGTGACGACGCGGCGGTCCCGCCGGTCGACCGCCGAGGCCGCCGCGCGGGAGACCGTGCGCCGGCACGCCGACAGCGCGGCGCGGGGCGAGCGCGCGCGCATCGTGGACGGCGTGCGCGCGACCGCACGGCTGCACGCCGCCTCGGCGCTCGCCGCGGCCGAGGCGGGCCGGCTGGACGAGGTCGCGACGCAGGCCCGGACCGGCCTGGTCGCCCTCCGACGGCTGCTGCACGGGCTGCCCCAGGACAGGCCCGACCCACCGCCCGCCGTCGCCGCCCTCGCCGACCTGGCGGCGCGCCGCCGGTCGGCGCTGCGGTTCGTCGGCGAGCCGCGGTCCTTGCCCGCGTCCCTGGAGGTAGCCGCGCACCGGGTGGGCGCGGCGCTCCTCGCCGACGGCGCGGTGGCCACGGTGACGTACGTCGCCAGCGGGATCGGCCTGGAGGTCCGCCGCTGCCCGCCCGTCGGTGCAAAGGTGCTGCGGTCGCTGCGGGAGTCGACGGACGCCGCCAGCGGCTCGGTGGCGGTCGACACCGACCGCGCCACGGTCCGCGTCTGGTTGCCGGAGGCGCTGCGATGATCCGGGTCATCGTCGCCGACGACGAGGCGACGGTGCGCGCCGGCATCGCCGCCATCCTCGACGCCGAGCCGGACATCGCGGTCGTCGGCCAGGCCCACGACGGCGACTCGGCCGTCGCGCTCGTCGCGTCGACCGCTCCCGACGTCGCCGTCCTGGACGTACGGATGCCAGCCCGCCGGCCCTCCGCCCCGGGTCCGCCGGTTCGGGGGCTCCGCCCGGAGGGCCCACCACCGGCCCGGCCGACCTGCGTCGACGGGATCGCGGCGGCCGTCGCGATCGGGCGGCGGCACCCGGCGACCCGGATCGTCATGCTGACGACGTTCGACCTCGACGAGTACGTGTTCGCGGCGCTGCGGGCCGGAGCGGCCGGGTTCCTGCTCAAGGACGCGGAGCCGCAGCGGGTCGTCGACGCCGTCCGGGTCGTCGCCACGGGGGACGCGATCCTCGACCCGGGGGTCACCCACCGGCTCATCGACCGGTTCGCGACCGGGCCCGGGCCCGAGGACGCCGCACGCCTCGGCGGGTTGACCCCTCGCGAGACGCAGGTGCTGCACCAGGTGGCGCGCGGGCTGTCCAACGCCGAGATCGCGGCGGTCCTGGGCATCAGCGCGTCGACGGTCAAGGACCACGTCGCGGTCGTCCTAGGCAAGCTGGGCGTGCGCGACCGGGTGCAGGCGACGATCGCGGCGTACGAGGGCGGGCTGATCCGCCCGGGGGTGCGCGAGCAACAGGCCCTGGAGTCGTCGGGGCGCAACGGGTCTCCACCGTCGAAGGGCAGGCTGCTCGGATGAAGGTCTGGCTGGTCGACCATGCCGCACCCGGTCCCCACCGTCCCGTCGACTCCCTGAGTCACGCGCGGCTGTCGGAGATCGGCTCTCTCGACGAGGTGCTCGCCTTCGTCGGCGGGCTGCACGCGGCGGACCCCGGGGCCCGGTTCCTCTGCACCCTCGATGACCTGAACCAGTGCTGCTACACCAGCATGCACGCCGCCGAGGACGACCGCATCGACGCCCCGTACGGGCAGGTCGACTTCGACGACCCGCAGGCGGTCCACGCCTACCGCCTGGCCTGCCTGAGGCATGTGGCCGCGCAGCTGGACAACCCGCAGTTCCGGACGAGCTGGGAGGACGTCACCGGCACGCTGCTGACGCTGGCTGCCGACATCCGGATTCTTGCCGCGAGGAACGCGGACGCCTCCGCCGTGCTCGATGCGGTCGTCTACGTGCAGCGGCTGCCCGTCGCCCGCGACGACCTGCTGCTGGCGGGGCTGCCGAACGGCTACTTCGCCTCGGACTGGGACGTCTTCCAGAACCATGCGGTGATTCGGCGGATGCGCGAGTCGTACGGATACCGGTTCTTCGGTATCGGTGCGTCCTGGCTCGGGTTCGTGGCCGACGCGCCGCTGAGTCCCGAAGCGGCCACCCGGCTCGTCGCCGATCTGACGGACCTCTACGGCGATCCGGAAGGCGCCGCCGAGGCATGGCGTGACCTTGCCAGCCATGTCCAACGGCGCACGACGTTGCTGCTCTGCTACACCGAGGAGTTCGGCTGATCATGATGAACCGGACCGCCTATCCTGACGCTGGTGAAGGTCCGACAGCGCAAGAAGCTCACCGCCCGTCTGATGGCGTCGCTGCTGCGGGACGACCTGACCGCGATACTCGCGTTGTTGCGCGCGGGGGCGGACCCCAACGCGGCGGATCGTGACGGCAGCACGCCCCTCTACCTGGCCGCACTGCACAACAAGCGGGTGGCGGCACGGATCCTCCTCGACGCCGGCGCGGACCCGAACGTCGAGAGCGGACGCGGCGACGAGGGGACACCCCTGACGGGAGCCGCAGCCTGGGGCCACGCCGACGTCGTCCGCGTACTCCTCACCCACGGCGCAGATCCGAACCTCCGCGAAGACCACGGCACCGGCCTGTCGCCCCTCGAATGGGCCGCCCGAGGCGGCCACACCGAGACAGAGGCGTTGCTCAAAGCCGCAGGCGGCCTCTTCGTCTGACCGTGGGGGTGATCGAGGTGTTGGCGGTGTGGCGGCTATGTCGTGGGAAGTTGCCGGTGCATGGCGAGGTCTTCGACGCGGTGCAGGGTTTCCGCGTTGCGGAGGCGGAGTATCGGGGCGAGGGTGGCTTTCGGGATGAAGTGGGCGAGGCCCGTGACTGTCGTCCAGCCCATCCGTATGCGGGTGGTGGTGGCCGATATCGGCTCCAGTGTCAGTCGGACACGGGCGACGCCGAGTGGTCCGGCGTGCGCGTCGAGTTCGAGCAGCCGTTCGGGTTCCATCCTGCGTACCACCGTGCGGTCGTCGATGTGCAGTGGCCATGGGCCTATTCGGTGGTGGACTCGGGTGCCCACTGCGGGCCAGCCGTCGTCGACGGCCCGCATGTGGGCGGCGCCGACGACCCAGCTGGCGTAGCTCCAGCCGTTTGCCAGGACAGCGAAGATCCGTTCGGCCGTGGTGGGGATGATTCGGCAGACCTCGATCATCGTCTTGTCTCGTCGTGATCGTGATCGGCCCTGTTCGGCCGTCTCTTGGCGATCGTGGTTGACGCTCTTCATTCTCGACCCCTTCTTGATGTTGGAGGTCGTTTGGAGGCTGTCACGCTGGTTGCCCAGTGGGTTGCCTGCGTTACCCGCTGCGACAGGCAGCACACCTGGTAGCGGGCCTTCTCCGCGCAGGCCCTCGCCGCGCAGGGGGCAGGTGGCCGCACTTGCGCCCTCGAGTGACGTCGGCTGGTCTGTTTGCCCGTGCCCGCACCGGGAAGGCGACCGCGCTCGACCAACAGGCCGCCGACGGGGCGGAGCCGCGAAAGGAAGGCGCAGAAATGGCGCAGAGCCAGCAGCCACTGACCGGCAAGCGGGTCGCTTGCCTCGCCGCCGACGGGGTGGAGGATGTGGAGTACACCCAGTCCCGGGCCGCCGCGGAGCAGGCGGGGGCCGAGGTCCACCTGATCTCGTTGAAGTCCGGCGAGATCCAGTCGATGAACCAGGACATCGATCCGGCCAACCGCTATCGGGTGGACCGGACCCTGGACGAGGCCAATCCGGCCGACTATGACGCCCTGTTGCTGCCGGGTGGGACGGTCAACCCCGACCGGCTCCGGATGAGCCCACAGGCGATGGACTTCGTCCGGGCGTTCTTCCAGCAACAGAAGCCGGTGGCAGCGATCTGCCACGGACCCTGGTCGTTGGTCGAGACCGGAATGGTCAACGGCCGGACCGTCACCTCGTTCCCCAGCCTGCGCACCGACATCCGCAACGCCGGCGGGACCTGGGTGGACCAGCAGGTACAGGTCGACAACGGACTGGTCACCAGCCGCAGTCCCAACGACCTGCCGGCCTTCTGCGCCAAGATGGTCGAGGAGTTCGCCCAGGGCGAAGACGTCCGCCAGATGGCGACGGCCTGACCCGGTGGACTGAGGGGCGGGAAAGCCAGGCCGGGCCTGAGCCCTGCGACGGCTCGACGAGGCGTTCGCCTGGTTGGCCTCGTGCCAATCCCGGTGTTCCCGGCCGTGGGTTGAGGCGGCTTCGAAGGGGTATGCCCGGCTCCTACGGGTCGCGCCCCGACCGTCGCGCACCGGAGTGCTCGGCCGGGGTGCGACGAGATACGGAGGCTACCCGTGACTCGACTGGCAACCCGAGAGGCAGTCAAGACCAGGCAGGACGAGGTGCAGCGGCGGGGGCGCGGGCTCGGCTGGATGAGTCTCGGTCTGGGTGTGGCACAGCTGACGGCATCGGACACCGTGCGCCGGATCAGCGGCGTGGACGACTCCCCGAGGTCCCGGGCGGTGGTGCAGTTGGTCGGGGCGCGTGAACTGGTACACGCGGCCGGGCTCCTGACGAGCCGGCGAAAGGGAATCTGGGCGTGGACCCGGGTTATGGGCGATGCGATCGACCTGGCCGCGCTCGGCGTCGCCATCGCCCACCGCGACGGGCGGCGTCGGCGACGCCTCGTCGGCGTTACGGGCGCCATCATCGGAATCACGATGGTCGACCTGCTGACGGCCGCGCAGGCAACCCGGTCGAAGGAAGCCGGCTCAGTGCGGGCGGCACGGGGCTCGCGCGAAGGAGGATTCATGCAGCTGACCGCCACGACGACCATCCGCAAACCCGCACCGGAGGTCTACGCGTTCTGGCGCGACCTCGACAACCTCCCGACGTTCATGGCACACCTGAAGAAGATCACCGCCACCGGTGACCGTACGAGCCGTTGGTCCGCCAGCGCTCCGTTCGGCAAGAGCGTCGAGTGGGACGCGGAGATCGTCGACGAGGTGGCCGGCGAGAGGATCGCGTGGCGGTCGACGGGCAACGCCGACGTGCCGAACTCCGGCACGGTCCGGCTTGTGCCCGCCACGGACGGTGTCAGCACCGAGGTGCACGTCGTCATGTCGTACCACGTTCCTGGTGGTGCCGTCGGCAAGGCGGTGGCCAGGTACTTCGGCGAGGAGCCACACCAGCAGCTCGACGACGACCTGCGCCGACTCAAGCAGGTGCTGGAGACCGGCCAGGTGGTCCGATCCGAGGGCGCCCCGTGGGGCAAGCGGGCCCGCAAGGAGTTCCCGCAGCGTCCGGCGCAACCGCTGTCGGATTCCGACCTCGCGAGGGGAGCGGACGCGTGAGGGCGAACACCTGGGCGGGCCGCAACAAGGTCAAGGTCCGTGACGTGCCGGACCCCAGGCTCCTGAACGAGCGCGATGCCATCGTACGGATCACGTCCACCGCGATCTGTGGCTCGGACCTGCATCTGGTCGATGGTTACGTGCCCACGATGCAGGACGGCGACGTCATGGGTCACGAGTTCATGGGCGAAGTGATCGAGGTCGGCCGGGGCGTCGACCCAGCTCGGCTGCGCGTGGGAGACCGCGTTGTCGTTCCGTTCCCGATCGCCTGCGGCGCGTGCGGCGCCTGCGCCGCCGAGCTGTACTCCTGCTGCGAGAACTCCAACCCCAATGCCGGGATCGCGGAGAAGATGTTCGGCCACCCGGTCTCCGGGATCTTCGGCTATTCGCATCTGACCGGCGGCTTTGCCGGCGGTCAGGCACAGTACGCGCGGGTGCCGTTCGCCGATGTCGGTCCGTTGAAGATCGAGTCCGATCTGACCGATGAGCAGGTGCTGTTCCTCTCGGACATCCTGCCTACCGGCTACATGGGCGCCGAGATGTGTGACATCCAGCCCACCGACGTGGTGGCGGTGTGGGGCGCCGGCCCAGTCGGCCAGTTCGCCATGGACAGCGCCCGGGTGCTCGGCGCCGCGAAGGTCATCGCCATCGACAAGGAGCCGTACCGGCTGCAGATGGCCGAACGGGCGGGCTACACGCCGGTGAACTTCGAGGAAGTGGACGTGCGGTCCCGGCTGCTGGAACTGACCGGTGGGCGGGGACCGGACAAGTGCATCGACGCGGTCGGCATGGAGGCCAGCCACGGCAGCGCGCCCCTTCACGCCTACGACCGGGCCAAGCAGGCGGTCCGTTCGGAGTCCGAGCGCCCGCACGCGCTGCGGCAGGCGATCTTGTCGTGCAGAAGCGGTGGCATCGTGTCCGTGATCGGCGTGTACGGCGGTCTGCTGGACAAGTTCCCCGCCGGCGCCTGGATGAATCGGGCGCTGACCCTGCGTACCGGCCAATGCCACGTGCAGCGCTACATGAAGCTGCTGTTGCAGCGCATCGAGCGTGGCGAGATCGATCCGACCCGGGTCATCACCCACACCCTGCCGCTCGACGAGGCGGAACGCGGCTTCGAGATCTTCAAGAACAAGCAGGACAACTGCGAGAAGGTCGTCCTCAAACCCTGACCACCGGCCGCATCCGGGCACCACGGCGCGCGTCGTGGTGCCCGGAGCTTCTTGATCATGTCCTGATGGCCGCGGGGAGGAAGGGGAACCGGCGGCTATGCCGCGACGGCATCCGCGTGGGCCGCAAGCGCATCGAGCGACTGATGGCCGAGCAGGGCGAAGGCCGCTCGTTCGTGCATCTGGCGGGCTGATCTCAACAATCGATGAAGATCATGCTGATCCACGACTCCTGGTAGTACACCTCGATCTTGCTGATCGAGCAAAGCGCGCTGCCGCCACCGGGACTGCCACCCCAGCCTGGCTGGTAGGTTTCCACGCCGCCGGGATACGGGGTGTAGCCGGGCCTGGTCGTCGGAATTCCGGGGATGTCCGGCGACACCGGAAGCGGCATCGGCGGGATGAATTCGGGTTGCAGGGGGTCACACACAATTCCCCGGTTCATCAGGTCGACATTCTGCCGGGCACGATTGCCGGTCTGGTTGTACCAGGCGGAGTTCTGCATTTCCTTCGCCGCTGTCGCGTAGTCGCCCTGGTTCAGGGCCGCGAGCATGCTCGTAAATCGCGACAGCCCGGTCCGGCCCATGTTGAAGATCATGTCAATCACCACGGCCTGTCGGGCCGTACTGATCGAGTCGAGGCGTGGCACCAACGCCCGCGCGTCCACGATGGCCCGGGCGACGTCCTGCTCGAACAGCCGCGTGATCTGTAGCTGGGTCAAGTCGGCTTGGCCGGCGCGCACCGCGTTGTAGTTCGCGCCGACCCCAGCGAGCTGCGCCGCTGCGTCACCCCGGTTGAGGTTGAACCCGATGCCGACGGTCGGGATGCCTTCCGAGTCCAGGTATACGTGCGGGTCGCCGGCCAGCCCGTGCGAACTCTCATGGTTGGCGATGAACAACTTGAGCTCGGCCAGCTCCATCTGTCGTGGCTTCATCCCGTCCAGGCAAGGCCCGTTCTGCGGCGGCCTCGGCGGCTTTTCGAGATCGGCGAACGCCGGCGACGCTCCGACGGTCGATGCAATCACGAAAGCAGTGGTCAGAGCGATTAGGGGTGTGACCGACGAGCGGCGCTTTCCCTGTTTGGCCTCGTACATCAGAGCCTTCTTCCTGAACAGGTCGTCGGCTAGCCTCCACATGCCGTCGCAGACGAACTGCACACGTAGGTACACAATCTTTGGTCTTTCCTCGGCGGACTCAAGGTAGTCGGGCGCCGAGCACGTCTGCCATCCCAGAAACATGGGGTTCTACGAGGCTGGTGCCTCGGCGGGTGGTCCAGCGGGTGCATGGTCGTTGTACTGCGGTGCCTTCGGGCTACGAAGGGAAGCGCGCTCACCACGTCTCGGGTGGTGTGGCGGCGAACAGTTGCGCGACCAGTTCGCGGCGGCTGCGTACGGAGGTCTTGGCGAAGATGGTCTTCAGATGGTCCTGGACCGTGAGGTTGGTCAGCGAGAGGACGCGGGCGATGTCGTTGGTGCTCCTGCCGCGGACCACGTGAAGGGCGACTTCCTGTTCGCGGGGCGTCAGGCCGTAACCGAAGAGTGCGACAGGGATGACCTCTGCCGGTGACGCGGGCGTGGCGACCACGCAGATCCGGCCGTCGGCCCGGCCGTCGAGCAGAGACGCGTGCACGACGAGCCAGGTGCCGCGCCTGCTGCGCACCCGGACGCGGGCCACCTGCATCCGTCGCGCCCGCCCGGCGACGACGAGGAAGGAGGCGGGCACGCCGAGTTTGGACTGGTCCGCGTTCAGCTCGGTGATGAGTGCCTCTGCCGCCGGGTCGGCGGCCAGGAGCTCGTCGCGGGGGCCGAGCACGGCCGCCGCCGGGAACAGTTCGGCGTCCAGGTCGGGGCCGGGAGCGGGGTGGTGCAGGTCACGCAGGGCGACTCCGAGCTGCCGGGAGACCTGACGGGCGACCCGGAGCTCGTTCGGTGTGTAGGGGCCCCGGTCGGCCGCCCGCATGAACGCCGCGCAACCCCAGCGCCCGCCCTGGGCGTCGAAGTTCGCCCGCAACTCGTCGCCGAACCCGGCGGGCTGGAGCTGTTCTCGGTAGCGGATGCTCTGGGCGACATGCCCCCGGGTGGCGTTGCTCAGGGTGTCCGCCGACTGGCCGCTGCTTCGGATCTTGGCGAACGTCGCCACGTCGTCGCAGCCGAACTCCAGCAGCGCTGCCTGGGCGAACCCGCGCGGGTCCAGTCCCTCGGAGTGGATGGTGGTGATGAGACCGGTCACGGGGTCGTTCAGGTGCCAGCAGGCCGCGTCGAACCCGAGCACGTCGCGGAGCAGTTCGGTGCACTGCCCGAACAGGTCGGAGACGTTGGGACGGGCGGCGGTGATGTCGGCGAGCGCCGCCACCGTGATCTGGTGGGCCTGCCTCCCGTGAACCCGGCGACGGACGACCACGCGGTAACGTTACCGCCCATCGATGCGGCGTCGCCAGCGCGTCGAACGCACCGGCGTCCTCGCCGGCCACTCACATCCGCCGCGGCGGATGATCGAAGTCCAGGTCAAGACAGCCAGTGAGAGGTGAGGTCAGCCGGAGCGCAGGGCGGTGTCCAGCGCCGCCAGGTGATCCGCGACCGAACCGACAGTCAACGCCCCGCTCGCCGCCCCGGCCCACTCCATCGCTGCCGGGGCGAGCGCCTGCCTGACCCGTACCAGGGCGGTCTGGTCTCCGGCAGCGATCGCGGCCCGCCCGAACAGGCACCACAGCGCCTCGGCGAGCAGGTCCGCGGGCGGATCCGGAACGGCGGCGAGCGCGATCCGGCCCGGTTCGACCAGGGGACGCACCCACGGGTCGTAAGGCCCCCACCCGCCGTCCTCGGAGACGAGCGGCAGGCCACGGCGCAGGCGCATGCCGAGCAGCGCCAGCGGCAGCAGACCGTCACGCATGCCGGGCATCCCCGCCTGATCCAGCCGGGCTGCCGCGGCGCGGTACAACGTCTCGGCCCGGGTGGCCGGCACCTGCTCGGCCAGGTCGGCGCGCAGTGCCCCGTACCACTGGGTGAACACGCCGACCAGGGGCCGCTCGTGCCGGCCGGCCAGGTCGTCGGCGGCCCGCGCATGCTGGTCGGCCCGGTCGAACGCGGCCACCGCGCAACTCGACTGCAGCCGGATCAGGTGGCCGAGCACCTCGACGCTGGCCAGCCCGTGCCGGTTCGCCAGGCTCACCAGCTCGGCGCCGATCCCATCGCGGCACACCGATCCGCCGGTAGCGTGGAAACTCTGCATGAACACGCCGTTCAACGCGAACGCGAGCAGCGCGGGGTCGTTCATCTGGCGGGCGATCGCCTCGGCCTGCCGGGCGCACTCACGCGGCCGGGGGTCACGGGTGCCGCGTGACTCGAGCGCGATGGTGGCCAGCAGCCGGGCCCGGGCCGGCTCGTGGCCGACCGGCGGGAGGCCCGCGAGGGCCCGTTCGGCGGCGGCGACGATGCCGGCGGACTGCTCCGGGTCGTCGGCGCGGGGCCAGATCGCCGGCACGTCGTAGGCGCCGATCACCCGCGCGGTCAGCTCCGGGTCACCGAGCTGCTCGGCGGCGGCGACCGCCGCGGCCCGCTGCTCCCGGGCCACCTCGAGCCCGCCCGGGCCGGTGACCGCGAGGTTGCGCAGCAGCCCGACCGCAGACTCCAGCCGGGCGCCCCCGGAGTGCACCCGGTCGTAGGCGGAAGCGGCACGCATCAGCACCTCGCCGGCCGGATCCGGCCGGGCGGGGCCGTCCAGGCGCGGCTCCTGCCGCAGGATGTCGATCTCCAGCGCCCGCAGGGCCGGGCCGGGCTCCACCCCGAGGTGCTCGGCGAGCAGCTCATGGGCGCGACGCAGCACAGCGAGAGCGTCGCCCTGCCGGCCCGACCGGTACAGGGCCAACGCGAGCAACCGCCACCCCTGCTCCCGCCAGGGATGCGCGGTGACGTGTTCGTCCAGGTCCGGGACGGCCTCGGCGGCCCGGCCCAGGCCGAGCCGGGCCTCGGCCCGCTGCTCGACGGCCTGTAGACGCAGCTCGGCCAGTCGGGAGCGTGCGGCGCGGGCCCAGGCGGCGTCCGGGAAGTCGGCGTACGCGGGACCACGCCACCAGGCCAGCGCCTCGTCCAGCCGGGCCAGCGCCGCCGCCGGATCCGCTGTTCTGGCTTCCGTGACAGCCTGCTCGAACCGCCAGGCGTCCACCTGATCGGGCGCGCACTTCAACGCGTACCCGAGGCCCTGGGTGACCAACAACGTCGCCGGCGCCCGCGCCGGGCGGTCCGGCTCGATCGCGCGGCGCAGGGCAGCGACGAACGTCCGCACGGCGGCGATCGCACCATCCGGAGGCGAAACCCAAAGATCATCAACAAGATCTTGTACGGGTACGACCCTCCCCCGCGCCACCAGCAACCGAGCCAGCACCGCCCGGTGCATCGGCCCTCTCAGCGCGACCGGCCGGCCCTGCGCGTCCTCGGCGACCACCGGCCCGAGAACGCCGAATCGGATCACCTCGCCACGCTACTCCGGCGCTCATTCGCGGCTCATCGGCATTCCGCAGATCAGCAGGATCTTTCCGGCAGCCGTGTGGTCCTCCATCACGGCGTGGGGCGCGGAAGCCTGCTCCAGTGGGAAACGCTGCCCGATGACCGACGTCCCGTTGCTGCGCGGGATTCGCGACTTCGGCGACTTCGCCGGCAGGATGATCGATCATCAGGACGGGTGGACGGCAGGGCTCACAGCAGCGTTGTCAGCACACCTCCGTCGACGCGCACCGCCGCTCCGTTGATCGCGGACGCGACCGGACTGGCGACGAAGGTCACCGCGTTCGCGATCTCCCTCGGTTCGATGAAGCGTCCCAACAGCGTCGTCTGGTTGGTTCCGATGATCGCTGCCTTCATCTGCTCCTCAGGGATGGACTGCGCGCCCGCCAGAGTCTTGACCGTAACGGCAACGCCATCGGAGTACGTCGGGCCGCCCAGCACCGAGTTCACGGTCACCGCGGTGCCCTTCGTGAGCTTCGCCAGGCCGTTGCCCACCGCGAGCATCGCCGTCTTTGACGTGCCGTAGTGGATCATGTTGGGGGGAACGTTGACGCCCGACTCGCTGCTGACGAACACGATCCGGCCCCACCCCCGATCGAGCATCCCTGGCAGGAGCCGCCGAGCGAGCCGGACTCCGCTGAGCACGTTCACCTCGTGGTAGAGCCGCCAGTCGTCGTCGGAGATGAGATCGAAGTCCTTGAGCTCGAAAAGCCCGACGTTGTTGACCAGGATGTCGACATCCGGGAGCTGGTCGCACAGCCGGTCGACGTCGTCGGCGACCGCGAAGTCGGCCGGCACACCCCTGACGGAAGCGCCGGGCACCTCGCGACGCAACGCTTCGACGGCCTCGACCAGCTTCGCATGGTCGCGACCGTTGAGAGTCACGTCGACACCCTCACCGGCCAGCGCCTTCGCGATCGCATAGCCGATGCCCCGACTGGATCCGCTGACGAACGCGGTCTTGCCCTTGAGCTGCAGGTCCATCTGCCCTCCTTGTGAGTGGCCACCGGCCGGAGCCGGGACCGCGCACCCTGCCGGGCCACCCGGCGGGTTGGTTACGAGGTTGCCGCGCGCCAATGAGCATCCGATGAGCGACCGGATCGGGCTGCATCACCTCGCCGGGCAGGCCATCAGCAAACCGCCGAGCCTGCTCTGGCCCCTCGCGCCGCCGAACAGGACGGCCGGTTCGAGCGCCGGGCGTACCAGACCTTCCGGCGCATCCTCCCTGGTCACGGCGCTGCGGGGCGCACCCCACCCGGCTAGCCTCAACGTTCGAATCGACTTCCCCCTGTTCGTTCACGACGCGGAGTGGGCTGGTGGGAGTCGTGGGGGAAGCAGCGCGCGCAGGACGATGGCTCAGCGGGTCACCGGACCGGGACGTGCGGAGGACGCAGCCGTGGGGTGACCATGCCGTGGTAGCGGGGAAGTCGTCGGGTGGGGCCGGTTCAGGCCGTCACTCCTCCTGTTGGTCGAGGGCGTGCAGTTTCGCGCGGAGGTTCGGCGCGCCGGGATCGCCAAGGCCGGTGAGGATGGACAGGGCGTCCGTCCAGGCCGCGCCGGCGGCGGCGGGGTTGCCGGAGGTGTGGTGGGTGTCGCCGAGGTGGGTCAGGACACTGGCCTCGTGGTAGTGCTCGCCGAGATTGCGCAGCAGGGCGAGGGCGTGCTGGTAGCAGTCGATGGCCTGGCTGTAGCGGCCAAGGTGGTGGTGGACGTAGCCGAGGCTGTCCCAGGTGCTGGCCTGCCCGCTGCAATCACCGAGCTGCTGGAACAGGGTGAGGGCCTGTTGACATGCGGTGAGGGCCTGGGTGTGGTCGCCGAGCTGGGCGTGGCACCAGCCGACGGAGTTGAGGGCGTGGGCTTGTCCCGGGCGGTGGCCGGCAGCCCGGTGCACGACGAGGGCCTGTTGGCCGTGGCCAAGGGCCAGGTCGTAGCGGCCCTGTCGCTGCCGAAGGTAGCCGAGGTTGTAGTGGGTGTAGCCCTGGCCGACTCGGTCGCCGATCCGGGTGTAGAGGTCGAGGGCGTGCTGGAGATGGGTGTACGCGTCGTCGTGGCGACCGAGCTGAGTGGTGCCACGGGCCACGCCACGGTGGGCGGTCGCCTGCGCGGCCGGGTCGTGCAGTGTCCGACGGGGACGGTTTCCGACTTCAGCGGTGACGGGCACGCTGACGTCCTCGGCGTCGACTCCTCGGGCTACCTCTGGTACTACCCCAACAACAACTACGCCCTCTCCACCCCGACCAAACTCGGCCACGGCTGGAGCACCTTCCCATTCGTCATGTGACCCCCGAGTGGCGGCTCCACGATGGAGACCGAAGGCAGACGCATCCAGCAACGGTGCGAGGCGTCGCGGGGGCAGTGATCGCCGCGATCGCGGACGGCATCAGGCGGTAGCCACGCTGCTCGAGCGGTAACGATCGTGGTGGGGGGGCCGAGCGGTCCCCGCACCACTCATAGACGGCGTGCCGCAAGGCAAGGGTCCGACCTGCGCTGCGGCAGGTCGGACGCCTTGTTCAATGCTGTTGCGGTTATCGCCCCGGGGGCCACCGCTACCGGGACAGCCTCTGCGGTCTGGGAGGTAGATCTCGGTCAACGAGTGAGCGAGTGAATTGGTTCCCCGCTTGATGCAGCAGTCACTCCGGTCTTGAGGACCGCTCGGCCCAGGACGCCGAACCAGATCACGTTGATCAGTCCGATGAGGGCGACGGAGCCCCAACCGTTTGCGGCGTAGAACGAGGCCGCGTTCATGCCGAAGAAAACTGACGGCACGAGCGCAAGGTTGGCTGCGGCCAGGATGATGCTGCATCGACGGACCCGGGCCGAGAAGATACCATTACGGGTCGCGATGCTCAGCGCGATAAGGTACGTGGCCACGAGGACCCGAGCGATGGGGCCGTGCAGGAGGACGACCGCGGACGCGAGCGGGCCGTCCACTGTCGGATCCAGGGAACCGTCCGGGTACCACAGGGACGTTCCGGTCTCCAACGACGCGGAGACCAGGGTGACCACGATATATGCCTGTAGCGCCGTGACCGCAAGCGTTCCCGAGAGCCCCGGGTCCCCATGTCGGCTGGCCCTGAGCATGCGAGACAGGCCGACCGAGAAAATGAGGAAGCCAGTGAACGTGGCGACGGTGATGAGGTTGCGACCGAGCACGTTCGCCAGGGGCGGCGGCCCGGAGTAGACGAAGTACAGCGCAACCATCAGCACCGACACGACTCCGCCGGCGATTCCGCTCAGACCTGTGACGCGTCGCTGAATCGAGGTGAACCTGGTGGGCATGTCTGCTCCAGAGGAGTGTGGGGTTCGGGTGGGGTTGCGCCCCGGCGGCGCGCTGAGTTCCGCTGGCGCGTCCGGTCCGGTCATCGGATGTCTGCGGCCAGCCCGTCGGCGACTGTGAGTCCGCCGACAACTGCGGCGGTGGCGACCGCGGTGAGAAGCCACCATGGCAAAGCCAGATCGCCGCCGATAACACCGATCAGTAGCCAGATCACCACTTGAATGAGGGTCGCGAGAGAGCCGACCACGGCGGTGATCTGTCGAGCGGCGACGATCCGCCGAGGGGACCCGGTCGGCGTGCTAGGTGGCCTCAGCACGTCGCCAACGAAGCTTCGAGTACGTTCGCCGATGGTTTGCAAAGTCGGGGTGGAGTTCATGGCCACAATTCCGCCAGGCTCCACGACACCGCACATCGATCCTTCCGGGCAGACTCACCAACTAAAGTTGTACGCGCGGTCGACGGAAGGGCATTGCATGCGGGCGATCTCTTCCCTAGGCTCGTCGCGTGAGCGAGGTCAAGACCGAAATCCAGCCGGGCCGCGGGTGGCTGTCGCATGTTCGACCCGCATTCTTGGTGCTTGTCTCGTTCGCGGGCGGACTTGCCCTTCTATATGGAGTTCTGCAGCAGGCTCCGGCGGGTGTAGCACGCTGGATTGATGTGCTGTTCGGTGCCTTGGCCAGCGCTGCCCTGGTGTTCTCTCGCCGTGCGCCCGTACCGGTGGCGCTGGCTTTGGCGGGGGTCGCCGCCGTATTCGCCTCCGGCGGACTGGCAAACATGTTGGCGCTTTACGCCGTGGCACGCCATCGACAGCTGACGGTGGCGCTGCTCATCGCATCGCTCAATGTCGTCTGCGGCTGCTTCTTTTGGACGCTGTATCCCAAGAACAATTCGCTGTTGTTGACCTTCACGGTCAACGTCGCCATCGCCGCGGCATTGACCGCTTGGGGTGCGTTACGGCAGGCGCAAGAAGCATTGCTCGACTCTTACCGGGAGCGGGCGGAGCGGCTGGAGCGGGAACAAGAATTGCGGGAGAGAGAGATTCGCCGTGCCGAGCGCACCCGGATTGCGAGGGAAATGCATGACGCCGTCGCGCATCGAATCTCTCTCGTGGCTCTACACGCGGGTGGCCTCGATGTCATGCCGGATCCGGCCCAGAGCGATGTCCGCCGGTCTGCCCAGTTGATCAGATCTGCCGCCGTCCAGGCGTTGGAGGAACTGCGCGCGGCAATTGGTGTTCTGCGAGCCGACGAGCCTCGATCACTGGAGCAACCGGGGCTGGACCGCGTCGACGACTTGCTCCGCGACGCCGCGGACGCCGGCCAGCGAGTGGCGGTAGCGAGGGCTCCCGACATCGCGGATGGTGTCCCGCCAGATGTGGGACGCGCCGCTTATCGCATCGTCCAGGAAGGGCTGACGAATGCCCGGAAGCACGCCCCCGGCTCCGCTGTGTCGCTCACCCTGCGGCGCACATCCGGCGCTTTGCTCCTGCAAATACGCAATCCCCTGACGGCCGAGAGGCTGGAGATGCCCGGGTCCGATCGCGGCCTGATTGGGCTGACAGAACGAGTCGCCCTGACGGGCGGAAAACTGCATTACGGCATCTCAGAGTCCCACCAATTCGAACTGTGTGCGGAGCTGACGTGGAAGTGACCCGAGTACTGATCGTCGACGACGACGCCATGGTGCGGACCGGATTGCGCATGGTGCTGTCGGCAGATCCCACCATCCAGGTGGTTGGTGAGGCCACCAACGGTCAGGAAGCCCTGGACCTGACTCGCAACGATCCGGTCGATGTCGTGATGATGGATCTCCAGATGCCCGTCATGGACGGCGTCACCGCGACTCGGCAGCTGCGCCGGCGCCCGGATCCACCCGCGGTGTTGATCCTCACCACCTTCCATCTCGACCACTACGTGCTGGAAGCGCTTGCGGGGGGTGCCCTCGGCTACCTGCTCAAGGAGACCGCACCGCAGGAGATCGCGCGGGCTGTGCACATGGCGGCCGCCGGTGATTCGGTGTTCTCGGCGCAGGTCACAGAACGGCTGGTGTCGCACATCAGCAGTCGAGAAAGCGATCCGCAAACGCACGAGGCTCGGCGCCGGCTCGCGCGGCTCACAGAACGGGAGTTGGAGGTGGCTGAGGGAATCGCCGCCGGCAGCTCGAACGCTTCCATCGCTGCCGACATGTTCATGAGCGAGGCGACCGTGAAGACGCACGTGTCGCGAATACTGTCCAAGACCGCGGCCGAGAACCGCGTGCAGGTAGCCCTACTTGTCTATCAGGCGCGCCGCACGTCCTGACCAGGTCACACCTCTCGCGCCCGGGCGTACCGGAGGCTCGTTGACGGTGCCGTCGAAGGTGCGGGCCTCGACGAGCATCATGGCCTGCCGCTGGGCCGACGGCGGGGAGAATCGGGTGCCGGCGCCGAGCACGATGGGATGCACGAAGATCTGGTACTCGTCGATCAGGTCGGCCCCGGCGAGGCGGCGACGGTCTGTAATCCACCGAGACGTAGCTGGACCCGTCCGGGGCGTCGGCTGCCTTGCGTACCGACGCCGGCTCGGCCACCACCGACGCGTTCCACGCGTCCTGGCTCCGCATCAGGGCCCGGCAAAGTCGTTACGTGATGCCGAGTAGGGCCAGCGGGCGGGTGCTGTCGCGGGAGTGGTGGCGGTTGGCGGCGGCGGTGTTGGTGATGCCGGCGGCGCGGAGGTCGGTGATGGCCTATACACCGACAGGTGTGGCGGCGGGGCATCCGCACGTAAGGTCATCGCTTCCTGGGGCCGGCAGTTGTGTAGGGCATACCTGGTCATACGCGTTGCTGATGAAATGACCTGCTGCCAGGATCGCCTGGTGAGCATGTCGCAGCACCAGGACGCCCCTTCCGTGCGTCCCATCACCGGCGCCGATGTCCCGACCGCGGTCGATACCCTTGCCCGGGCCTTCGCGGACTATCCCTTTACCCGGCACGTGATCGCGGCGAACGGTCACGAGGACCGGATCCGGCGTTTCCAGGAGCTGTGCCTGACCCGCATCGCAATGGTGTACGGCCGGGTGTGGGTCGCCGACGGAGGCCGCGCTGTGGCTGTCTGGGCCACCCCCGATCAGGATCCCTCGCCCGCGTTCGCCGAGCTCGGTCCGATACTCGGTGAACTTTGCGGTGATCGGGCGGCTGCCTTTGCATCCGCACAGCAGGCCGTCGCGCCCTATCGGCCGCAGGAGCCAGGATGGTTCCTGGAGACGGTGGGGACCGCCCCCGAGGCCCAGGGGCAGGGCCTTGGCAGCGCGGTGCTGCTTCCCGGTATCGAAGAGGCCGAACGCGCGGGCTATCCGGCGTTTCTGGAGACCTCCAGCGAGCGGAATGTGGCCTTCTACGAGCGACTCAATTTCACAGTCACAGCCGACCTCCAACTCCCTGGCAACGGCCCCCGCACCTGGTGCATGCGCAAGGACCCCACGGGTCAGGACTCGGCACCCGACGATGGGTCGTCGAGCAGACCATCGTCCTGCTGCACTGGCTTCGCCGCCTCCGCGTCCGCTGGCAGATCCGCGACGACATCCACGAAGCCTTCCTCACCCTGGCCTGCGCCATCATCTGCTGGCGCAGGCTCCAACGCTCATAGAGTTAGGCGTAGTTATGGGGCAGGCTGGGCGAGGGCGAGGGCGAGGGCGAGGGCCCTGGTCGGGGTTGCGCGTCCGGCTGCATGGCCACCGCTCAGGCTCGCGTGCTCAAATCCTGATCAGGCGTAGACGTAAAGCGCAGCGTGCGTGCTCGAGACCGCAGCGCATTGCGCCAGGTAGCCCTGGCTGTTGTACCAGAGCATGTACGACACGCAGTCCGAAATTGGATAGGTGCCGATGTACACCCAGGTGGCGTTGATCACGGCGGGAGCTTTGATGGAAGCAGCTTCTGAAACTGAGGCCGGGGCTGCAGCTGCCACGCCGCTGCCGACGCCGATTGTGGCGACCAGGATTCCCGCCACCAGACCGATACGGCGCAGGGTTTTACGCACGGGGAATCTCCTCTGCTTTCGTTCTTGCCGGTGTCGGCGATCGACATCACATAGATGTTAACAGATCAATTACAACACGATAGAGATTAGGGCGAGATCGATTTGCACCCTGACCGAAAGATCAATTTGCGGGTCACTTCAATAACGACACGCCACAGTGAATTTATCTCAGCAAGGCATAAAGTTTGATTGGTGCGACACGGGCGAAGCTCGCGAGTCGGGCGGCAGTGGGAACAGGCATGGAGCCATCGGTAGACAGGTCCTTGCGACAGATCCACGCCTTCGAGAGCACGCTGCTCTGCTGTCCGTGGCGCTGGGCGTCGTCGAAGGGCAGCCGAGCGAGCAGGCGCTGCGCCTGGTGCCGCTGGTGCTGCCATTGGGCCCTGGTGGGCATGCTGACGGTCACGGGTGCGGAGATCGGATGGCGCGGCGCCCGCCAGACGAGCCCACTGACGCACTCGCCCACCTCGGCGAGCAGGCCGCCTACGCTGTCCGGTCCAGCGCGACGGCGGAAGACCTGCCGACCGCATCCTTCGCCGGCCAGCAGGACACACACCTGAACATCGTCGGACCAGCGGCTGTTCTCCTCGGTCGCGGCGAAGGAGGCCCGGGCCGACTACCTGCCTTACAACGCCAGCAAGCTCGCCGTGCTGCACGTCATGTTCTCGATGGCCGGGCTGCTCGGCCCGCACGGCATCTCGGTGAACGCGATCTCGCCGGGCCCGGTCAACACGGCCATGTGGGCGCAGAAGGCCAGCGACTCGGGCGCGGCCGACGAGGCTCGGCGGGCCCGGGCGATGCAGCTGCCGATGCGTCGCTTCGCCGAGCCCGACGAGGTCACCCGGGCCGTGCTGTTCCTCACCGATCCGGCCAACCGCTACATCACCGGCGTCTCGCTCGACGTCGCCGGCGGCACCCACCTCGGCATCGGCACCTGACTCACCTCGGCACGGGGGAAGGCGACAGCCGGCGAGCCGGGGCGCGGCACCCGGGAACATCCTCAAACGGCTCCTGGCATCGCTGCCTTGCCTCACGACTGCGCCGCCGTGCCGCCGCTTCGTGGGAAGCGTTGTCAAATCAGCAATGGCAGGGAGATTTCCCCTGCCATTCTTAATATATAGCGCACAGGAGGGCTTGCGGCAAGACCCCGGTCGTGGCGCAGAATCGTCGGTCGATTCCATAAACCTGCAGAACGGGGGGCAAACAATGGGTGTGCTGTCGATGTGCGAGGAAAGCGCGACCGGTGCGGCGCGCTGCGGCACGACCGCTTCGGAGGTGTCGCGGTGACCGCGCGGTACGTGGTGGATCTTCACAAGGTCGACGAGACGCAGGCTGCGCTCGTTGGCGGCAAGGGCGCGCACCTGGGCGGGCTGTCGCGGATCGACGGCGTCCGCGTACCGGCTGGTTTCTGCGTGACGACGGACGCCTTCCGGCGGATCGTGGGGGCAGCGCCGTCGCTCGACAATCGGCTCGATCAGTTGTCGCGCCTGGCCCCGGACGACCGGGAGGCGATCCGGGCGCTCAGTGCGGAGATTCGTGCCACGCTCGAAGGGGTCACCATCCCCGCCGACCTGGCCGCGGAGATCACTGACGCACTCGCCCACCTCGGCGAGCAGGCCGCCTACGCTGTCCGGTCCAGCGCGACGGCGGAAGACCTGCCGACGGCATCCTTCGCCGGCCAGCAGGACACACACCTGAACATCGTCGGACCGGCGGCGATCCTGGCACACGTCAGCCGGTGCTGGGCGTCGCTGTTCACCGAGCGGGCGGTGACCTACCGCCTACGCAACGGCTTCGACCACCACAAGGTCCAGATGGCGGTGGTCGTACAGCGGATGGTCTTCCCGCAGTCGGCCGGCGTCCTGTTCACGGCCGACCCGGTCACCGGGAACCGGAAGGTCGCCACCGTGGACGCCAGCTTCGGCCTCGGCGAGGCCCTGGTCTCCGGCCTGGTGAACCCGGACGTCTTCCGGGTGCGCGACGGCGGGATCGTCACCAGGTCGGTCGCCGCCAAGCGATTCGCCATCCACGCCGTGCCTACCGGCGGGACACAGCAGGTGGCGATCGACCCGGGGCGGCGGGAGCAGCCGGCGCTCACGGACGCCCAGGTCGTACGGTTGGTGCGGCTCGGGCGGCGGATCGAGGCGCACTTCGGCCGGCCGCAGGACATCGAATGGTGCCTGGTCGACGACGACTTCCAGATCGTGCAGAGCCGGCCGATCACCACGCTTTTCCCCATCCCCGAGGCCGCCGACCAGGGCAACCACGTCTACCTCTCGGTCGGCCACCAGCAGATGATGACCGACGCCATGAAGCCCCTGGGCATCTCCGTGTGGCAGCTGACGGCCATGGCGCCGATGCACGAGGCCGGCGGGCGGCTCTTCGTCGATGCCACCCCGTTACTGACCTCGCCCAGGAGCCGCGTCGGCTTCCTGGAGATGGTGGGACGGGGTGAACCACTCATGCGGGACGCGCTGGAGACCGTCCTCGACCGTGGCGACTTCATCCCGACCCTCCCGGACGAGAGCACCGGCGGGGGGCCCAGCAGGTTCCTGGCCCGCGGCGCGTCCGCCCCGATCGAGACCGACCCGGCCATCGTCGCCGAGTTGGTCGAGCGCGACCAGGCGTCCATCGCCGCCCTGCGCCGCGACATCGCGACGTTGACCGGACCGGCGCTCTTCGACTTCCTGCTGGCGGCCTTTCAGGAACACAAGCGAGTCCTCGGTGAGCCGCTGAACATGCAGGCGATCATGGCAGGGATGGAGGCCACCTGGTGGCTCAACGACCAGTTGCACGAGTGGCTGGGTGAGAAGAACGCCGCCGACACCCTCACCCTCTCCGCCCCCGGCAACGTCACGTCCGAGATGGGACTGGCGCTGCTCGACGTCGCGGACGTGATCCGCCCACATCCGGAGGTGGTGGCGTTCCTGCGGAGCGTCGCGGGCGAGGGCCTCCCCGAAGCCCGGGAGCGCAACGGCGGGCAACTCCGCGAGACTCGCGAGCGGGACAGCGGGCAGTTCCTGGACGAGCTGCCGAAGCTCCCGGGCGGGACCGAAGCGCGCGACGCCATCCGGGCCTACCTCGACCGGTACGGCATGCGCTGCGTCGGCGAGATCGACATCACCAGACCACGCTGGAGCGAACGCCCCGGCACGCTCGTACCCCTGATCCTCGACAACATCAAGCTCTTCGAGCCCGGCGCCGCCAAGCGGCGCTTCGAGCAAGGACGGCAGGAGGCTCGGCAGAAGGAACAGGACGTGCTGACCCGCCTGCGGGCCCTACCGGACGGGGAGCAGAAGGCCGAGGAAACCAAGCGGATGATCGACCGGGTCCGGACCTTCATCGGCTACCGGGAGTACCCGAAGTACGGCATCGTCAGCCGCTACTTCGTCTACAAGCAGGCCCTGCTGGCGGAGGCCGAACGCCTCGTGCGGGCCCACGTGATCCCGGACCGGGACGACATCTTCTACCTCACGTTCGCCGAACTCCACGACGCCGCGCGCTCGCACCGGTTGGATCACCAGCTCATTCAGCAACGCAAGGAGGCGTTCCGCTCGTACCAGACGCTCACCCCGCCACGGGTACTCACCTCCGACGGCGAGGCCATCTCCGGGGCGTACCGACGCGACGACGTACCGGCCGGCGCGCTGGTCGGCCTGCCGGTCTCCGCCGGAACCGTCGAGGGGCGGGCCCGCGTCATCCTCGACCTGGCCCAGGCCGACCTCGAAGCGGGCGACATCCTGGTCACCGCCTACACCGATCCGAGCTGGTCACCCTTGTTCGTGGGAATCGCGGGCCTGGTCACGGAGGTGGGCGGCCTGATGACCCACGGCGCGGTGATCGCACGGGAGTACGGCCTACCCACCGTCGTCGGCGTGGTGGACGCCACCCGGCTCATCCGGGACGGGCAGCGGATCCGCGTGAACGCAACCGATGGGTACGTCGAGATCCTGCCTTGACCGAAGGGCGAGGCGGGGCATGCCGCACACATCGACTGACGTCCTGATTGTCAGGCACGCATCGACACGATGCACACACCACTGCCGCGAAGCGCGTCGCGCCGGGCGACCCTCCTGCAAGCTTGATCAACCAGCGGCACGGGCACGGCGGGCGAGGTCGGCCGCGAGCACAAGCGCTATCAGAAGCGCGGTAGCGGTGAGATACCAGCCGACGCCAAGGCGACTGGCCGCCTCCGGCTCGATGAGGTTTCCCGCACTGTCCATGCCGATGGCGCGTACCCGCTCACCCGCAACCTGTATGCCGTACCAACTGATGCTGCCCATCGCAGCCATGGCACACACCAGTACCGCGACGGGATACGTCTTCCGGCCGTGCACCACGGCGGCCATGGCACCGCCGAAGGCCACCAGTAGCGAACCCAGAAAGACCAGCGCGAGCAGCACCGAGGCCCGGTGGCCGAACATCACGGCCAGCCCGCTGCGTTCGCCACCCAACGGGTTGCTCTCCCACGTCAGTCCGACCCCAGCAGCGGCCACCATCAGCGAGATGCACAGTGGTAACCATGATCTCCATCGCACGACGTTCTGACGGAAGACAGACCCACCACGTTCCCACTGTCCCAGCCGAACATCGAGATCATCCACGTCGTCATTCCTGTGAGTGGAACCGACATAAGCGCGTAGGCGCTCGACGGCCAGTCCCCGCTGTTGCTGTTGGGCAGTCGATCATCGCCATCCCCAGCGGGACACGTGAGTCGACCCGTCATGCGAGGTCAACGGCACCGGGAAGACTCGCCGACCACCTGCACATCCGACCCGCTCAACGGGACCTGCACCGGGAGGGTGGTCCCACGGGAAACCAGCAGGGCCCGGCCGGCCGGCCAGCCGCCCCGGGTCGAGCGGGGCAGCTTCAGGTCGAAGACCTCCCCGTCGACGTACGACGACGGGTTGAGCAGCAGTCCGTGTCGACCACGCCGCAACGCCGAGAGCCAGCCGCGGTAGCGGTGCACCGCCAACTCCTCGGTGGTGCCGGCGGCGAGCACCAGGTTGCCATGGTCGCGGGCCGAACGGGCGAGCTGTTCGAGGACGTCGGCGGCCTGCCCCTCGCCGAGCAACTCCGCGTCGTCGACGACCACGGCGACCGGCCCGGCCAGTTCCGCGACCGCGTCCGCCAAGTCGGTGTCGATCTCCGCGCCACGCAGCACCCGGACCACGCCCGGCAGTTCGGCGAGGCCGGTCAGCAGCGGTGACCGGCGGGGGCAGCAGACCAGCACCGGCAGGTCACCGGATCGCCGGCCACCGAGCGAGGTGACCAGCGCGAGAAGCGCCGTGCTGCGCCCGGACATCGGTGGCCCGGCGACGAGGAAGGTCGCCCCGGTCTCGGCGAGATCCAGGTCGATGGGCCGAAGATGATCCCCGCCGACACCGACGGTGCAGGTGGCGACCCCGACCGGTGCCGCACCGGCACGCAGCTCGGCCAGCTCCGCCAGGGTCACCGACGCGGGCAGCGGGTCGATCCGGCGCGGCATGGTGGCCGGGTCCAGACCCTGGCAGCGGCCCCATGCCTCTGCGGCGAGCCGCTCGACCGCCGCTGCCTGGGCGGCGCCGTCCGGGTCGGGGGCCAGGAGCGCGATCTGCACCTCCGTCCCGGACGGTACGGCCACCGCCCGGCCGTCCGGCATGGTCCGTGGCATACCGCGAGGGTCGGCGCCGAAGACGGCGACATCCTCGGGATCGGCCTGGCGCAGCACCAGCCGGGTGGCGACCGCGCTACCGAGCCGGTGCCCGAAGCCGGAGCGGTCGGTGGTCAACACCGGTAGGACGCCGACCGCCGAGCCGCGTCGGAGCAGGCGGTCGAGGGATTCGACCAGCCGTCCGCCGTCGGTCTCGCCGTGTTGGGCCAGGAACGCCTCGTACCGATCGACCAGGAGCACCAGGTAGGGCAGGCGGTCCGCCGCTGGTGCGGCGGCCCGCTGCTCCCGCAGGGCGGTGTACCCGCCGGCGGCGAGTAACCGGGTGCGCCGGGCGACCTCGGCGTCGAGCAGATCGAGCAGGCGGCCGGTCCGCTCGTGCTCCTCACCCTCCACCCAGGCACCGCAGTGTGGCAGTGCCGCCAGCGGGGCGAGGGCCCGACCACCGTGGTCGAGCGCGTAGAGATGGACGTCGGCCGGCCCGCTCCGGGTGGCCAGCCCGGCGGCCAGGGCGCGCAGCGCGGTCGACCGTCCGCTGCGGGCCATGCCGGCGATCACCACCGGGCCGGTCCGGTCCAGATCGAGGAGGAAGGGGGACTGGGCCTGGGCGCTCGGGTGGTCGCCCAGGCCGAGCGGCACCGCCACCGGCGATTCGCGGGACGCCGGGTCGCCGCCCGCCGCGTGGTGGACGGCCGGGTGAGGCACGGCCGGGTGAGGCACGGCCGGGTGAGGCACGGCCGACTCCAGCTCGGCGAGGGTGATCCGGTCCGGCAGAGGTGGGAGCCACGGGCCGCTCGGTGCGGCCACCTCGATCAGTCGCGCCGCCGCCCGGATCGCCGCGACCAACACGGTCAGATCGGTCTCACCGGCATGGCCGCCGGTCCCGGCTGCCGAGTCGGGCTCGGGCCGGTCGCCCGCCCTCGGCCGGCCGAGGTCCGCCACCCGACGCGGGGTGGCGGTGACCCGCTGGTCGGCACAGGGGTCCGAGCCGCCTGCTGACCGGGGCCAACCGATCCGGGCGGCCTGCACCATGGTCAGGTCGGCGTGGCCGGTACGCAGGTAGGCCCGCCCGGGATGCAGCCGGGAGATCCGGGCGGCATCGGGTACGTCGACCACGTCCGCGCTCTCCTCCGCGCGGGTGACCCGCAGGCAGAGCCGGAGGTTGACGTTGGCCCGCATCTCCGCGTTGACCACCCCACCGGGGCGCTGGGTGGCCAGCACCACGTGCACCCCCAGGCTGCGCCCCCGCATGCCGATGCCGACCACGCCGGTGACGAACTCCGGCACCTCCTCGACCAGGGTGGCGAACTCGTCGACCACGATCACCAGCCGGGGCAGCCGGCCGCCGGTGCCGGCCCAGTAGTCCTCGATGTCCTTGGCACCGGCCTCGGCCAGGATGCTCTCTCGGCGGCGCAGCTCGGCCGTGAGCGAGGCCAGTGCCCGATCCGCCAGGTGCCCGTCCAGGTCGGTGATCATCCCGACGCAGTGCGGCAGGTCCCGACAGTCCGCGAAGGCACTGCCGCCCTTGTAGTCCACCAGCACCAGGTTGAGCGCGTCCGGGGCGTTTCCGAGGGCGAGCGAGGCGACGAGGGTCTGCAGCAGCTCCGACTTTCCGGCGCCGCTGGTGCCCGCGATCAGCGCGTGCGGTCCGTCCCGTCGCAGGTCGACGGTGACGGGTCCGGTGGCGTCCGCACCGATCAGCACCGTCGTGGTACGACCGGAGGGCTGCGCCGCCCAGCGCTCGACGACGTCCTGCGCCGTCGGGTCGGTACCGAGGCCGGCCAGGTCGAGGAAGCGGATCTGATCGGGGAGGTCGCCGTCGTCGCCGAACCGGGCACCGAGCACCCGGACCGGAGCGAGCGCCCGGCTGGCCCGGGCTGCCCGGCTGCGGGAGAGCCCGTCGGCGAGCACATCCGGCTGGGGTCCCAGACCTTCGTTCAGCACCCTGACCCGGGTACCGGCCGCTCCGGTCACCACCACCGTCGCGCGGCACTCGTCCGGCAGGCTGGACTCCGCAGTGTCCAGGCAGAGCGCGTACAGACCGGCGGCCGGGCCGCTGGTGAGCAGATCGGCCAGGCCGGGCAGGGTGCGCAGCCGGCGGGCCCCGTCGACGATCACCAGCAGCCGTCGTCCCGGCGGTGCCTGGTCACGGAGCCCGGCCTGCCGATCGGCCAGCCGTTCGTCCATGATCCGCCGCAACTCGGCGATCCGGTGCTCGGCCTGCTGCCGGTCGGAGGCGACCATCCGCCGGCAGGCCAGGTCGGCCCGGTGCGGCACGGTGTGTGGCAGCCAACTCAGCCACTCCCACTCGGTCGCCTCGTCGTGCCCGGTGAGCAGGACGAGGCCGAGGTCGTGCGGGGCGTGCAGGGTCGCCACCTGGATGAGTAGGGCCCGGAGGATCGGCATGGTCGACTGGCGCGGGCCGGCCAGCCCGAGGACCCCGGCCGTACCGAGCGGTACCGTCACGGGTACGTCGTGGGCGGTCGGCACGGCCTCGGTGGCGGCACCCGGCCCGATCAGTCGCACGGCGGCCGGCCGCTCGGCCAGCCCGATCCGGAGCAGACCGAAGTCGGGGTCGGCGGGACGGCGTTCGAAGAGACGGCCGGTCGGGCCGGTGGCGATCCGGAGCACCGCCGCCGGGTCCGGAAAAAGCTCCCGACTCGTGTGCTCCTCGCTGACGGTCAGGGCGGCCAGCCGCTCCCGGGCCTGCGCGAGCCCGGCCCGGTAGTCCCGGAGCTTCTCCCGGTACTCCCGGCGTCCGCCCCGCCGCTCGGTGACGACGTGGGCGACCGCCATGAGCGGCGCGAACGCGAGAAAGATCAGGTAGTACCCGGAGTTGGGCAGCAGCAGGAAGATCACCCCGGCCAGCAGCAACGGCAGGAGCACCGTGGCAAGCGGGAAGCGGATCCCCTTCGGCTGCTCCGGCGCGGCCGGCACGGACACCTCGACCTGCCGCTGCGGCTGCACTATCCGGGGCGGTCGGTTGAACCGCCGCACGCCCAGCGCCGGGTCGGTTTCCAGCTGCGTGTCGGCCACCGGATACCGCCGCACCACCACCAGGGACTCGCCCAACTGCGCGAGGTCACCATCGTCCAGCCGGGTCTCCTCGGTGATCCGCCGACCGCGCGAGCCGGTGCCGTTCCGGGAGCCGCCGTCGGCGACGGTGACCGCACCTGCCCCGTCCCACCGGATCGCCGCGTGCCGTCGGCTGACCTCCGGGTCGTCCAGAACCAGGTCACAGCCGACGGCCCGGCCGAGGACCAGCGTGCGGGGCGAACCGTCGGCGGCCACCAGGGCGCTCGCCCCGGCGGCCGGCCCACCCACCACCGCGACCTCGCGGACCGGCGACGGAGCCTGCCCGTCGCTGCCCCGCGCCACCGCCGGCCGGCGGCCGGCCGGCTGACCGAGGGCCAGTCGCCCGCCGGTGACCAGCCCGATGTCGGCCAGCCGCCGCTCGTCGGACAGCCGCTCGGCGCCCAGGAACAGCGCCGCCCCGCCCGGCCCCTCGCCGAGGGCGTCACGCAGCGCCCCGACGGTGGCCGCCGGCCCGGCCTGGATGAGCATCGGGCTCGGACGACCCCGCCGGTCGACGACCGTGACCTCGTACTCCATCTCAGTGGGCGAAATCGATCGCTTCGGTGTCGCGGGCGTGCGCGTGCATGGCGCGCTCGGCGTCCTTCAACGCGAGCCGCATCCGCTCCAGCACCGGCGTGAACTCATCCATCGAGTGCTGCATCCGCTGCATGCTCGGCTTGAACTCGCCCTCCCAGAGATTGTCGAACGAGGTGGCCCGGCGGCCCTTCCAGTCCATGCTCTTCACGCCGGCGCTGAGCGTGCTGATCATCGCCTGCATCCGGTGCACGCTGGCGTTCATGTCGCGGATCAGCGCGGTGGTCTCCACGTCCGCCTGCTGTCCGAACTTGCGCCCCAACTCGTGGGCCTGCCCGGGATCGAGCTGGTACATCGTGGTCTCCTGTCGGTGCTGGTCGGTGCCCTCCTGCGGTCGCAGGGCGAGCGGTCGATCCGTCCGGATCGGCGCTTTCGACGCTAGGCGCCGGGCCCACCCCGCCGGTATCGGAAGCCCTTCCGATACCGGCGGGCCCGGTGCGCCCCGAGACTGGCGACGTGAGCAATGTGGATGCCCTCGCGGCGCGGGTACGCGCCCTCGAAGAGAAGATCGACGAGGCCGACGGGTACGCCCGGGCCTGCCGGGCCGCACTGGCCCGGCTCCGGGGCCCGCTCGACACGCTGTCCACCGTCTCCGTCGACGTCGGTGGCCTTCGGTCGAGGTCGGCGAAGGTCGACCGGGCCCGGAGCCGGGCCGAGTCGGCCCGGGAGGTGGTGGGGACCGCGCGGTCGAGGCTGGCCGACGCGGCCGGCGACCTGGGCCGGATCGCCGGTCGGTACGAGCGGCGGGCCGACACGGCCCGGGCCGATCTCAGGGCGGCGAGGAAGCAGCTCGCCGCCGCGGTGGCCAGCGGAGTGGGGTGACGAGATGTCAGGTTTCAGCGGCGTACGGGTCTTCGTCTTCGGCGAGTTGTTCGACCTCGACCAGCGCCTGCGCGGGCAGGCCCGAGCGCTCGGCGAGGTGGCGGGCGACCTGCACCTCGACACCGGTCCACTGCCGCCCGAGGCGCAGGCCGTGGTGGCCGGGCTGAAGGGGCTGGCCGGCCTGCTCGACCGGGCCGCCGACACCCTGCTCGCCGCCGCCACGGCCTTCGGGCAGACCGGCGCCGACGCGAGCCGGGCCGACCTGCTCGACCCGTTCACCCCGATGCTCGCTTCGCTGAAGGGCAAGGTGGTGCCGCCGGGCGGGTACGGACCGCTCGGCCCGTACCCGTGGCTAGGCGGTCAGGCCGCCTTCCTCGGTGGCACGGCCGCGACCATGCTGCGCAGCCACTACGGCTACCGCCACTGGGTGAAGGACGGGCCGAAGTGGCCGATCAACGGCTCCGGCCCGCGCGCCCATCCTGAGGTCCGTCAGGCGATCGACCGGACGGCGAGGATCGCCAAGATCGGTGGCTTGGCCGCCTCGGCGGCGGGCTCCGGCAGCCGGCGGCTCAAGGAAGGCGCGAGCGTGCCGGAGGTGGCCGCCGGCACCGCCGCCGAGACGGCCACCGTCCGTGCGTGCGCGACCGCAGGGGCCCAGCTCGGCGTCGCCGCGCCGATACCTCACCCGCTGGTCAAGGGCGGGGCGATCGTGGCCGGCGGAGTGATCGGCGGTACCGCGTGCTCCGGCCCCGCCCGGTGGGTGGGCGACCGGGCCAGCGACGCCGCAGGCGAGGTGGCCGACGTGGCCGAGGACGTCGGGGGCTTCTTCAAGAAGAAGATCCTCGGCGGGTGACGCGGATGTCGACCACGACCACGCTGCACCTGACCACGCACGAACTCCACGCGCTCGCGGACGCGCTGGACGCCCCGGGGCTGTGGGGCGTCCCCCTCCCGCCGGACGCCCCGGAGCCGACCCCGGGCACCGACCCGCTCGCCGGGCTGGTGACCCGGGGACTGCTCGAACCGGACGACGCCGGTGCCCTGTGGCCGTCGGTCGACCTCGGCGCGCTGGTCGAAGCGGTCGCCACCCACCGGGTGTGCGTGCTCGTCGAGCAGACCGCGACGACCGCCGGCCCCGGGCCGCGTACGGTCCACGCGGTGCTGGCCGGCGGCACCGGCCTGGTCCGGCACCGGCTCGGCGAGCCGGTGCACACGTTCGCGCTCGACGCGGGGTCGACCGACCGCCTCGCGGACACCCTCGTCGCGCTGGTCGAGCCTGCGCCGGGAGACGGCCGTCCCGGGAACCGGCGGTTCCGAGGCCGGTTCGCGGCCCTCGCCGATCTGGTGCCCGAGCCGGCAGGCGGCTGGCGTCGGTGCAGCGTCCTGCTGCGGGCCGACGGCACCGACGGCCGGTCCAGGGTGGACGGCCTGCTCGCCGTCCTCGACGCCGGCCCGGACCAGTTGTGGCTGGTCCGCGAGTACGACGGCCCGGACTCGGACGAGGGCGGCCCGGCAGTGGTCGCCGAGCCGGCCACCGCCGCCGAGGTCACCGCCGCGCTGCACGCCCTCGCCCTGCACCCCGACCCCGGCCCGGGCTGAGTTCCGCGCCTCGCACTTCGCGCCGCCGCCGGCCACCCGTCAGCAACGGGTGGCCGGCGGCCTGTTCAGACGGTCGACGCCGTCAGCAGCGACACCCCGCCCCCGACGAGCGCCAGCACCCCCGCCGGCTCAGCGCGGGGTCGAGCCGAGGCTGCGCGGGTTCAGCAGCGCGCGCAGCCGGGCCAGTGGCGGTAGCTGTCGCCGCACCGCGGCCCGGATCAGGTCCGCCTGGGTCCAGGCCAGGTCGGCGGCGGACGAGTTGATCACGCCGGGCGCGAAGGCCGCCTCCTCGTACAGCCCGCCGAGCCGCCGTACGGCGTGGGCCGTCGACTCGTCGAACCGGCCCTGGACCGTGCCGACCACCTCACCGACGGTCTGCGACCGGGTGACCGCGACACCGCCGTCGAGCAGCCGTTCCACCGTCTCCCGCCAGGCACCCGACGCCCGCCGGCCCGGGTCGACAGCGCCGCGTCGCCGGCGTCGGCGGATGCTCTTGGCGACGGGTACCGCCGCGCCGCCCAGCAGCAGCACACCGACCAGGACGGCGACGCCGGCCGGCCAGGGCGTGCCGCCCCCGCCGGGGCGCGCGTCGGTGGCCCCGGCGGCGCGGGGATCGGCGGTCCGCTCCGCATCGGCACCGGCGGTGGGCTCGGTGGACGGGCGACGCTCCGGCTGCTCGGGGGCGGGGTCGTCGGCACCTTCGCTCCCGACCGTCCGGCTTGGGGTCGGATCGAAGTCCAGCCAGCCCACCCCGTCGAAGCGGACCTCCGCCCAGGCGTGGACGTCGCGGCCCTCAGCCCGGTAACGGCCCGCCTCACCGGTGGGCCGGGGGCGGAACCCGACCACCACCCGTACGTCGTAGCCCAGGCTCCTGGCCAGCACGGCGAAGGCGCTGGCGTACTGCTCTGCGGTGCCGACCCTGGTGCGACGCAGCTCGCGGATCTGGTAGAAACCGTGCCCACCGGGGGGCTCGGCGGTCTCCAGCCGATAGTCCGCGAAGTGCCCCGCCAGCCGCTCCAGCGCCGCATAGCTGCGCTGCCCCCCGGCCACCTGGCGGGCCCAGGTGCGCAGATCCTCCGGGGCGGCGAAGGCCGGCGCGTCCGGTCCGGCGGCCGGGACGGAGACCCGCCTGCGCTCCTCGTCGACGACCCCGACCGTGCTGTCGATCCGGTACTGCGCCGGCACCGGCTGGCCGGCGGGCACCACCACGTCGCCACTGGCCTCGTCGACGGCGAGGCCGGTGACCGAGACCCTGGTGGGACGGCCACTGGAGAGCAGCCAGCCGACCACTTCGGGCCGGTTGACGCGGATCAGCTCGCTGCGGTGTTCCGCCGGGCCGGCGGCGGGCCCCGGGGGGAGCCGCGTCCCGGCGTGACGGTACCGGGCCCGGGTGCTCCAGAGAGTGCCGTCGAAACTCTCCAGGGTCACGTACCGCAGCCGCTGCGGCGGCTGGCTCGACGTGACGGTGACCGAGAACGGACGCTTGCCGCTGAGCAGGGCGGGAAACAGCGCCAGCGGGCTGGTCGACGTCCGGGGCTCGACCGGGTCGGTGACGAGCTGCCGGGCCTCGGCCGGTGCGGTTCGTCCCGCCGGGGCGAGCAGTTCCGCACCGACGCCACCGGCGACGACGACCAGCCCGGTCAGGCCGACGGCGGTCAGCACACCGACCAACCGCTGGTACGGCGCACGGCTCGCTGGGGCAGCCGGCTGCTCCCCGCCGGCACCGCCTGCCGGCGGCGGGCCGGGGTCCGACCCGACGAGCTGTCCCGCGCCGAGCCGGCCGAGGACGAGCAGTCCGGCGGCACCGACCACGACGGCCGGGGCGAGCCAGCCCGGTGGTGGGCCGGCCGGCGCGGAGACGGACAGGCCAGCCGTCACCGCGAGCAACGGGGCGACCAGGGGCAGCAGGGCGGCCCGCCGGCGTAGCGCCGGTTCCACGGCGCCGAGGGTGGCCGCCCCGACGACCAGCGTGACGACCGCGAACTCCGGACCGGTCGGCTCCAGCGGCAGCGCCGCGCTGAGCAGTTGCCGGGTGGCCCGCACGATCGCCGATCCGGGGGCGACGACCAGCAGCACGAAGCCCACCAGCACGCCGAGCGTCACGGCCAGCCGGTTCACCGGCGCGAGTCGGGTACCCGCAGCGAGGAGCAGGGTGGAGGCGGTGACCAGGCCGATCGCGCCGAGCAGGACGGGCCCGTACCGCCAGTCGGTGAGCGCGCCGCCGGGGCCGACACCGAAGGCCGGCGCGAAGGCCGGGACGGCGGTGGCCGCCAACCCGGCCCCCACCAGCGCTCGGCCGAGCTGCCACCGGTCCGGCCGGCTGCCGCGTGCCGCCGGGCCGGCGTCGTCGCGTGGGTGGCGTGCTTCGTCGGGGCGGTTCAGCATGCCGTTCCTCCACCGACCACCCGGGACCAGGCCCGGATGGCGCCGTCGACGTGGGTGGCGCGCACGACGGCCAGACCCGCCCGACGGGTGACCGTGGGCACCGGGGTGGACCCGTCGCCGCCGGTCGTCCCGGCCCGGTCCGGTCCGGCGTCACCCGGGTCCGCCCGGTCGGCGTCGAGCTGCACCACGACGACCTGACTGAACCGACGCCGTAGCAGCGCCAGCCGGGCCACCAGGCCCTGCTCCGCGCCGGAGACCACGACCAGGGTGCCGCCCGGCCGGGCCCGCTCGGCCAGCCGGACCAGCACGTCGTTGCCGTCGGCGCGGCTGCGTTCGAGGGCGGCGAGCCGGTCGAGGACGTCGTACCCGCCCGCCTCCCGCACCGCCTGGCGATCCTCGCCGACGGCGACCAGGCTGACCTCGTGCCCTCTGCGGGTCGAGGCGGCGACGACCGAGGCGGCGACCTCCACTGCGTCCTCGAAGCCCGCCGGCGTCAGGACGTTGCCCCGGGTGTCGAGCAGGACGGTGGTGGTGGGCTCGGTGGTGTCCACGTGCTCCCGGACCAGGAGCGTGCCGCGTCGCGCGGAGGACCGCCAGTGGATGTGCCGGGGGTCGTCGCCGGGCTGGTACTCGCGCAGCGCCGCGAACGCCGTGGAGCCCCGCGCCGACTGGTCGGTGAGCCGACCCTCGAAGTCGAGGACGACCCCGCGCGGGACCGCCGGCACCGGATGCACCCGGGGGCGGATCCACAGCCACGCCTGCCCGGAGATCGGCTGGGCCCGCCGGGCCAGGCCGAGCAGGTCGTACCTTTCGACCACCACCGGGCCGAGCCGGACCAGCCCGCGGCGGGCGGTGGGGACCGGCAGGTGCAGCGCGCGGCGTTGCCGGCCGGCGAGCGGGGCGACCCGGACCCGCAGCGGCACCCCGCCGAACTGCTCGACGGCGTCGAAGCGGGGGGCCGGGAAGCGGTTCAGGTTATGCACGTCGAGGCGGATCAGCGCCGGCTCGCCGACGGTCACCCGGTGCGGGGTGATGGTCCGGGTGACACTGATCCGGGGTCGGATCAGGATCGCCGCCAGCGCGCAGGCGAGCGCGATCGCCGCGGCCACCCCCACCCCGGTCAGGGTGGGGTAGCCGAGCGCCAGGCCGGCGGCGGTCAGCGCGACGGCACCCAGGAGCACCGCCCAGCCCGACCCGGTGAGCACTCTCACGACACTCCGGCGGCGGCCGGCACCGGGACCGCGCGCAGCACTTCGGCGAGCACCTGCTGCGGGCGTACGCCGCGCAGCTCGGCGTCGGGGTCGAGCAGCAGCCGGTGGGCCAGCACCGGCTCGGCGAGCGCCTTCACGTCGTCCGGGGTCACGTACCCCCGCCCCTCGCAGGCCGCCCACGCCTGGGCGGCCCGCATCAACGCCAGGCTGCCACGCGGGCTGGCGCCGAGCCGCAACTCCTCGCGGGACCGGGTGGCGTGCACCAGCTCGGCGACGTACCGGGCGATGGTGGGTGCGACGTGGATCGTGCCGGCGTACTGGATCATCCAGGACACCTGCTCCACTGTGGACACCCGGGCCAGCTCCGGCAGCGCACGGGTGGCCCGGCCGGTGAGGATCGCGGTTTCGGCGTCCAGGTCCGGATAGCCGACGGCGATACGCAGCAGAAACCGGTCGAGCTGCGCCTCCGGCAGGCGGTACGTGCCCTCCAGGTCGATCGGGTTCTGGGTGGCGATCACCAGGAACGGCCGGGGCACCGGGTGGGTGACGCCGTTCTCGGTGACCTGGTGTTCCTCCATCACCTCCAGCAGGGCCGACTGGGTCTTCGGCGAGGCCCGGTTGATCTCGTCGGCGAGGACGAGGTGGGCGAAGACCGGGCCTGGCCGGAAGGTGAACCGGCCGTCGCTCTGGTCGTAGACCGAGGTGCCGGTGATGTCGCTGGGCAGCAGGTCAGGGGTGAACTGGATCCGGTGCCAGCTCGCCTCCAGCGAGTTGGCGATGCCCTTGGCCAGGGTGGTCTTGCCGACCCCGGGGACGTCCTCGACGAGCAGGTGACCCCCGGCAAAGAGACAGGTCAGGGCGAGCCGGACCACCGCCGACTTGCCCTGCAGGGCGTACTCCATGTTCTGCTGCAACGCCCGGAAGGTGGCCGCGAAGTAGTCGGCCGGGTCGGAGCTGGGGCGGGACGGGTTGGTCGTCGGATCGGTACGCGGGTTCACTGGTCGGGCCTTCCGTTCGCGGCCTGGCAGGCGGGCGTGGTCTTCAGGGGAGGTGGGGGCTCTGCCGTGTCCAGCAGGGCGGCGATCTCGTAGCAGTGCCGGGTGCGGTGGTCGGCGGTGGCGACCAGGAACGGCGAGGCGTCCGGGGTGAAGTCCTCGATCGGCGTGCCGTCGCGGTAGACGAGGTAGTACTGGAAGCCCGGCAGCGCGGTGCCGTCGGGGAAGGTCAGCCGCACGGTGCCGGCGCGGACGCTGGTGGCGGTCACCGGCAGCCGGTACAGCACCGGTTGCGCCTGCTCGGTGGCCGTTGGTGTCGGCGTCGATGTCGGGCTGCCGCGGTCGCCGAGCGCCAGCCCGACGCCACCGGCGACCAGCGCGCAGACGACCGCCGCGATGGTCAGCGGTATCCAGCGGCGACGGCGGGCGGGCGGCGTCGGTGTCGGCGGATCCGCCAGCGGGCGCACCGTGCTACGGGTCGCCTCACCGGTCCCGGCGGCGTCCCGTGCTCCCGTGCCGTACCCCGACGACCCGGCCACCCCGCCGCCCGCACCGGACCGGCCGTCACCGCTCGGGCCGCCGGCCGCGGGTGGACGGACGCCGGCTGCCGGGACGGGGGCCACCGGGACCGGGGGCGGAAGCGTCGCGCCGCCGGGCCGACCGGCCGCGGCGTCCCCTGCGGCGAGGAGGGTGAGCCGATCCGCCACCGTGGCGGCGGTCGGTCGGGCGGCCGGATCCTTGGCGAGGCAGGCCCGTAGCAGGTCCCAGAGCGGGTCGGGCAGCCCGTCCGGCCGGGCCGGCTCCTGTTCCAGGTGGGCGAGTTGCAACGCCGCGGCACCCGAGCCCCGGATCGGCCGCCGGCCAGCCAGCAGCTCGTAGAGGGTCACCCCGAGGGCGTAGACGTCACTGGCCGGCAGTGCGGGGTGCCCGGTGTGGATCTCCGGCGCGAGGTAGCTCGGCGTGCCGACCACGACGCTCTCGCTGGTGAGCTGCGGGCCGTCCAGCAGCTTCGCCAACCCGAGATCGGTGAGGTAGGCGTGCAACCGGTCGCCGTCGCGCCGAAGCACCACGTTCTCCGGCTTCACGTCGCGGTGCACCACCCCGACCGCGTGCACCGCGGCGAGCGCACCGGCGACCTGGGCCAGCACGGTCAGGGTCTCCGACCGGGTCAGCCCGGCGTACGCCGTCGCCTGCCGGAGGTCCTCGCCGATCACCAGGTCCATCACGATCGCGACCACGTCACCCTCGGCGACCAGGTCGTGCACCCGCACCAGGTGCGGGTGCGTCAGCGCGGGCAGCACGGTGCGCTGGCGCAGGAACCGGATCAACGCGTCCGGGTGGCCGACCAACTCGCGGCGCAGGATCTTGATCGCGACCGGCTGCCCGTCGCTGATCCGTCGGCCGCGCCAGACCACACCGGAGGCGCCGCTGCCGACCTCCTCGTCGTACCGGTAGTTGCTGCCCAGCGGGGTGCCGGTGGGATCCGGGTGCAGGGTGGCCAGTTCCCGGGGATCGACCACCGGCGTCCCCACCGACGGCTGCGCGCCGGCCGTCGACGACTCCTTCGTGTCCACGCACCCCGGCCGGGTCTGCCGGCCGCGCGGCGGGCCCATACCGGCCACCCGGTCACCGATTTCCCCGACCGTCGGCCGGCACGCCGGATCCCGGTCGAGCCCCCGCACCAGCACGTCGGTCACCTCCGGCGGCACGTCCGGCCGGTGCAGCCGGGGCGGGGCCGTGGTGAGCGCCCGCAGCGCCGCCGGCTGGCCGGTGCCGAACGGCGGCTCTCCGGCCAGCAGCGCGTACGCGGTCGCCGCCAGAGCGTACCGGTCGCTCGCCTCGGTCGGGTCCTCGCCGAGCAGGACCTCGGGTGCGCTGTAGGCGGGATCCGGCTCCACCAGATGCACCGGTGGTGGCGGCGCCAACCGGACGACGCCGGTGGGATCGGAGAGCAGCCGGGCGGGGCTGACCACGCCCGCGACCAGCCCGACGCCGTGCAGGGTGGTCAGCGCTCGGGCGGCGGCCCCGACGGCGACACCGGCAGTCGGGGCGGGCAGTGCTCCACTGCGCAACAGGTCGGCCACCGTCGTCGGATGGTCGGGGAACCGCAGCCACGGGTGACCGTCCGGGTCGACGCCGCCGTCCTGCACCGGGGCGATCCCACCCTCGTCGGGCAGGGACCGGAGCAGGTCGAGGTGACGCAGGTAGCCTCGGGCGGCGGCCCGGGGCAGCGGGGCCGCGCCCCGCCAGGAGACCACCCGGGGTCCGGCACCGCCGTCGTTCGCCATCTGCACCGCCGCCTGTCCGTCGATCCCGGTTCGGTCCCGACGGTCCGATGTGGATCTGCGGATCAGACCCTAGGTCAGGCCCGGTACGTCCCGGAACCGGAAGCCCTCACCGTTGCGGGATCGTGGCTGTCGTCCCTCTCGGCGGCGCTACTGCCGCAGGTCGTCCTTGGTCACCAGCCGGCGGGACAGCGCGTACTCGGCGAGGTTCTCCAGGGCGTTGTGGCCGGTGAGACTGGGTGCGCCGGCGGCGGTGAGCCGGGCGCGCAGATACTCGATCCGCTTCAGGACGGTCGACCTCTTCTCACCGAGCCGGGCGGCGGCGGCCTGGTAGCTCCTCGGTTTAGGCACCGCCTCCGGCGGATCCCGCAGGTACTCGACGAACAGGGCCGCCATGGTCCGCCGCTCGGCGGCGGTGACCAGCACCTTCTCCCCGACGGCGGTCGGCAGGCCGGGGGAGAGGGTTTGCTCCGGCTGCGGATGACTGATCGGCACGTCCACCCGGATCCGGTGGCTGCGGGTGCCCTCGACGAGCACCCAGATCGGCTCCTCGACCGGCAACCGCTGCCCCGGCCCGAGGACCTTCCGTAGCCCGCGCTCGTCGATCACCGACAACGGCCGGCTGGTGGAACGGTTGGTCAACCGCCAGCCACCGTGGACGAACTCGAACGCGCCGGCCCGCCGGGACACCGAGACGTCGTGCGGGTCGAGACAGACCGTGCAGTCGGCGGCCCGTCCGAACGTGACGATCTCGGTCGGTCGGCCGATGTGCACGGTGTTGTCGAAGGTGACGGTCAGATCGGTCAAGATGCCGGGTAGTCCTTCCCAATCCTCGGCGCTGCCGATGGTCCCCCAGATGCCCTACGCTCGTCCAGCGGAGGAACGGGCGCAGTGACTCTACCGTAACGGCGCGCAACGGAGGTAGTCATGCTCAGGCGGCACCGAGAGCGGCTCACCCAGGTCGGTCTCGTGGTCGGCGTGCTGGCGACGGTGCTGGTGACCACGTTCGGGATCGGCTACCGGTCCTCGAAGGCGGTGCTCGGCGACGCCAGCACCTACGTCCAGAAGGGCCAGACCGTCGTGCGGGTCAACGCCGAGAGCGGCGAGGCCGACGCCCGGTCCGCCCGCGCCCTGGCCACCGGCCGGCAGCGGCTGGAGGTGGTCCAGGTCGGCCCGGATCGGGTCTACGTGGTCAACAACGAGACCGGTGAGACCTGGCGGATGCCCACCGACGACATGCGGCCGACCCGGGTCGACCAGGCTCCCGGTGGCGGCCGGCCGACGCCGGCCGGCGCGACGCCGTCGGCCGGCACCTCCGGCCGGCCCGCCACGGGCGCCGGCGACCAGCCGTCCAGCCCGCCGTCACCCGCCCCGGACAAACGGCCGGCGGCGGACGGCCGGGAGGGCCCCCACCAGCTCGTCACCGGTGGCGAGCGGGCCTATCTGCTGAACCCGGTCGACGGCACGCTGGCCCTGCTCGACGGGAACAGCTCCCGACCGGTGAGGCTTCCCGCCAGGGTCGACGACGCCGTCGTCGACAGCCACGGGACGGCCTGGGCGCTTTCCCAGATCGCCGGCAGGCTCTATCGGATCGACGGCGACGGGGTGCGGGACGAGTCGGTCGTGTCGGCGCCGGAGGGTGCCGTCCGGCTCACGCTCGCCGGTGACCGTCCGATCGTCTACCAGGCCGTCCGGGGCGACGGCGGCTCGGCCCGGATCATCGGTGACGGCTCCAAGGGCGATCGCACGGTGGACCTGGACAAGCGCATCGACGCCGGTGCGGTCCGGGTCGCCGAGCCGGGTGCGCCCGTCCCGGTGCTGGTGACCCTGCACCAACCCGAGGACACCGTTTCGGTGATCGACTTCAGGACCGGCACGCAGTACGAGGCCAGGCTCTCCGGGCGGCGGGGCATCCGGGACTACGGCCGGCCCGTGGTGACCGGGGACCGGATCTACGTACCGGACCACCAGCAGCGCCAGGTGATCGTCCTGGAGTTGGGCACGCTGCGGCAGCGGCGTGCCGTGCAGGTCCCCGGCACCGGTCGGTTCGAGGTGACGTACCGCGACGGGCGGGTCTGGGTCAACGACCCGTACGCCCGGCGGATGCTGGTCTTCGACCGGGACGAGCTGCGCGAGGTGGACAAGGGTCGGGGTGACGGCGTGACCGACGACCCGGCGCCGACCGCGCCGCGCACCACTCCCCCACGGACCACTCCCCCGCGGACCACCGCGCCGACTGTCCGTCCGACCACGTCGACCGCGCTGCCCAGCCGAACCACGAGCCCTCGACCGACCCGGTCGGCCAGTCCCCGTCCCCGGCCAGCGCGGACGCCGCAGTTGGTCGAGGTACCGCAGGTGGCCGGCAAGGATCAGGCCACGGCCTGCGCCGACCTGACCGCAGCGAACCTGCGGTGCGTGCCGACCACCCGCAGCGACCCAGGATGTGCAACCGGTCAGGCGCTGGCCTCGGTGCCCGAGTCCGGTTCCCGGGTGCACCCCAAGACCCAGGTGACCGTCTTCGTCTGCGGCCCGACGGTGGTGCCGCCGGTCCTCGGCAGCTTCGTCGACCAGGCGTGTCAGGCGATCCAGAATGCCGGGCTGACCTGTACGCCGGTCGAGGGCGGGATCGCCGCGACGCCGGCGGAGATGGGCAAGGTGATCGGGCAGAGTCCCGAGGCGTCCAGCCAGGTCGCCAACCGGACGCAGGTCACGGTGACCTATCTCGGCAAGGACCGGGTCACCGTGCCGGACGTGAACGGGCTGGCGTCGGCGGCGGCGTGCGAGCGGTTGGCGTCGCTCGGCTTCGGCTGTGCGCCCAACCCGGAGGAGGTGACCTGGGACGTGGACGTGGTGAAGAGCCAGGACCCATCCGCCGGTACGGCCGCGGCCGTCCCCGGAACCCAGGTGAAGATCAACTACCAGGACACCGCCGCCGTGCACCTGCAGCGGTTCAAGGTCAGCGGCCAGGACGCCCGGATGCTGTCGCTCGACCCGAACCCGCAGGCCGGTTTCGAGCAGCAGCCGGCGATCGGTGGGGCCTACCCGCCGGACGCCCAGGTGCCCGGCCTCGTCGACGTCTACGGCTTCGTCTGCCGGAACAACTGCGGCGGCGGCACCCGGGACATCAGCTACTACTACTCCCAGGACCCGAACCCGCCCACCTCGCGATACGAGAGCATGGGCCGGATCTTCCGGTGCTTCGGCAGCCCGGTGCCGGGCACGGCCCTGCTGAACGGCATGTACAGCAACGCGCGACGGGCCTGGGCCTTCGCCCCGGTGGGCAGTTTCGAGCATGACTCGCACACGCAGAACGGTTACACCGACCAGACCACCAATATCTGCTACATCTGGTTCAAGGTGCCGCCTTTCCGTCCGAACGGGTAACGAGGAGCCCCCGACGTCGCCGACTGCTACGACAACGCCATGGTTGAGACGTTCTTCGCCACCCTCAAAACCGGCCCCGTGGCCGGGCGCAGCTACCGAGGTTTGGCCCAGAACGCCGACCCGCCGGCGGTGTCGTTGCAGGTGGGAGCTGCCTAGAATGGCGTGCGATCTTCGTCCGGTCACGCTGGGATCAATCGCTGTGAATAATCATTTTCTTGATGAAGTCGACTTGACGGACAGGATGGAGCGGAACCTGGCGGAACACGCCTGTCACCTGCACCGGAGCATGGCTGGTGCGACCGTCACAGAGACCGGTGACCTCTTGGTCGCGGACAGCGGCCTGGACGACGACACGTTCAACATCGTCGCTGCGGCCCGCTTCACCGACGCCAGCGTCGCAGCCCGCATCACCGAGACCGCCGAGACACTGGCCCACACCAGCCGCCGCTTCTCCTGGTGGGTTGGGCCTGCATCGACACCCGCAGACCTCACCACCCGCCTGACGGCATTCGGTCTACCGGCGTCCGAACGCGAGACGGCGATGTGGGCCGAACTGGACAACACCCTGCCGCCTCCCGCCACCCCGGAACTGGACATCCGGAGGGTGACCACGCCCGAGCAACTCGCCGATTACGCCACGGTCCTCGCCGCGAACTGGAAGCCGCCCGCCGAAACCGTCCAGGACTTCTTTGCCCGGGCCGCCTCGCAGGCGCTGGCCGCGGCCTGCCCGGCCCGGTACCTGGTGGGCTACGTGAAGGACCGTCCGGTCTGCTCCGCCGAGGTGTTCCATCACGCGGGAGTCGCCGGCATCTACAACATCTCCACCCTGGCCGCCCACCGCCGGCGCGGCTATGGCGGCGCCATCACAGTCGCGGCCCTCCGCACGGCCAGTGACCGAGACCACCGCATCGCGGTCCTGCAGGCGTCAGCCGACGGCGAGCCCGTCTACCGCCGCCTGGGCTTCCGCTCCTGCGGCCAGTTCATCGAACATGCCATCAACCGGCGCTCGCTGCCTACGCACAACGAACCTGACTCACCGCCGGGTGGCCCCTGACCGCCGCACCTAACGCTTCCCCGGCAGGCAGGAAGCACCATGGCTTGGGTGCCGGAACCATCTGGTCCACCAGACGCCCGCCCGCATGCCGAACGTTGACGGGCCGTTCACTTGGTGACGGCGCTGGACGGCTGCCGCAGGGAACCACTCGACGGGGTCGATCCGGATCACACGGGTACCGGCCGACAGTCATGGCACAGAACGACACAGAGCACCGCCGAAACGGAGGAGCACCAACGGAGCACCAAGCGTCCACATCATGGATGACCGTGCCACATGCCAGGACAGGAAAAGGCCGCGACCCGCGTTTCCGCTGGTCACGGCCTTGATCGTAAAGTGCGCCCGAAGGGACTCGAACCCCAACCTTCTGATCCGTAGTCGGAACCGAGCAAAATATCTCTATCGTGAGCTTAGACTCCTATAACGTACTGGTTCAGCGGCTCTCCGTCCATACGGAGGGCTTTTCGTTTCCGCTGGTCCAGGCGTTGCACTGAACAGGCCGCCGCTGGCGAGGGCTGGCAGAGCTCCTGCGATGCTGGAACAGTCGCGCCAGTGCTGATGGGGTGCCGAACGTCCGAGCACCATCGGAGCACCACACGACCAGCTCAACCAGGGGCAGGCCAGCGAGATCTGCCTCATCGTGGTCCGGGTTGCCGGGTAGATGAAGGGCGGTGGCTCGGCGAGGGAGCGCTCGATATCACGCCAGCGGCTCATCACGACCTCGAGTTGGGCGAACGGCAGTTCCTCGCTCCGGGTCTTGGACCGTGCCCTGGCCCGCTACGGCCATCCACGCCAGAGACCACAGCCTTCCTCATCGGGGCCGCCCATACAGGCGGCCCCGACGAGTTCCGGGCAAGGAAAGTTTGCCCCAATAGTCCCGGCGTCACCCAGGCCCTGAGCGCATGCTCCATGGAAGGTCAACCAGTAGGCGCCGGGATTTGGCTATCCGGTTGCAAGGACCGCGAACAGCGCTCCGCTGACCAGGTAGGGCCCGAACGCGAGGTGGCTGCGCCCGCGCGCGGCGACGCCAAGCGCGACGGCGTGGGGTGCGGCGAGGAGGTAGGGCAGTACCGCCCCGAGGAGCACCGCGGTCCAGGTGGTAGTCCCGAGGGCCAGGCCGAGCATTCCGGCGAGTCGGACGTCGCCCATCCCCATTCCGCCGCCGAGCAGCGCGAGCAGCAGGTAGATCCCCGCCAGCAGCCCGCCGGCCGCGATGGAATTGACGGACATCCATGGCTGGCGAGAGACGGCGGCAGCGACACCGGCCATTGCAACCAGGGCGGCGGCGGTGGCGAGCACGATCGGGGTGGGTAGCCGTCGCACTGCCACGTCCACGCACGCCAGCAGCAGGCCGGCACTGGCTACCAGGAGCCACGCCGCCAACAGCACCAGGTCATCTGCGGTCGTGGGGTCCAGCCGCCAGGCCAAGGCGGCCGATGTGACGGCGAGGATGCCGCTGAGCAGCGGCCACGCGGGGCCAAGGTTTCGTGCGCAGTTGGCGCAGCGGTTGCCGACGACAATTCAACCCCGCACCCCGGGCTGGAAGGCAGCTGGCAGTGATGGCAGACGGCGCGCGGTGGCGAGTCGGCCGGGACGGACAACCAGTAGGTCGGTCGCGGGATCAGCGCGCCGGCACCTTCGCCGAGGATGCCGGCAGTAAGGATGACAGCCTGGCGCATCGCCCCGCGCCTCGCCGGCGTTCGGGTGGCGCGGTCACGGCCTGCGGGTTGGCCGGGTGCCGGTCATGGGGGCGGCGCTGTCGCGGTACCGCTCGGCCCACTGTTGGATCTCCTGCATGAACCCTAGGAGCAGCGGGAGGAGTTGGCGCCCGGTGGGTGTCAGCTGGTACAGGAGGCCTTCATCGCTGCTGCTGCGGACGATCAGGTCCCGGTTTTGCAGCCGGCGGAGTGCCTCGTTCAGGGACTTTCCGCTCGGCGTGGACCGGATGGTTTGGAGCAGGTCGGAGACCGGGTGTGATGACCATGGGCGCCACAAGCGGGACCAGCAGCAGTGGCGCAAGCCCTCGGGCAACAGACACAACAGCCCTCTCTACCTTCCTACCGGAAGCCGGCGGCAGTGGTTCTGGGCGCAGGTGGCTGACCTCGGACGCGCCGAGTGCGGATCATGATCGCCACGTCGCTTAGCCTGCTCCTGAATCGACGATCGATCTTTCCGCGCAGCATTTCCAGCCCCACCGTGGTGGCCCATCGTAAACCCATCGGTGACAGGATGGAGGCGCGATGAGGGCGAGACATCCATCCGGACGCATTGGTTGGGAAACGGACTTCAGAGCTCGTATGCGAGCCCCATCAGGCCACGCGGAATGCTTAGTCCTTCTGCTACCCGTTCGAGCACCTCGTAAGAAGTCACGCGCTGTCGACCTCGGATCACTGCACGGACCTGGTTCTCCGTCGTGCCAGTAGCGGCGGCGATCGCCGACTGACTCCAGCCACGCGATTTGAGGAAGCGGAACACCGCACCGATGTCGTGTTGACGCAGTAACTCGGTGAGCGACCGCCCCTCAAACTGATCGTTGAGCCACCAGGACGGGTCAGCGTGACTAGGTGCCCGCCAACCTGTGTATCTCACGGGCATCGCCTTGATTGCAGCGATGCTGCCCGGCAATGCGTTCGTGGTCATCCTGTTCTCCCAATACCTAGGGCGGTGTCGGCGGGCGCGGTGACGTCTTGCGCTACGCCCGATCGACGAGGTGCGGGTCCCCGGCACCGGGCTGCCTCGTATCTGATCGCTCTTCGTCGGGATGTGGACACCGCCCGCCAGGGACTTTCGCGGACGTCTTGATGGTGATATAAAGGCCCCCATGCGTCCCTCTGCCATGGCCGAAGCCTGATGCCCAACGAGCGCCTCCGAGGTGCCCTGTCTGCCAAAGGGCTGACCACACAGCGGTGCGCAGAAGTCATCGGAGTTGACCCGAAGACGGTGGAGCGTTGGATCACGCGCGACCGTGTCCCACACCGTGCTCACCGCATCGCCGTCGTCGACCTACTCGGCGTTGACGAGACTTATCTGTGGCCCTCGGTCGCGGACGACCTCAGAGTCGTATCTGCAGGGCGGGCCGAAATGGTCGAGTTCTACCCGTCCCGCTCGGCAGTGCCGCTGGAGCTATGGCGTTCGTTGATTCAACAGGCACGCGAGTCAGTTGACATACTTGTTTACGCCGGCTTGTTCCTTCCGGAACTCCACGACATCACCCGACTCGGTGATCGAGCACGCCAGGGCTGCCGTATACGAGCGCTTCTGGCCGACCCGAACGGTGCCGGAGTACGTCGCCGGGGAGAAGAAGAGGGATTTGGAATCGGGCTCGCCCATCGCGTGCTGCTTAGCCTGCGCTACTACGAGCCGATCCTGGCTATCCCAGGCGTAGAACTACGCTTGCACGATACGACCTTGTACGCTTCCATCTTCCGGGCTGATGAGACGATGCTGGTCAACACGCACGTGTATGGCTCGACTGCTGCTCACAACCCAGTTCTGCAACTACGGCGTGTTCCAGGTGGCCGCGTTGTTGACCATTACATCACCAGCTTCGACCGAGTCTGGAACCAGGCGAAGCCCACAACGAACATTGATGCGGTAATAGCCGCCTTCGACGGGAGATGAAGAATGCCGCGTCGTGATTACTTCAACGACCCCAATGCCCCAAAGGCAAACAGCGTCGTGCCGTCGGTCGTCGCGGCGGTACGGAACCAACGCGGCGAACTCCTGATGATCCACCGTACCGACAACAACTTGTGGGCCCTTCCCGGCGGTGGGCACGATGTCGGTGAGTCAATCTCTGACACTGTGGTGCGTGAGGTGCGAGAAGAGACCGGCATCGAGGTAGAACTGATGAGCCTCGTCGGCATCTACACCAACCCGCGTCATGTTATGGCCTACGACGATGGCGAGGTACGCCAGCAGTTCTCGATCTGCTTCACAGCTAGGCCGGTCGGCGGGCAACTGGCTACCTCCACCGAATCACGCGACGTCCGATGGGTGGATCCGGCCGATCTCGACCAACTCGACATCCACCCGTCGATGCGCCTCCGCATCGACCACGCTCTCCTTGACCAGGCCAACCCGTACATCGGCTGAAATCGGAGGGACGCTAAACCACCGCAAGACGCCCCGGTGGGCCCCAGAGAGTGGGTGGGAGCAACACGCTGAGCGGCTACCGTTTGGGGAGTGTCTGACCTCATCGCCCAAGCTCAACAGCTCGCCGCTGATCTGCTCGACTCTCCAACACTTGCTCAACGCTGGGCCCATGTACGGGGTGTCGGGCAACGGGCAGTCGAGCTGACGGCCACGGTCGAGCCAGCCAAACGCGATCTGTTAGTGGCCGCGTCGTGGCTGCACGATATCGGCTACGCCGCCAGCCTGGTGGACACCGGCCTCCACTCCCTGGACGGCGCGCGATACCTGCAGCAACACGGTTTCCCGCCTGAGCTTGTGGGGCTAGTCGCCCATCACACCTGCGCCCGCTTCGAAGCGGCCGAGCGCGGCTTAGCAAATGAACTTGCCATCTTCCCGCTCGACGACGGGCCGCTGATGGACGCACTTGTCACCGCCGACCTCACGGTCGGACCACAGGGACAGCGGCTCAACGCCGACGAGCGTATCGCGGAGATCCTGCGCCGCTACCCTCCCCAGAGCCAGGTCCATCGAGCGATCAATCGTGCTGCGCCACTTCTCCTCGCGCACGTGCGCCGGACTCTGGACAGACTCGATCACACCGCCCTTGATGATGGTCAAGCGCGTGAACGGTGAATCGGCTTGATGGAGATACCCCTAACGACCTCGTGCACGGTTGCGAGTCCTTGAGCATCGATGATCGTTGTCCTGGTCATGGCTGGCGCGATGATCATGAGGAACCGGCGGCTGACGGGTCTGTCCCGACAAGTAATCGAGGACCTGGTCGTCGAGCTGGCGCCACGGTGGCAGGCACGTCACCGCGACCGCCTCGCCGCACGAGCCCGTCGTCGCGCCATCGGCGCCGGGGCGAGGCACCGTCTCGGGTTCACCGACCGGCTGCTCGCCACGCTGGTGCACCTGCGGCACGGGTTGACTCACGACGTGGTCGCCGCCTGGTTCGGGGTGCACCGCTCCACGATCACCCGCAGCGTCGGCGAAGTCCGACCACTACTGGCCGACCGGGGCTGCCGCGTGAACGGCGGGATCCGGCTACGCACCCTCGCCGACGTGGTCGCGCACCTCGGCCACCACCCCCCGGGCCCTCATGGACGCCACCGAGGTGCGCGTCCGCAGACCGATCGCTGGCCGGCTCGGTCGGGACCGGTTCGTGTCCGGCAAGGCCCGGCTCAACACCATGAAAGCCCTCGTGATCTGCGATTCCGTCGGCACGTTGTTGTTCTGCGGCGAGATCCGCCGAGGCTCGATGCACGACATCACCCAGGCTCGCACCGCCGGGCTCGTCGACCTTCTCCTGCACACACCACTCGGCGTCCAGGTCCTCGCCGACGCCGGCTACCAGGGACTGGGCACCGACACCAACGGAGTCGTGATCACCCCCAAACCCAAACCACAGAAACGCCGCACATCGCTTCCACCGAGCGTGGTCGCCGCACACGACGCGCCCGGAAACGGCACTCCTCGCAACGCATCCGCGTCGAGCACGTCATCGGAACACCTCAAGAACTGGCGCATCCTGGGCCGCTACCACGGCCGACGCGAACACCTCGACTTCACCATTCGTGCCATCGCCGGCCTACTGTCCGACCACCAACACACCAACCGAAACGAAAACACACCCCGGCGACCCAGGGCACTACCAGCCACCCCACATACACGATAAAGAACTGCGCTCGACCATCAGCAACCCTGCACGAGGTCGTTAGACCCAAAGATGCGAGGAATCCACAGGCCTACCGCGATCCGTTCAAACACCTCGCAGGCCGTCACTTTGCGCACACCCTTAGCGATTTCGGCGGCCCCTCCCAGACCTCAGAGGTCCACCACGAGAGATCTACCTGGACGCTCACGGGCACCTGCTTCCGCCTAGACGAAAGACATCGACCAGGACCCTAGCATCGACGCCATGACGATTAGCCGATAGCTGGACACCTTGGCCGACGCCATCGAAGAAATCATCCGCACCGGATTGCTTGCTTTCAGCCCCACCGCGACCCCCCACCATGACCCCCCACCATGGCGTCGACAAACTTTCATGCCTGCAGGCAGGCTGAAGCAATCCCAAGCCCCGTAACTCCGGTTTCCATAGCCCGGTTCGTCGACCACTTTGGATTCCGCAATGCCCGGTAACAAGTCCTAGACTCAAGGCCACTTGCCCAGGCGATCGGATGTCCGGTCGCCATGGGGCGCCCGCGACCCATGTGTCGCAGTGCCGGCGCTGCTGGGCGCGTCCGGTTCCCACGACTGATGAGGGGTGTTACCGGTGCCTGAGAAGGTCACTAAAGAGAAGGTCCTGTGCTACATCGTTCGTGACGGGAAGTTGCTGGTCTTCCGGCACACCGATTACAGCTACGAGGAAGTCGGCATCCAGGTCCCGGCCGGCAGCATCCGCGCAGGCGAGACGCCGGAAGCGGCCGCGCTGCGCGAGGCTCGGGAGGAGACCGGCCTTAGGGACTTCAAGCTCGTGCGGAAGCTCGGCGAGACCGAGTACGACATCAGCCCATACCGGTTCGAACTCCAGCGCCGTCACGTCTTTCACCTGGAGCTAACCGAGTCGGCACCGGAGCGATGGATGAGCCAGGAGGACCACGACGGGGAGCAGGAGCCCACGCACTTCGAGTGCTTCTGGATTCCGCTCGAGGCCGCCCACATCCTCCAGTCCGGCCAGGGTGCCCTGTTGGGACGCCTGTACGACTGATCCCCGTCCGGTCACGGCCACCCCGGGAGGCAGCCGATGCGCCACACCACTGAACAGCACGACCCGATGGTCCGCCTGTACCGCGGCCTTGATGCCGAGGACACCGGCAGCGCCGTTTCGGTGATCTTGAAGTTACGGGGTGAGACTTGCGATATCGACTGCCTGTACTGCTACGAGAAACGTAAGGAGGCCCCGGGAGGAGCTCGGATCGACGCCAGCCAGGTACGTCGGCTCACCGAGCTCTTCTCGGGGCGTCCGCTCGCCGTCGAGCTGCATGGCGGCGAGCCACTGACCGCCGGGCGCGACCACGTCGCCGAGGTGCTGCGTGAACTGGCCGCCCAGCCCAGTGTGGTGCGGGTCTCGATGCAGACCAACGGCGTACTCCTCGATGAGCAGTGGCTGGACCTGATTGACGCCTTGTACCCGAACCTCCAGATCGGCATCTCCCTTGATGGGGACGCAGCAGGCAATACCTGGCGGGTCGGTTACGACGGTCAGCCGGTTTACCCGCGCGTGGCCACCGCCCTGCGGCTGCTAGCCGTTCGCAGCCGGACGGTGGGCGTGATCGCTGCGGTCACCCCGGCCGTTCTCAATCGCGCCGAGGCCGTCCTGGACCACCTCGCCGGCTTCGAGGCAGTCAACGCCATCAGCTTCGTGCCCTGCTTCGATGCATCCGTTCAAGACCCCACCGCCGCCCCTGGGCGGCGGCTTCCCGAGAGCCGACTCCTTCAGCTCGCGGCCGTGCGCGGCCCGAAAGGACCCACGTGGGCGACCACCCCGGACCAGTACGCCGAGTTCGTGCTCGCCGCCGCCGCTCGCTGGATCGGTGCCGGATACTTCGCCCGCCTGAAACTAGAACCGGCTGTATCCACCATCCGGCGGCTACGCGGGCTAGACACCGGCTTCTGCCACTTCTCCAGTCTCAAGTGCGACCACGTCTTCACGCTCTACCCAGACGGACGACTCGGCAGCTGTGACGAGCTGCCCTGGCCGCAGGCCAAGCTAACCCTCTTGAACCAGGTTCCCGGGCAGAACGCGGTCGTCGCAGCCCAGCGGCGGTTGCCGCTGCTGAATCAGGGCAAGGCCCTGATGGAGCGGTGCACCACCTGCGCATACCAGTCCGCCTGCGGCGGCGGCTGTGTCGCAACCCGCTGGCGCCAGGACCAGGCAGGGGAGCAGGACGCCTACTGCGACTACCGGATACGGATGATTGACGGCATTGCGGCACTCCTCGCCCAGCCCGCCCATCCGGCGGGCGCCTGGTGCCGCAGGGTGCGCTGGTGCCCTCGCACGCCGAACAGCATGCCCGACATCGCCGCCTTCCTGGCACGCTGGGACCGCCCCAATGCGCCCCGTCGACCTGCGCGGCTGCACACCAGCGCGCACGGCAACATCAACACGGTCGGCCTGCCCGGGGTGCACGAGGCCGACGACCTGGACCCGGCCGACCCCCAGTGGCGGGAGGCAATCGAGCCCGGGGTCCGCGCCCTGGTCGATGCCGTCACTCGGGACTGGCACCTGGTCACTTACGACAGCTGTCAGGGACACCCCTACCCCGGTCTCGATCTGCCACCCGCCGAGCGCCGGGTTGGCATCCTCCCCCGCAACCGGACCGAATACGCGCACGCTGCTGCCGCCCTGTGCCGCGCGATCACTGCGGCGGACACCGACCTGCCCGCCCCAGTCCAGGTGACCGTCGGGCGAGCAGAGTTGACCTGCAAGGCCACCGGACGCAGGAGCCCTGTGCTCGACCTAGCCCTACGGCCGGCCGATGGGCACGGCTGGCCGGCGTACTTCGACGCCGTAGACGCGGCCACCCGCGCCGTCGTCGACATGCTGCGCGGCGAGCGACCCACCGAAGCCGGCTGCTGCTGCCCGACACCACAGGCCACACCTCCGACGAGCGAGGATGTGTGGGCGTGAATCGGGTCACGCACGTGCTGACGATCAACCAGCTTCTGGGGCGGATCGTCTACTTCCACGCCATGTTTATCGAGCCCGCGCTCGAGCCCAGCACGGCGCGCGGACCGGGTCGAGTGTGCTGCAACCATGGCCCAGCCTCGGACCGCAGCACCGTGGGCGAGTTGTTGCCAGACTCCCCCTGGCTGGCCCTCGTCGAGGTCGCCGCCACCCTCCCGGCCCATCATCAGCCGTGCCTGCAGGCCGATAGCGCGTGCTGTGCCACCTGCCGTGTTACGGCCACAGCCGCTGCAATCGCGGCTGGATGGGCGCAGACCGAGTGTCGCAGCTACCAGCGGACTGAGCCCGACGAAACGCTCCTGCACTCCTGCAGACTCGCGGCGGCAGCCCGGCTGGGACGGGCCTTCGCCACCCAGCACGCTGCTTCGTGCCCGGTACTGGACCGGCTGACCGTGCCTGAGCCGCTGCCCGGCAGGGAGGAACTGCCGCTGACCAGCGAGTTGCTGACCCTCTGGGCCAACCCGACCGCCAACACCCACCACCCAGTGGCCAGCTTGCTCAATCACTGCACGGGCTTGGACGACGTCCGCCAAGTGCTCGAGACGAGGAGGACCGACTCGTGATCCACATCGCCGAGACCGTCGCGGTCGGCAGCATCGAAAAGTTCCTCGACGCTGAGGAGCGGGACCGGCTTGCCGCCATCATGAACGGCTTCCTCACTGATGAAGCACGGATCCGCTTCGGCGCGCAGCGGGCCACCTCCATCCATGAGATCCCCGGCCACTCCAACGAGCAGGCTATGGCCATCTACGAACCAGCCGGACGGATCGAGGTCCCAAGGATCCCAGACCAAGCCGAGAACCTGCTTCAACGGGCCTTCGACCGCGCCCGCCCCGCGCTGTCCCGCGTCATGCCGTCGATCACCGCCTGCCGGCCGTGGACCTATGTCGAGTACGGCTGCGGCCAGCACATCACCGGCCACCTCGACGGTATCGCCCCTGACCCGCTCGCCTGGCCGCGGCAGATCGCCGGCATCAGCGTGGTGATCTCCGAGGCGGAGGCCGGCGGGGCGTTCTACGTCGAAAGCACCTCCAGCGACCGCCTGTGGAATGACCGCCTACAGCACGACGCCCAGGAGCATGGCTACGCGAATGGCATGTGGCTGGCCAACGACGGAGCGGACCACTCCGCTGACTGGTATACAGCCATGCCCCGCACCCGGTGGAGCGTGACGCCCGCCCCGGGCACTGCCCTGCTCTACGGCTCCCAACTCACCCACGGCACCGATCCGGTCACCCGTGGTCACGTCGCAAAGTTCATCAGCTGGCTGATCGCCGAGAGGGATTAGGGGCGAGGCATGCTGCTGGCCTTGGAGGGAATCGCCGGAGCCGGAAAGAGCACGCTGCGCGACCGGCTCCTGGCGACCGCCGCCTGCGAGGACATCCGCCTCGGGCACATCGGCCAGTTCGCCTGGCTGTCGTTGGAGGCCACCCGAACCATCATCGGCCTACGGGCCGGGCACCCAGCCGCCAGCGGTAAGCGGGCGGTGGCCGCAGTCCGCCGCGACCTCGAACTCCATTCCCGCCACAATCTCCTCCCCGCCCTATCCCTGGGCCCTGTCGTCGCTGACCGGCTTACATTGTCGACCGCCTGCCTACTCGCCTTGCTGCACGACCGTCCTGTCGCCCAATACGTCCAGCAGCTCGCCGAGGTAACGGTCGCGCGCGCGGACCTGACCGTCCTACTCACCACCGATCTTGAGCTGTGCCGTGCCCGGCTAGCGAGGCGGCCCACGGCGCGCCGCTTCGGGGAGGACCCGTCGACCGCTGCCCGGCTCGCCGACCTTCACGAGCAGGCCGCCACCGCGTGGACCGAGACGACCGGCCTGCCCCTGTTGCACTACCCGTGCGCCACTGATCTCGACCTCGACCTGCTAGTCGCCGCCTGCCTGGACCGGCTGCGTGAAACGGCCCCGGATCCGGCACGAACATGAGGGACCGGCCCATGTACCTGCACCCGATGCACCCCGCCGCCTGGGTCCTTGACAAGCTCCGTGACTCCGGCTGGAACCTCCACGACCTCCTCTGCTTCACCCGCGCCAGCACCTTGGTACTCGTCAGCCGCAACGGGACGCCCCCGGTTGTTCTCAAGGCTGGCTTCGGCAGCAACCACGTCCTAGCCGAACTCGACGAGGCAACCCGCAGAGCCGCCTACGGCTTCTACTGGTATGCCCAGATGAGCGAGGCCGAACGTGCCCTGACTCGCGAGGACTTCCGCCACGAGATCACCGTCACTCGCGCCGCTCAAGGCGCCGAGCACGTCGTGCCGCTGCTGGAAGAGGGCAGCACCGACCGATTCGACTGGTACACCATGCCCCACTGCAACGGCGGCAACTTTAGGCCCCACCTCACCACCGCCCTCCACCGACACCAGGTGACAGTCGGACTGAGGATCCTGGCTGACGTTGCCGAGGGCCTGCACACCCTGCACGAGCGTGGGATCGTGCACCGCGATGTCTACCAGGAGAACATCCTCATCCACGACGGCCACGGACTAATCACCGACCTCGGGGCCGCGCGCCGCACCGACACCCCGCGTGGCCCCATCGCCCGGAGCCCGGAGGTGCACTGGCCCCCGGAGTACGCCACCTCCTACGACCGCGCCACCCCAGCTGCTGACACCTTCAGCCTCGCGGTCCTGGCCTACCGCTACCTGTGCGTTGACATCCCCCGCCACGGTCCTTCCCGGCTGGACACCGCACCCGCCAGTCTTCGCCCAATCATCACAGCGGCGCTCGCCCCGGTGCCTGAAGACCGGCCCTTCATGAGAGAGCTGCGCGAAGCCCTGCACCAGGCGGCGGACTCCGCCGCCATGCCAGCTCAGCGCAGCAGCTAACCCATCATCGGCCGGAAGGAGACCCGGTGCCCACCGCCCGCTCGCCGCCGCACCACCAATCTCCAGAAGATGCACGGTCCACCACTCAGCCTCGGAAGGACGAAGACACACATGGACAACGACCGGATCAGCGACTTCCTCACCGCCGTGGACGACCTGCGCGGCGACGACGAGACCGTACGCAGCACCCGCCACACCTCCAGCGTCTCCGCCGAAGGCTGGCCGACCACCGAGGTTCCGGCGGACACCACGGCACCCGCAAGCACCGACGCCTGAACGACGCGTGCCTCACTGACGGCAGGCCGTAGGTGAGCACCTCCTGGGGCTGGCCCGTTACGGGCCAGCCCCAGGCCCGGCCCAGCCTCGTCGAAAGGAAAGGACTCCACTTTCATGGACGCGCCGGCCATCGTCTTCTCGTTCGCCCCCATCCAGGACTACCAACGCGACCGCATCCGCCGGATCCGCGCCGTCCCCAATCCCACTGCCCCGCACACGGTCAGCACCTCCGACTCCCTGGGAACGGATGCCACCGACTACTGCATAGCCCACCACTTTCTCGAAGGTGCTGAGGCCGCTGCCCGTGCCCGCGAGATAGACACCTTCAACTGGTACGACACCAACCCGAATGTGAATGCCTCGGCACTGTCGACACCCACTGCCGTCGGTCCCCGATTAATCCTGGCACCTGACCCAGACCGTCTGCCCCGCTCGACGATCTCCGAGACCCCCTACTACGTGCTAGGGCCGGACACCATCGCTGCCCCGCCGGAGCTGCGGGAACTTGCCACCGCCGCATACGTCACCGGCGTGCAGAACGGCTTCGCCAGTCTTCTCGCCGACCACGCAGTCGTTGTCTGCCTGCTGCGCCACAAGCAGCTCGGCGACACCCTCGACAGCTGGACCATCACCCGACTACCTGGCACCGTCTACTGCGACCACGTCAGGGAACCCGTCGTGCTGGCCCGCGACCTGATCCACGAAGCGGGCCACAACTGGCTCAACGACGCCTTGAACGCCACCGCCTGCACAATCAGCGACGATGTGACGTTCTACTCACCCTGGAAGAAGATGAACCGACCCGCCTTCGGCTTCCTGCACGCCTGCTTCGCCTTCCCTCTCACCATGATTTACACCGCCCGCGTTCTACCCGAGACCAGCGGCGAGCTACACAGGTTCCTGGCTACCTACCTAGACCAGCAGCGAGAACTACTCGCCCCTACCGCCGCTGACCACGCCCGCGCGCTCGCCCTGATCACCGCACCCGAACTGCGGGATCGCATGCACGTCATCCACCGCGAGGCCCTCAGCCTGTGAACCCCACCAACATCCCGACCGGATCCGACACGGCGGGCCTCGCAGACCGGCTAGGTGAGCCCGGCGTCACCCTGTATGTCCGCCACGTCGACGGCCCGCCGGTGCAAGCAGAGACCGGAGCGGCCAACCTCGAACTCGCCACGCCCGTCGGGAAAGACACCACCTTCAACGTCGGCTCCGTCGCCAAACAGATCACCGCATACCTATGCATCCGCGCCGCCCGCGACCGCCTCCTCACCCTGGACCGGCCGGTTGGCGACATCCTGCCCCGCTTCCACATCCCCGACGTCACCGTCGGAGACCTCATCCAGCACAGGGGAGGCATCCGAGACGCTGAATCGCTTCTCTCCCTGGCCGGCTTCCGCGAACTCGACCACTACACCGCCAGCGACCTGCTCCAACTCGCCTACCGTCAGCAGCGACGGGCCGTCGAGCCGGGCCGCTTCCTATACAGCAACACCGGCTACCTCCTCCTCGCAGAAGTCCTCACACACGCATACAGTGCCGGACTCCGCCAGATCGCCGACCAGCAGGTCTTCGCCCCGCTCGGCATGACCTCGGCCCGGTTCAAGAACGACCCACGCGAGGTGATCCCCGGTGCCGCCGCCAGCTACCAGGCCGTCGCCGATGGATGGCAGCACCAACAACGCCCAGCCACCCTGCCCGGCCCCGGCTCCCTGTGGTGCACGGCCGCAGACCTGGACCGCTGGCTCGCCCATCTTCGGCACGAGTGGCACTCCTCGGCCAACGATGCGCTTCCGTTCGAGCGGGACCTCGGCTACTGGCCCAGCGACCAACCGCCGTTCACGTACGGCGCCGGGCTGTACGCCGATCCTCGCCCAAGCCGTACCGCTGTCTTCCACTACGGCCATGAACAGGGATTCTCCGCCGCCACCTACCTCACCGCCTCAGGACTCCGCGTCATCTGTCTGTCCAACCACGCGGGAATAGCCGCAGACCATGTGGCAGCCACGGCCCTCGCAAACATCACCGACGGCATCAACACCGAACCTGGTGAACTCCTCTCACGTGCCATACCCTGCAGGCCCTCGTTCAACAGCACCTCGCTCAGCAGAGTCCACACCAACGCACCCCACACCGAACTCGGCATCTACGTCTGCGATGAGGTGCCCGGCACCGTACGCCTGACCCGAAGTGCGGGCTCGCTGTGCCTATGGCGTCGGGGGACCCTCGACCGTCTCACCCGTATCGACCCCGCCACCTACGCCGCGAACGGCTACACGCTGACACTTCCGACCGCTTCGACGGACGGTAGGGCTCGGACGCCCGGCGGCTTCATCCTCGACCTCGACCGTGCACCACGGCTGCAGTACCGACGACTGCCTGACTGATCGACTCCCCTGCCAGCGACACCGACCCAACGCCAGCAAGCCGGTGACGCCCCGCCACCGTCCCCACGACGGCCCGGGGCACATCGACATCCTGCGCGGCCGAACGACCGCGCCGAGGCCACGCGAATCGGAAGCGCGTCTGCGCCCCTACCAGGCCGGATCCCTGTAACAGCCCCGCCAGGCCCCCCGCCTGGACCCACCAACACGCACCACGCCGCCACCGACAGTTCCGACACCAACCCCCGCCGAAACAGACGAGCACCAACGGAGCACCACGGTCCCATCAGGCGGGAGAAGTGGGCGCGAAAATGGGAAAGAAGAAGGCCGTGACCCCTGTTTTCGCAGGTCACGGCCTTGATCTTTTGTGCGCCCGAAGGGACTCGAACCCCTAACCTTCTGATCCGTAGTCAGATGCTCTATCCGTTGAGCTACGGGCGCTTGCTGCTGGGCCAGTCTACACACCGGCTTTCGCGCGGAGACTCCGGGATTCGAACCCGGGAGGGGCTTTAAGACCCCAACCGCATTAGCAGTGCGGCGCCATAGACCAGACTAGGCGAAGTCTCCCAGGTGGCCCGTAGACCACCGCGCCCGAGGATACAGGCCCGCACCCTTCCGGGGCAAAGCGACTATCGCCGCGCGGCCGGCCGGGCCGGGAGGGGCAGCTGGCACCGGCCGGGCGGGTATGCCCCGTCCAGGCGTTTCCCCGCTGTGCGGCATCCGGATCGGGGCTAGGCTCCATCGATATGGAGGAGCAGTCGCCGAGCGACCCGTCCCGCCGCGAGCCTGGTGAGAGTGCGCGACGACGCCGCTCTCCGAAGGCGACGTTCATGCCGCCGGCCGTCCCCGATCCCGGGCAGCCCCCGGCCGAGGATCAGACCCCGAGTGCGCCGAGTGCGCCGAAAGCTCCCCGCCCCCGGCCCCGCCGGACGGGGGCAGCCCCCGGGGTGCTCTTCCAGCCGCCCGCGCCCGGCCAGCCGGCATCGTCACGGCCGGCTCCGGTGCTGGCCCCGGCCCAACCGGCCCCGGTCCCCGCTGCGGCGTCGGAGCCTGCCGAACCGTCCGAGGGCGGGGCTGGGCGACGTGATCAGCCACACATGAGCACCGAAGAGGCAGCGACGGGTCCGACTACGGTGGAACCGGCTAGGCAGACCGCCGCGGGGGACGTGCCGGCGACGGCATCCGGCGCCAGCCCCACCACCGCCGGGGGACCCGAACCGGGTGCCCACGCCGCGGCCGAGGCCGGGAGGAAGGACACCGACGTCGAGAGGAAGCCGGGCAAGCCCGGGACGCCTGGGGCGGAGGCCGCCGCCACCGGCCCGGCCCCTCGGTCACGGGCTTCCCGTAAGACGCCCGCCCGTAAGACACCCGCCCCGAAGGCGACGCCAGCCAAGGTGGCCGCGCCCAGCAGGACGGGCCCGAAGGCGAGCGAGCCGCGGCGGGCCACGCCGGCAAGAAAGCGATCGGAGGGGGCCACCACCACCCCGGCCGGGCCGGTGCCCGTCCCCGTGCCGGCGTCCACGCAGCCGACCCGCCCGAGCCTCGGCCCGGAGGCGGGTGCCGGGGCAGGTGGCCGGGTGCCGGGGGCGGCGTCGGCGCGTACCCCTGAGGATGGCCTGCGGGCGACGGCCGGGCGGGTGCTCGACCACCCGGACCTCGCTCCGGAGCTGCTGGCCATCGCCGCCGTGCGGGCGCTCGGGCCACGCGCGGGCGACTGGGCCGCGTGGCACCGCGCGGCCTATCCCGGCGCGACGCCGGACGGGTTGGCGCGGCTCGCGGCCCGTCGGTTCGTCCGGCTGGCCGGGGCGGGTGGGGCCGTGGCGATGCTGGCGGGCCTGTTCGCCCCGGTCGTGGAGCTGACGGCGGTGTGGTGGGCGCAGGCCAGCCTGGTGCTGCACCTGGCTGCGGCGTACGGACGGGACCCGGCCGACCCGGAGCGGGCGGTGGAGTTGCTGGTGCTGACCCGGGTGCATCCGGATGCGCAGAGTGCCCGGGCGGCGTTGAAGGCGGCAGAACGGGCGACGGCAAAACGGGCGACGGCAAAACGGGCGACGGCAGAAGGGGAGGCAGCAGAACGGGCGACGGCGGGAGGGACGGCGGCGGGGGCCGGGACGCCGCAAGCTGCGGAGGCAGGGGCGGGAAGGGCAGCGAAGGCGGCGGAGGAGGTGGCTGCCGCTCGGGTGGCGACCGGTCCGGCCGGGGAGCCCTGGCCCCAGGCCGCGAAGGCGGTCTGGCGGTTGGCTGCGCCGTTGACCGGGCGCGCCGGCGGATGGTGGGGGCTGCGGGTGGCGTCCCGGCTGCTGCCGGGAGCGGCGGTGCTGACCGCCGTGGCGGGCGACTCGGCTGCCGCCGAGCGGCTGGCGGCCCGGGCGGTCGCCGCCTACCGCCCGACCCCGACCCCGACCCCAACCCCGGCCCCGGCGGTTCCGCCCTCGGGACCGGTCAGAGCCAGCTGAACCACGCCTTCGGCAGCAGCGCGTAGCCGACGAAGGCGACCACGTCGAGCAGGGTGTGCGCGACGATCAGTGGCATCACCCGCTTGGTGCGCAGGTAGAACAGGCCGAACACGACGCCCATCACGGCGTTGCCGACGAACGCGCCGAAGCCCTGGTAGAGGTGGTAGGAGCCGCGCAGCACGGCGCTCGCCGCGAGCACCGCGCCGAGCCGCCACTGGAGCTGGCGCAGCCGAGTGACCAGGTAGCCGACGACGATCACCTCCTCCAGCACGGCGTTCTGCGCCGCGGCGAGGATCAGCACCGGGACGGCCCACCAGACGTCCGGCAGGCCGGCGGGGACGAGGGTGGCGTTGACGCCGAGTTGGGCGGCGGCCCAGAACAGGGCGAGGCCGGGCAGGCCGATGAGCGCCGCCAGGCCGGCGCCGCGGGCCAGGTCCGAGCCGGGCCGGCGCAGGTCGACCCCGAGGGTACGGGCGGGGTCGCCGGGGTCGCGGGCCAGCAGGTGTACGGCGAGCAGCACCGGCAGCAGCGCGAAGACGATGCCGAGCAGCTGGTAGGTCAGGTCGAGCCAGGGGCGGGCCGACTGGGAGCTGTTCAGCGCGGCGGTCTGCTTCGACAGCGGCCCGTCGGCGGTCAGCTTCGCGATGATCGACACGAGCGCGTAGACGGCCGACTGCCCGAGCGACAGCCCGAGCACCAGCAGCGTCTCCGTGCCGAGGACCCGGCGGGACACCGGGCGGGTGAGCTCCTCAACGGTCACCGCACCACTGTGCCCGACCGCCCGGCCCGGCGGACACGGGCCGAGCAGCCGGTGTGAGGAGATCGCACATTCTGTGCGACCGGCGCACACGCTCCGTGGACATTCTGTGGGTGCCCGATCCCCGTCAGCCCGATCCGCCGTCAGGAGGAGCGCCCCCGTGGACCATGTCGCGCGGTTGCTGAAGGAGAGCTGGACCCTGGTCGAGGAGGACCGGGACCGGCTGAGCGGTCACTTCTACGCCCGGCTCTTCCTCCTCGACCCCGCGCTGCGTCAGCTCTTCCCGGTCGAGATGACCGGCCAGGGCGACCGCATCCTCGACGCGATCGTCACCGCGACCCAGGTGGTGGACGACCCGGAGAGCTTCGACGAGTATCTTCGCTCCCTCGGCCGGGACCACCGGAAGTACCACGTCGACGCGGCGCACTACGAGACGATGGGTGTCGCGCTGCTGGACGCGCTGCGCAGCACCGCCGGCGACGGCTGGAACCTGGAGTACGACCAGGCGTGGCGGGACGCGTACGGGGCGATCTCGGCGAAGATGCTGGCGGGGGCGGCGGCGGACGACAATCCGCCGTTCTGGCACGCGGAGGTGCTGACCCACGAGCGGCACGGGCAGGACACCGCCGTGTTGACGGTGCGCGCCCTTCAGCATCCGCTGCCGTGGCGGGCCGGCCAGTACGTCAGCGTCGAGGCGCCCCGGCACCTGCCCCGGGTGTGGCGGACGTACTCGGTGGCGAACGCGCCGAACGACGACAACGTGCTGGAGTTCCACGTCCGTACGCCGCCGGGGGCGGGCTGGGTGTCCGGGGCGCTGGTGCGGCGCACGAAACCGGGCGACCTGCTGCGCGTGGCCGCGCCGATGGGCTCGATGGTCCTGGACCGCGCCTCGGAGCGGGACGTGCTCTGCGTCGCCGGCGGGGTGGGGCTGGCCCCGATCAAGGCGCTGGTGGAGGAGCTGGCCGGCTGGAACCGGACCCGCTGGGTGCACATCTTCTACGGCGCCCGCCACGCCGCCGACCTGTACGGGCTGGCCGGGCTCCGCGAGCTGGTGGAGGCCCACCCGTGGCTGTCGGTGACGCCGGCGTGCAGCGAGGAGCCGGACTTCGACGGCGAGCGGGGCGACATCTCCGACGTGATCACCCGCTACGGCCCGTGGACGACCCACGACTGCTACGTCTCGGGCTCGGCCCGGATGGTCCGGTCGACCCTGCGGGCCCTCGCGGAGGACGAGGTCCCGCCGCCGAACATCCGGTACGACACCTTCGGCGACCTGTAGGTCGGCCGGCATCCGTCGTCCCCTCCGGCCGGCATCCGTCGTTCCCCTGCGGCCGGCGCCGTCGGCCAGCCGGGCGGGGCCGGCGGCAGAGAGGCTTTCCTCCCCCCGAAAAGGACCGGGTCGCGTGCCCCCGCCCCCTGGGGCACGCGACCCGGTCCCCCTCTCGGTCGGGGTCGCCCCGGCTCGGGGTCGCCTCAACTCAGTACCGCCAGGGGGTGCCGGTCTCGCGGTATTCCTCGACGGGCACCAGCGGCACGCCGGGCGTCATCCGGTCGACGTACAGGCGGCCCTCCAGGTGGTCGATCTCGTGCGCCACGAGCCGGGCCATGGCGAACTCGAACGAGGTGATGAGGCGGGCGCCGTCCCACTGGGCGTGTTCGACGTCGATGCGCAGCGGCCGGGGCACCAGCCCGCGGTGGTCGAAGAAGGAGAGGCAGCCCTCGTACTGCTCGTCGGTCTCGGGGGACGAGTCGACGACCCGGGGGTTGAGCAGCACCACCGGCTCGGCGGCCCGGTCGGGCGGGCGCACGACGGCGGCGGCCCAGGCGAGGCCGAGCTGCGGCGCGGCGATGCCGACGCCCTTGCTGAACGGGTGCAGCTCGTCGAGGCGGACGAGTGCCGAGCCGAGCCGGTCGACGGCCTCCCGGGCGATCCCCTCCTCGGCGGGCAGGTCGAACTGGCGGCTGGGCTGGCGGAGGAGGTCGGCGCCGCGTTGGACGATGCCGAGCCCGCGCATCCGGTCGCTGGCCCGGACCCGGGCGACGCCGGCCGGGCCGCCCGGGTCGGAGTCGGGCGGGCGGCTGCGGAACCGCCACTGCAACCGGTACCGGGCGTTGAGCGGTGGGTCCTCCGTCGCCCAGTCGAAGACGGCCCGGTCGGCGCGGTCGTGTCGGACGACGGGGCGGCGCAGCGGCCCTTCCTCCGCCGAGAGCGAGGTCTCCAACCCCCAGACCTGGGGGTCCAGCTCCGCAGGGAGGTCCAGCCGCACCGCCAGGTGCCGGGTGGGCAGGCGTACGGCGCGCTGGAACCAGGGGCCCCACTTCTCGCGGCCGACCTGGTACGCGTATTCGATGGTGACCCGGTCGCCGGGGTAGAGCGGGAACCGGCCCTCGTCGTTCTCGAAGAGGAGCCAGATCTCCTTGAACGCGTCCCGGTCGTGCTTGGCCCGCCAGTGCATCGGCTCGGGCTGCCCGCCGCCGTCGTCCCGGTGCGCCCGCAGTTGCAGCTCGGCGAAGGTGAGCGGGTGCTCCCGGTGGTGCCGGTTGGACCGGCCCGGGTCGTTGGGGTAGCGGTCGACGGCGACCCGGACGAGGTAGCGGGTGACCGGTTCGGTGCCGGCGTTGTAGAGCTCCCGGCGGATGAGGCAGTGGTAGGCGTCGCCGGTGTAGGTGAGTACGGCCTGTTCGCGTTCGACGATCAGCCCGGTGCCGGGGGGCATCCACTGGCCGGGGGCGTGGTCCCGGGCGGGCATGGCGGAGCGGCCGTGCCGCAGTTCGTCGTACTCCCGGAAGCGTTGCCAGATCGCGCCGCTGGCCTCCAGGACGGCCTCGGCCCGGCGGGCGAAGTCCTCGGTGGGTCGGTGCCGTCGCCCCTCGACGTGGCTGACGTAGGACGGGTCGAAGCCCATCAGCGTGGCCAGCTGCTTCTTGGACAGCCCCCGCTCGGTCCGGTGCCGGGCGAGTTCGGCCGCGAACGACTCGGCGGCCCGCTCGATGGGAGAGGTCGTCATCAGCTTCCTCAACGCCGGGGAGTATCAGTTTCACTTTCCGTACGTGAACCCGCACAGGAATGGCATCTTGCCGACAGTCAACTTGACAGCTCACCCAGGAACGTCAATCATTTCGCGACCCGGCCGCCGACCTCCGGCTTCCCGCCGCCGCGGATTCCCGGCCGCCGCCCCGGATTCCCGGCCCGCCCGCCCGGATTCTCGGCCCGCCGGGCCGCCGCCCGGGCCGCCGCCCCCTGGCCGACACCCGGCGTTTCCGCCACCCCGGGCCGGGTAGTAGCGGCGCACGACCCTCCCGGTCGACGGCCGCCGGAGTGACCGGAGCCTCCCTTCAGCGGCCAGGTGAGGCTTTCCTTATCCGACCGGGATGGTTAGGCTAGCCTTAGTTCCTGGCCGGGAGCGTCCGGCGGACACCAAAGGCCGACACACCAGAGGCGGGGGGATCAGGTGACAGCGGTGCTGCCCACGCGGGAGACCGCGACGCCGCTCGCCCCGGTGACCGCCACCCTGCGCGCCATGTTCGGCACCGACGACCTGCCCGGCCTCGCCCCGGGGCTGCTCGTGACCGACGACCGGTTCGGCTGGGCCCCGGCCACCAGCCTCGTCGACGGCAGCCGGCTGCCCGAGCTGCTGGCCGCCGCCGCGCTGCGCTGGGGCGGCACCCCGCACGCCTGCGCCGCCCTGGCCTGGAAGTCGTACAGCTACTGGGCCGCCCTGCCGGCCGTACTCGGCTGGGCGGCGGCCCGCCGGGTGCCGCTGCTCGACCCCTCCGACGTGTTGATCCACTTCGAGGACCACCGCCCGCTGGTCACCCTCGGGCTGCGCCGCTCGACGACCGTCGCGGTGCTCCCCGGCGACCCGCTGGCCCTGGCGGGGCTCCCCGAGATCCGGGTCGTCGCCGACGAGGCCGCGCTGCTGGCCGCGCTCCGCGCCTCGCTGCTCGACGCCCACCTCGCCCCGCTGGTCGCCGCCATCCAGGCCGAGGTCCGCATCGGCGCCCGTACGCTGCTCGGCTCCGTCGCCTCCGGCATCGCGCACGGCGTCCTGCGGGCGGCCGACGCGCTGCCCGGCCCGGCGACCCGGCACGTGGAGACGCTGCTCGGCGCTCTCGACCTGGCGGACCTGGTAGAGCTGGTGCCCGGCCCGGCCGGCGAGCCGACGGTCCAGCGCCGCACCTGCTGCCTCGCGTTTACGCTGCCCCGGCCGAAGGTCTGCCAGGGCTGCTGCCTCCGCGCCGCCTGACCCGCTGCCGCCTACGCGCCGCCTGACCCGCTGCCGCGCCCGCCTGGCCTGCCGGGCCGCCGCCGGGCTTCAGCTCGTCAGCGGACGGACGTCCCACACCCAGACCCCGCCGCTGTACGTGGGGCGGATGCCGGTCAGGTCGGTCATCGCCCGGCGCAGCGCGTCGGCGTGCTCGTGCGGGGCGAGCACGACCACTCCCGCCCGCCAGTACCGCAGGTCGTCCACGGCGTTGACCCGGGTCAGCGGGGTGACCGGGGGCACCTGGCCGGTGCGTCGGATGGTGCTGAAGAAGCTGCTGGTGGGACGGGGCGGGGCGGTGAACAGGGCGATCCTCCCCTCCGGGGCCCGGGGGCGGGTGTCCGGCCCGAGGAAGTAGCCGCGGGCCAGCGGCAGGTCCAGCCCGGTGGCCGCCGACCAGCGCAGCGGGTCCGGGTAGTCGGTGTCGGGCAGCGGCAGGGTCACCACGCTGCGCCCGCCGGCCACGTACGGACGCCAGGCCCCGGAGGTGACGAACTCGGGCACGGGGTCGAGGCGGGTCGAGGGCAGCGGGGTGGGGAACGCGGGGAGCAGGGCCATGGTCAGCATGGTGGCGGTGGCGAAGCGGATCTGCGGCCGGGCGGCGGGGTGGTCCCGGGCGAGCCGGCGGGCGCGGTCGACGCCGAGCGCGAGCAGCACCCCGACGACCGGCACGGTCGCCAGCGCCCACCGCGTCGGCACCACGGAGTGCAGGATCGGCAGGTCCTCCAGCGCGGCCCAGGGGCCGGCGATCCCGGTCGCCCGGCCCTCGAACTGGATCTCGCGGCCGAGCGAGAGGACGGCGAAGAGGAGGCCGACCGCCGCGAGGCCGAGCACCGCCGGGCTGCGCCGCAGCCACCACACGATCGCGCCCACCAGCACGACCAGCGGCCAGCCGAAGAAGCCGTTCTCCTCGGTGGGGTTCTTCACCAGCTCTCGGTTGGCCTCCGGGTTCCCCGCGATCGACTCGCGGGCGAACGCGGTGAACGCCGCCAGGTCGGTGCGGTAGCCGCGGATCAGCCGGGACAGCCCCTCGTACGCGCCGGGGCCGAAGAACTGCACGTAGAGCGGGTATGCCAGCAGGGCGGCGGAGAGGACGGCGGCGACCGCGAGGCCGGCGAGGAACGGCCGGGCCCGCCGACGCAGGTCGGCCCGGCCGAGGGCGAGCGCGACGACCACGACGCCGAGCCCGATCGCGGTCATCAGCAGGATCTCCAGGTTGATGAACGCCTGCCAGACGATGACGAGGCCGAGCAGCACGCCGTTGCGCAGCCACCGCCCCCCGTCCGCCAGCCGCAGGGTGCGCCAGACGATGAGCGGCACGACGAACTGGCTGACGATGTTGGGGTGGGCGTTGGCGTGCGACACCATCGCGGGGGCGTAGGCGCAGAAGCCGGCCCCGAGCCAGGCCGGTCCCCGGGCGCCGATCAGCACCCGGGAGAGCACGAAATACCAGGCGGTCGCGGTGGCGATCATGCCACCCGTGAGAAAGACCAGGAATGCGATACGCGGGCCGAACAGGACGGTGACCGGCGTCATTGGCAATGAAATGGACAATACGGATGTATTGGCCATCAGATTCACGCCGTCCGGCACGTTCATCCGGTCCGAGCCGAACGGATATGCGAAATCGGTCACCACGCGCGCGCCATGCGCCAGCATCCATTCGAAGAGCGCCTGGTCGGATCGGTTGTCCCGCACCCCGTGCGCGGGGTTCAACCAGAACCGCAGCGTCACCCAGAACGCGATCAGCGCGAAGCTGAGCACGGCGGCGGCGTCCGTCCACCGCCCCCGGCGGGCCGCCGCGGCACCGGCCCGCCCCTCGTCGGGCGCGCCCTGCACCGGGGAGCCGGCCCCGCCGCCTCCGGCCTCGCCATCGGGCCGGCCCGATTGGGGAGTAGTCATAACAATTCGTAGGGTAGTCAGCGTTTGGCGCCGACGTGACATGTTTCTGGGGACTGGCGTACTATGTGCCGGGTTCGCCGACCGCCGATCTCGTGCCCACCCCCGACCGCAATTCGGCCACTTCGGTGCCCCGATTTCCCCGCCGTCCGCTTCGGATGGTTCACTCTGTCGGTCCCGGGGCAGGTCGAGTCACACCGTGAGGAATCGACGCATGGCAGATATCACTGGGGATCAGCGAGTCCAGTCCGAGGTCCTCGAAGGGCTTGCGACGGCGGTCAACCACCGCAGGTGGTTCGTCGAACTGGCCGTCCCGCACCTCGGTGACAACCCTATCGAGATCGGCAGCGGGCTGGGCGACTACGCCCTGGAGTGGTCGGCGCGCCTTCCCCGGTTCACGGCCACCGAGGCCGACCCGGATCGACTGATCGCGCTGAAGGAGCGCCTCGCCGAGCAGCCGACCATCGAGGTGCGGCAGATGCTGCTGCCGCACTCCGAGCGCGGGGACTACAGCGCCGCCGTCTCGTACAACGTGTTGGAGCACATCGAGGACCACGTGGGCGCGCTACGCAGCATGCGCGACCTGGTCCGGCCGGGCGGCAACGTGATCATCATCGTGCCGGCGTTCGAGTTCGCGATGAGCCCGGCGGACATCGCCACCGGCCACGTCCGGCGGTACACGAAGAAGACCCTGGCCGCCGCGATGACCGAGGCCGGCCTGACCGTGGAGAAGATCCACTACGCGAACGCGCTCGGCCTGATCGGCTACTTCATGGCGACCAAGGTCTTCCGGCTGATGCCGAAGGAGGGCCCGATGGTCAAGGTCTACGACACCCTGGTCCTCCCGGCGACCAAGGCCGCCGAGCAACTGGTCCGCCCCCCGTTCGGCCAGTCCGTCTTCGCCGTGGCCCGGGTCCCCGCCTGACCCGCGCGCCCCGACGCCTGCGGCGATCTTGCACTTAGGGCCCCGACGGAACGGACAAAAGCCGTGAGCGGCGGGCCCCAAGTGCAAGATCGCGGAAGCGGGTGGGGCAGGGTCAGTCCCTGACCTGGTACGTCGGGCGGATCACCGCCCTGGCCAGGGTGTGGAAGGCCAGGTTGAAGCCGACGTACGCGCAGCTCGCGCCCGCGCCGACGCCGAGGCGCTCGACGTCCACGGCGTGCACGGCGAAGACGTACCGGTGCGGGCGGTCGCCCGCGGGCGGGGCGGCCCCACCGAACCCGGTGTCGCCGTAGTCGTTGCGGACGCTGAACGCGCCGCCCAGGTCGGCCTCCTTGACGCCCCGGGGCAGCTCGGTCACCGAGGCGGGCACGTCGACCAGCACCCAGTGCCAGAAGCCGCTGCCGGTCGGCGCGTCCGGGTCGAAGCAGGTGACCACGAAACCCTTCGTCTCGGCGGGAAAGCCCGACCAGGCCAGGTGGGGCGAGACGTTCCCGCCGCCGACGCTGCCGTGGGCGTATTGGGCGTCCATCGGCTCGCCGTTGTGCACGTCGTCACTGGTCAGGGCGAACGACGCGACGGTGGGCAGCAGCTCGTACGGGTCCGGGGCGATCGGTCGTTCCAGGGACATCGGGGACGGTCCTTCCGGTGGGCGAGATTTCCTGCGCCCCTTCTTACCCCGACCCGCCCGGTCAATCGACCACCGGCACGCATCGGTCCCCGCTCGTCGCGCCCCCTGCGAGCCCTCGACGTGCCGCCGGTGTCTGCACCCGCAGTCACAGGCCGAGTCAGACCGGCCCGCTCCTACATCCTCACCGTCAGAGGCGGCGGATGACCAATCCGGGCTTGACGTCTGCGGCGGCCGACAGTTGCGCGATGTCCTCGGGGTCACTGGTGAACACGATGCCACCGCAGGCCAGGGCAACATTGACCACGCAGGCGTCGACCACGTCGCGCGTGCCGGCCTTGCCGCACAGGACGCCGGCCGCCTTCGCCAGCTCGACGCCGACCGGGACGACCTCGCAACTGTGCAGGAACCGGCCGAGCTGAACCTGCCGACGGGCATCGCGCCACGCCTGGCCCACCACGACGGAGGGAATGATCAGGCGTCGCCCCTCCTCCACGGCCAGATGGTGGATGACCCACATCCGCCGGTCGTTGCCGTCGATCGCGAGCAGCACCCCGGCGTCGTAGACGTAGGGAATGCTCACGCGGCCGTTTGCCCTGCGGCACCGAGCGCCTGGGCGTCGGCGGCGGCCATCTCCGCGCGCGCGGCGGCGATCTCCTCGACCGTGAACGCTCCATGCTCGGCTTGCCACTCCGCGACCAACCGTCGACCCACCCGCCGCCGGAGTTCGCTCTCCGCCGCGCTGGCGACCAGCCTCGACAGCGGCACCCCATCCTCACTAGCGGCCGCGCCGAGCGCTTCGACCAACTCCTCGGGGAGGGTGACGGTGATCTTCCTAGCAGCCATGCAATCACCATACCGTGATATGGCGGCCTACCACACCGTGCCGCGGTACCACTTCATGCGTGTTTTCGCTGCCCAGGGAGCGGAGGGTGTGGGATTCGAACCCACGAAGACATCGCTGCCTTACCGGTTTTCAAGACCACGCGGCGCAGGGCCCTGACCTGCCGCTATGCGGTTGCACCCGCACCCGCCGACACGGATACGACACGGCGGGCGATCTGACTTGCGCACCCGCCTCCGGAGGGACATGCCTCATCCGGCCGGGCCCTGCCGCTGAGCTGGGTGAACGTCAACCAAGTCCGGCGAGGGCGGTCAAATTGGGCACGTATTCGGCACAGAGGCGTCCGATATTCCCACCACAGCTGCGCTGTGTTAACCCAACACGCCTTCCAAGTCTGCTGCCCGGCGTTCGCCACTGCCAGCGGTGCCGGGCAGCAGCGCCGGTACGGAGGCATGGCGTGGCTGGACCAGCTTGAAGCCCAATCGCGGCGCTGAGCTGCTCAGCTAACCGAACTCCGTCTGAGTCGATCAGAGCTTTGGACAGCGGTAGCAGCCTGCCAATGCGCGGAGATTCGCGGCTCCACCTGGGTGGCGAGGATCTGGCAGGATTGGCTTCATGACTGCCCCGCCCTGCGATGCACCTTGGCCTAGCGGCAGTCAGCGCGATGCGAAGGGACGCCGGACGATGCATGGGACGCCTGCCAAGACTCACTGGTTCTACCCCTGGATGGACGAGTTCGGGGTCAGTAGCGCCGCCTCAGCGCGTGCCCGTCTCAACGACAAGCATGCGTTGGCCAGACTCCACGAGATAGCGGTGAGCGCCCACGAGTCCGACAGCAGCGCGGACATCCCGCCGAGCGGCACCGTCTTTGCCGGGCCCGGACTCGACATCGGCGAGGGCAGTTGTCACTCTCTCTCCTGCCGCAAGGCGAACTTCGACTTCGACTTCAGCACTCTCTTTCATTACTTTGACTTGGTCGCCATGCAGGGCCTCAATGCAGACTACGTCACAAGGTCGATTGAACGCATGGACGAGAAGGGCCTTGATGAGGGGGCAATCCGGACTATAGCCGCCGACGCCTCCCTGATGCACTACATTCGATCGATCGGAATGACTAAGTACGTTGTGTTTGTGCAGAAGGAATACCCGTGCCTCTGCGACGACCACATTGATGAACAGCTCGCGGAGGTCGGTCTAGAGCACCTCGCAGATCCGGGCGCTTTCTCAGAAGTAGTCGCTGAGGTCGTACGGACCGATCATCTGAAGATTACCCAACCGGCGCCAGGGCATTGGGGAGGACATCTAACGCATCCGATGTTCTCGACGACTCTTACCCCACTTTTCAAATTGGAGCGCCGACCCAGTAAACGCTGGATGGCCCAGCAACTCGTCAGCCGAATCGTCCGCACGACAGTGAAGGAGACACTGGCAGCCAAGCGGCTCGACGCGCCCCTCGCATCCGTCGCGCAAGCGGATTTTGTGATTCAAGAGCTACGCCGTAGCCGTGGAGTATCCCCTGATGACGTTGCTTTGCAGCTAAATATCCCCATCCTGCGTGCCATGCCCACCGCAAATTTGCTCCGCCTGCGAGAAGAGGAATACGAAAGCTTCGAACGCTTCCGTCAAGTACTAACTGAAGCGATCCAGGCCGGCGTAGAAAAAGCAGGATCAAAGCCGGCCTCAGTAATTGCCGATGAGATCTGGCGGAACAAAATTCGACCTGGCGTCGCGGATATCGAGCGCAAGTTGGAGGCAAGCAGTCGAGCGATGATCAGGAAGACGGTCGCTGGCGTTACCGTCGGGGCAATCGGTGCCGCCGTGGGTGCGCTCGGAGGCTTTCCGCTTATCGCGGCAGCTGGGGCAGCTGCCGCGATCGGCGCACCTTTACCTCAGTTGCTGAAAAATCTTGAAGAACGTCAGCAGGTGGAACTGCATGACATGTACTTTTTGTGGAAAGCTCAAAAAGCTCATCGGCATGACGTCTAGCCTGAAATAATCGATTGCTCAGAGGCCACTCCGGTCACGTACTTTTCCATCGAGGATGCTTCTAGCTTGCCCTCAGCATCGACGTCCCGAACCCAACGGCCTACGGGGCTTCCTAGGTCTAATCGCCGGCCAGCTCAACCAGTAAAGCTGCTATCGCTCCCATGCTGGTGATTACGGTGTCCGCACCGGCCGCCCAGAATGCCTTGGCCTTGAGCGGCCGATTCGCATAGCCAATCACCCGCGATCCTGCCGCCCTTGCCCCCTCGATGTCTGACACTGAGTCGCCCACCAGGACGCATCTGCCCGGCGACTCGCCGAGCGCATCCACGGCTTGCAGGATTGGTTCCGGGTTGGGCTTCATGCAGGCCGGCTCGGCGTACGCCCGGCCAACCACCGGCGAGACGTACGCGGCGAGCCGATGCGCTGTTAAGTACGCGCTCACCGCGCCCGCTGAGTTATTGCTGACCACCGCCACCGGCATCCCGGCCTGCCGTGCCGCCACGATAACTTCCCGGCCGTATGGCGTCGGTTCGGCAGTCTCGGCGGCCCGGGGGCTCGGCTGCGCAGAGCGCATCCTCTACCACCCGCGTGACGCCCTGGTCGCCGGTCGCGCCGGTGCGACGTAACACCTCAAGCGGGTCCGGCTCGCTGGCAAGATCCGGCGGTACGTCGACACCGTGCCGCCGCAGCACGTCGACCAGTTCGGCGGCAACCTGCGGCGCCGGGTATCCGGCGAAGATGCTGCACACTGGCCCGTCGAAGTCGAGCAGTACCGCGCCGGCCATGGCGAGCAGTCGGCCGAGGTCGGCGTTCATCCGTCGTACCGGTAGGCGATGGTCGACCACACCGAGTCGAACCAGTGGCGGGAAGCTTCCACGAACTGCGTGCCGTGGGACGCGTCGTCGTCGGTCACCGCGTAGTGGAACAGCGGCACGTCCTTGCCCATCAGGTCGTAGATTGCGATGGGCTCACCCTTGATCGAGACGGTGCGCTCCACGACCGGGTAGAAGCCGTAGAAGACTTCCTCGCCGTTCAAGATGTAGAGCTTGAACAGCGGGGACGCCCGGTGCATCCGTACCTCAACGGTGGCCGACCGGATCAGGCCGAGGTCGCCCAGCTCGGTGACCTGATCGATGATGCCGTCCGCCGCCCGGCGGGTGATCCGATCGGCGCGTTCGCGCACGGCCGGGTCGTCGGCCTGCGTCTCGGCCCGTGAGGGCAGCGCCATCGGCACGGTCATGTCGGAGATCAGGACCCGCACGGCGATCGTCTCCCGCGCCAGGCGGCCCACACGCACCTTAGGCCCTGTGTCGAAGTCGGTGCCAGGGCGTGAGCTGTTGGCTTGAGGGTCTTGGCGTGTTGGTGTTCGAGATGTAGCGAGGTCTCCGGTATCTGGTTCAGCGACCAAGCAGAACCCGAACACCGGAGACCTCGTGGCCACTGTAGCGGTGACGAGGCGGCATGACCTGACCGATGCGCAGTGGGTGGCGTTGGAGCCGTTGCTGCCCGTGGGGCGTAGGCCGGGTCGGCCGTCGAGATGGACGAAGCGGCAGCTCATTGATGGGATTCGGTGGCGGATACGGGTCGGTGCCCCGTGGCGGGACGTCCCGGAGTGCTACGGGTCCTGGGCGGCGGTGTACGCGCTGTTTCGGCGTTGGCAGCGTGACGGGACCTGGGCGAGGATCCTGACCGCGTTGCAGGCCGTCGCGGACGCGTCCGGGCGTATCACGTGGGACGTGTCGGTGGACTCGACGGTCGCCAGGGCGCACCAGCACGCCGCTGGGGCGCGGAAAAGGGGGATCTGCAGGTCGAATCGCCGGGCGGGGTCGTGGTGGAGCCGGTCGATCATGCGCTCGGGCGGTCGCGGGGTGGGTTGACCACGAAGGTGCACCTGGCGTGTGAGCAGGGGCAGAAGCCGTTGTCGATCGTGTTGACCGGCGGGCAGCGTGGGGACAGCCCGCAGTTCGTTGCGGTGCTCGACGGGATTCGGGTGCCCCGTCTCGGCGGCGGTCGGCCCCGGACCCGTCCGGACCGGGTCCTCGCGGACAAGACATCCCACGCAATTTGGTGTCAAGCTGCGGTGGGTAGCTGTTGTGGTTGAGGTGGGGTGAAGGCGGTTGTCTCCTGGTAGAGCTGTCGGGTTTGCAGGCAGTGGTGAAGGCAGCCAAGGAGCCGGTTGGACAGGTGGCGCAGGGCGGCGGTGTGGCCGTCGCCAGCGGTTCGTCGGCGTTGGTAGTGAGCGTGGGCGCCGGGGGAGGCGGTGAGGGCGGAGAAGGCCCAGAGATGGCTGGCGTGGGCGAGGCGCTGATTTTTCACTCGTCGGTGCATGACGATCAGGCTCTTGCCGGAGGCGCGGGTGATCGGGGCGGAACCGGCATACGATTTCAGTGCTCGTGTATCAGCGAAGCGGGATCGGCCATCCCCGATCTCGGCGAGTACCCGGGCGCCGATGAGTCGACCGAGGCCTGCGAAGCTGGTGATGATCTCGGCGTCCGGGTGTTGATCAAAAGACTGTTCTGCGGCCGTGGCCAGGTCTTCGGCGTTGAGGCAGGCGGTGTCCAAGGCGCGCAGTAGGGCCAGGGCTTGTCGTCCCATGGCCTGTTCGACCAGGGGTGGCTGGTGCAGGGTTGCGGTGGCCAGGGCCTGGTGCAGTCGGTCAGCTTCGGCGGTGACGCCTCGTTGCCGGCCGGCTCGTCGTAGGGCGTCGGCGAGGTCGTCTGGGGTCAGGGTCGTTGCCTGGGTGGGGGTGGGCGCTGTGGCGAGTACGGCGCGGGCTTCGGGGCGGGTGATCCCGCCGCGGGCGTCGCGGAAGGCCAGTAGGAACGTCGGGTAGTACTCGCGCAGCAGTGAGCGCAGTTTGTTGTGGGCTTGGGTTCGATCCCATACGGCGTCTTGTTGCGCACGGGCGAGAACTGCGATCGCCTGGACGAGTTCGGAGTCGTTGGGCAGCGGCCGGTACACGGCCATGTCGGTACGCAGAATGTTGGCCAGGACCACCGCGTCGACATGGTCGGACTTGGTGCGTGAGACGGTGTATCGGTCTCGGTAACGAGCGACCGCGACCGGGTTGATCGCGTAGATCTGCCGGCCGGTCGCCCGTAGGCAAGCCACCAGCAGACCCCGGGAGGTCTCGATCGCCACGGGGATCGGCTGTTGCGGGTTGTCACCGGCGTCGGCGAGCAGTTCGATCAACTGCCGGTAACCGGCCGCGTCATCACCGATTCTCAGCCGTGCGACCAACCCGCCGCTGTCGTTGACGATCGCGACGTCGTGGTGTTCCTCGGCCCAGTCAATTCCGCAGTAAACAGTCATAGGCATCAACCCCTCGTAGGTGATATCTGAGATTCGGGCGGGCCCGCCACGATCACGCCGCGACCTAATGAAAGGACTCTCGGTCCACCATCCCACCAGCGTTGAAGTGACCGTGGACGCCCGCGTGGCCCTCCATCGTTGTCGAAGGATTCGATGATCCAGGCCTGTCCAGAGGTGGCCCACGCGAGCGGCTCAAGCAAGTGACTACCACTGCGCAAGGGCCGGTCCTGCCAGGACCCGCCGTGTCGGATCGGTCTTGTCGAAGCGCTCACCGCGCGGGCTACAACGCGAGATCTCCGAACGAGCACCGGGCAAGACCAGCCCTTGCACGCTCATTAGGCGTACACGTCGAAGGCTAACCGTCGCTATCTGCGTCGACGTGGGATCAGGGCGACGATCCCGTCGAAGGCCGACCAGGACGCGAACCGGCGTAGGAAGGGGTCGAAGGGCGGCCGGCCTCCGGCCTTCGACCCGCAGCGGTACAAGCAGCGCCATGCCGTGGAGTGCGGCATCAACCGACTCAAACGCCACCGTGCCGTCGCGACCCGCTTCGACAAACTCGCCGTCCGCTACGAGGCCACCGTGCACATCGCCGCGATCAACGAGTGGCTGTAACCGACTTCGACACACGCCCTAATCGCAAACCAGCCTCGGGCACCGCCCGCTGCCAGCCAACCGCCCCAGACTCGCCCTCTATGAAGCCGAGAACCTCCGTGCCGTCGACCACGCCGAACGGCTTCGGAATGCAGGTGAACCCCACCCCGTGCAGATACTCCAGCAGCGCATGCACCGTAGGAGTCCACCACCCGGCAGGCCGATACACCCGATCATCGACCACCATGATCCGCTGCTGCACCATGCCCCGACAGTATCCGCCGTCACCGACCAGCCACGTCGTCCGCGACCGGGCGACGTCACCATCCGTAACTGCAGCACGCCTTCGCCTTCGTGTCCGCCCACCCGGAATTCCTGCTGTCCGCTGTCACCCGACCCCTTCCGGCATCACCCCGGCCCGCCCGCCGCCCGTCCGACACCGGGAAACGGCCCCCTGAGAGCCACGGAGAGGGTTCCGCCCAACGCCTGACTTCATCCAGTGGCGAAGCGCCAAAGAACACCGATCAGGTCGACCGAAAGGTGGTGGTCAACCCGAAGCAAGCCCGTGCTCTGCTTACGACGGTCGGGAAGCGCGACCCGCATTTGGAAGGCTTCTTCGCCTGCATGTACTTCGCCGCTCTCCGGCCGTCCGAGGTGATCCACCTACGCGCCGACGAATGCGAGCTACCCGAGCAGAGATGGGGGTGGCTCCACCTCAGCGGCTCCACCCAGCAGGTCGGCGAGGATTGGAGCGACAGCGGCGAATCGCTGGAAGACCGCGAGTTGAAGCACCGGGCCAAGAAGGCGACCCGCGATGTGCCTGCCTGCCCCGAACTGGTTCGCATCCTGCGACACCACCTACGGCAGCACTGTCGCGACGCCAACGGCCGGATGTTCAACGCTGCCGGCGCTCGGGTGGCCCCAGTGTCCAAGAGCACGTATCTGCGAGCGTGGCGGCAAGCGCGGGAGATCTGCGCTGACGCCAGTTCAGCAGCGGTCACCACTGGCGCACCGACCGTACGACCTGCGGCATGCGGCCGTGTCGCTCTGGCTCAACGTCGGGGTGCCGGCCACCCAGGTTGCTCAGTGGGCCGGGCACAGCGTGCATGTGCTGTTGAAGGTCTACGCGTCGTGCATCGATGGGCAGGATGACGCGGCGCGGAAGCGGATCGAGGGAGCGTTGGGCACCGAACAGCCGGAAGCGGCCGAGAGAGAGCCCGGAGACGCCGACACGTAAACGACACGACCAGTGAGACGCGGCGGCCCCGAGCGGGATGAAGTGAGACTGATTCACCATCCATAGACACGCTCCCTGACGGGCGTTAGCGCTGGTCAGGGAGCGTTCTTGCTGTCCAGGTGAGCGGAGGGTGTGGGATTCGAACCCACGAAGACATCGCTGCCTTACCGGTTTTCAAGACCAGCGCCATCGGCCACTAGGCGAACCCTCCCGGCCCGCGCCCCGAGGGGCACGACCGCTGCCTAGTCTGCCAGAAGCCGGCCAACCCGCGACTCGCCGTCCCACCGGCACCCGGCTCCCGTCCCACCGGCGCCCGAGCGGCGCCGGACCGGACAGCCCGGACGTGGACGGCGCGACGGATCGGACAGCCCGGACGTGGAGGGCGCACCGGATCGGGTATGACTGGGCCATGCGCGCGATCACGATCCCGGAGCCCGGTGGACCCGACGCACTCGTCTGGGCGGAGGTGCCCGACCCCGAGCCCGGCCCCGGCGAGGTGATCGTCGACGTGCGGGCCAGCGCCGTCAACCGGGCCGACCTGCTGCAACGGCAGGGGCACTACCCTCCCCCGCCGGGCGCGCCCGCGTACCCCGGGTTGGAATGCTCGGGGGTGGTCAGCGCGATCGGTCCCGGCGTGGCCGGGTGGGAGGTCGGCCGGGAGGTCTGCGCGCTGCTGGCCGGCGGCGGGTACGCCGAGCGGGTGGCCGTGCCCGCCGGGCAGTTGCTGCCGGTGCCGGCCGGCGTCGGCCTGGTCGACGCGGCGGCGCTGCCCGAGGTGGCGTGCACGGTCTGGTCGAACGTCGTGCGGCTCGCCGGGCTGGCGCGGGGCGAGACGCTGCTGGTGCACGGCGGCGGCAGCGGGATCGGCACGTTCGCCGTGCAGCTCGGCGCGGCGCTGGGGGCGACGGTGGTGGTGACCGCCCGTGCGGCGAAACACGAGCGGCTGCTCGGGCTGGGCGCGGCGCACGCAATCGACTACCGGGAGCAGGACTTCGTCGAGGAGGTCCGCCGGGTCACCGACGGCCGGGGCGCGGACGTGATCCTCGACATCATGGGCGCGTCCTACCTGGCCCGGAACGTGGCGGCGCTGGCCACCGGCGGCCGGCTGGTGGTGATCGGGATGCAGGGCGGCCGGAAGGCGGAGCTGGACCTGGGCGCGCTGCTGGCCAAGCGGGCGTCGGTGGCGGCCACCGCGCTGCGCTCCCGCCCGCTGGCGGAGAAGGCGGAGATCGTCGCGGGCGTACGCGAGCAGGTGTGGCCGCTGGTCGCCGCCGGCACGGTCCGCCCGGTCGTCGACCGGCGGCTGCCGATGGCTCAGGCCGCCGACGCGCATCGCCTGGTCGAGTCCAACGCCCACGTGGGGAAGGTGCTGTTGACCGTCTAGGCGGGTGCGGGGGCGCAGTCGCCGCAGGCGGAGGTCGCGGGCGCGGGGCCGGCGGCGGGCTCGGGGCGGGGGAGCATGAGGCGGGCGCCGGGGCCCTCGCCGGACAGCTTGTCGTCGGGGTTGTAGAGGACGCAGCGCTGCAACGACAGGCAGCCGCAGCCGATGCAGCCGTCGAGGTCGTCGCGGAGCTTGCTCATCAGGCGGATCTTCTCGCTGAGCCGGGCCCGCCAGGCGGTGGAGAGTTCGGCCCAGTCGGCCGCCGTGGGTGTGCGGGAGGCGGGCAGGGAGTCCAGCGCCTCGCGGATCTCCTCCAGCGAGATGCCGACCTGCTGGGAAACGCGGATGAACGCGACCCGGCGCAGCTCGGTGCGGGCGTAGCGGCGCTGGTTGCCGCCGGTGCGGTCGGCCCGGATGAGGCCGAGGCGCTCGTAGTAGCGCAGCGCCGAGGGCGCGACCCCGCTGCGCGCGGCGAGCTGGCCGATGGTCAGGGATTCCTGCATCACGTCGCCTTGAATTGAAGTGGACTTCAACTCGCTCAGGCTATCGGCACGGCCCGCCTGACCGCCACCACGGCGGGACTGTCGGGGATCAGTGCTGCGAGGCGCCCACGGGACGGCGGCGGGTGCGCTCCCGGCCGAGGATCCAGATCGCCTCGACGCCGTCCTTCCAGGTGATCTTCTTGCCCTCCTCGCGGCCCCGCGCGCGGTAGCTGATCGGCACCTCGTACGGGCGGATGCGCCGGCGCAGCAGCTTGCCGGTCACCTCCGCCTCCATGCCGAAGCCCCGCGAGCGGATGTCGAGGGACCGGTAGAGCGCGACCGGCATCAGCTTGAAGCAGGTCTCCAGGTCGCCGATGTACGAGTTGAACAGCACGTTGGCCGCCATGGTGACGCCCTTGTTGCCCATCACGTACCAAAAGCTGTAGGCGCTGTGGCTGCCGAAGGTGCGATTGCCGTAGACCACCGTGGCACGACCGTCGAGGACCGGGTCGAGCAGCTTGGGGATGTCCTGCGGGTCGTACTCCAGGTCGGCGTCGAGGATGACCATGTATTCACCCTCGGCGTTGTCGACCGCTGTCTTGATGGCCGCGCCCTTGCCGGCGTTACGCTGGTGCGTGATCACCCGCAGCCGGGCGTCGTCGGCGCGGCCGAGGACCTCGCCGGTGCCGTCGCGGCTGCCGTCGTCGACCACGACCAGCTCGATCTCGCACGGGTAGTCGACCGCCAGGGCCTGCTTGAGGGCATCCGCGATGCGTTCTTCCTCGTTGTAGACCGGCATGAGGATCGAGAGCTTCACGGGAATCTCCACGGTGGCGGTGACACGTCGGGCCTAGCCTAGCTTGGCAGCTCAGCGCGGCGGGGTGCAGCACCGCCGGGCATCGGGCTCGGCGCGTTCAGGTCGATGGTGTTTACTTCGCGCCATGTCGGCAGCCGGCTCCCTGCTCGTGGCGGCCCCGCTCGTCGCCGTCCCGTCCCTCGCCGTGGCGCTGCGCCCCGCCGGGCCGGACACCGTCGCCCCGCTGCGCCTCGCCGTGGTCCGGGCCGCGGTGGTCACCGGCGCGTTCGCGCTGCTGACGGTGGAACTGCTCGGCGCGCTGCGCCTGTTGACCCTGCCCGCGTTCGCGGTCGCGTGGCTGGTCTTCGTCGCCGCCACCGTGGCGGCGGCGGCCTGGCGACGCCGCGTCGCCGCGTCGACCGGGACCAGCGCGCCGACCGGGTCCGGCGTCGCCCGGAGGCTGGCCGCCGTCCGGGCCCGGCTGGCGGACCGATGGCGTACGGCCCGGCGGGGCGAGCGCCTGCTCGCCGGCACGGTCGGCGGCCTGGTCCTGGTGGAGCTGCTGGTCGCGCTCCTCGCCGAGCCGAACAACTTCGACTCGCAGACGTACCACCTGCCGAAGGTGGAGCACTGGGTGGCCCAGGGCGGCCTGGAGTTCTGGCCCACCGCGATCCACCGGCAGGTGACGATCCCGCCCGGCGCGGAGTACCTGCTGCTGCACCTGCGCCTGTTCACCGGCGGCGACGCGCTGTACAACCTGGTCCAGTGGGCCGCCGGGGTGGGCTGCCTGCTGGCCGTCGCCCGGATCGCGGCGCAGCTCGGCGGGGGGCGGCGCGCCCAGCTCCTCACCGCGTTCGTGCTGGGCACCACGCCCATGGTGGCGCTCCAGGCGACCAGCACCCAGACCGACCTGGTCTGCGCCGCCTGGGTGGCCTGCGTGGCGACCCTCGCCCTGGACGGGCTGCGCCGGCGGGCCGGGGTCGGCACGCTGCTGCTGCTCGGCGCGGCGACGGGGCTGACCGCGGTGACGAAGACCAGCGGATTGATCGGCGTCGGCCCGCTGCTGCTGCTCTGGGGGATCGGCCAGCTCCGGCTGGCGTACGTCGGCGGGACCGGGCGGGGCGCGGACCGCGACCGGCGGGCCGGGGCCAGGGTCGACGGACCGGCCCGGCCGGCCCTGGTGGGCGCGGGTCGCGTCGGTCTGCCGGCCGGCGGGGCCGACCGGGCGGCCCCGGGCGGCGCGGACGACGTCGCCCGGCCGACGGCGGACGGCGGCGCGCCGCGGGCACCGGGGTCCCGCGCGGGCGGCGTGGCCCGGACGGTGGCCGGGTCGGTGCTGGTGGTGCTCGTGGCCCTGCTGGTGGTCGGCCCGTTCCTGGCCCGCGTGCAGGCGGAGTTCGGGCACCCGTTGGGGCCGCCACGGCTGCGCGAGTCCATCCCGATGGAACGGCACGACCCGCCGTCGGTCCTGGTCAACGCCCTGCGGATCGGGCACACCGCGCTGGACACGCCGCTCGCGCCGGTGCGCGCGGGCACCGCCGAGGCGATCATGGCCGGGGCGCGGGCGATCGGCGTGGACCCCCAGGACCGGGCCATCACCTTCGGCCGGGAGACCTTCCCGGTGCCGTCCTGGTATCCCGACGAGGACCGGGTGGCGTTCCCGCTGGCCGGCACGCTGGCGCTGGTCGGCGCGGTGCTGGCGCTGGCCCGACCGACCCGGGTCAGTCCGGCCTCGGCCGGCGCCCTGCGAGGGTACGCGACCGTGGTGGTGACGGCCGTCGCGCTGCACACCGCGATGATCAAGTGGCAGCCGTGGGGGAACCGGCTGCTGCTGTACGCCCTGGTCCTGGCGGCCCCGCTGGCCGGGCTCTGGCTCGACTCGCTGCTGCGCCGCCGGCTCGCGCCGGAGCCGGGGTCCGAGGGCGGCTCCTCCTCCGCACCCGGCCGCCGGTCGGTGGCGGTCGGGCTGGCGGTCGCGATGCTCGCCGGGTCCGCGCTGGCCGGGGTGCTCGCCCTGTCGTACGGCTTCCCGCGCCGGCTGGTCGGGGCCGGCTCGGTCTTCACCACCTCGGAGTGGGACACCCGCTTCCTGCGCCGGCCACAGTGGGCCGACGAGTTCCGGGCGGCGGCCGACGCGGTCCGGGCCAGCGGCGCGCGGCGGATCGGGCTGGTGCAGCAGAACGACAACTGGGAGTACCCGTGGTGGCTCCTGCTGCGCGACGCCGACGGCCGGCCGCCCGAGCTGGTGGCGCTCCAGTCGGTGCTGCCGGACCGGCCGCCGGCCGACCCGGCCTCGACGGACGCGATCGTCTGCACCGGCAGCCGGAAGGTCTGCGCCGACCTGGTGCCCGCCGGCTGGACGCTGGCCTGGCGGGGCTACGTCGGCTACGCCCTGCTGCCGCCGGGCTGACCCGGCGGGGTTGGTTGTTTGCAGGGGCCCCTGTGCAACAGAATGCGTTAACAGGGGGCCCCTGCTTACTCACCTGAGCAGGACGAGGCGCGCCTTGGCGGCGTCGCCGTCCTTCGCGCCGGCCACGCCGACCGTCGCACCGACCCGCACCGCCTCGGGCTGGATCGTCTTGCGCCGCTCGACCACCCGCAGGTCGTCGCCGAAGGTCCACGTCATCGTGAAGCCGTCGGTGGACTTCACGGTCATCGAGTCGCCGTCGATCGCGGTGACCTCGCCGCGCTGCACGGCGACGGTCCTCGTGCCGCCGTCCTTCATGCCCACCACGACCTCGCCGTGCAGGGTGTTCTTCTTCCGCAGCAGCACCCGCGCCTGCCGGCGCTTGCGCCACTCCTGCGCCCGCTCGCCCCGCCGCTCCTTCGCGTCGGGCTCGCCGCTGGCCGGCGCGGGCGAGCCGGACTGTGCCCCCGGGGCCGCCGCGCCTGCCGGGGCCGGTGCGGCCACCAGGTCGAGGTCGCCCGGGTCGAAGCCCAGCGCGGCGAGCGCCTGCCCCTCCGCGCCCAGCGCGGCGGACACGTCGACCGCGACCTCCCCGGAGGCGTCCTGTGCCACCTGCGCCGGCCCGCAGCCCGTGACGCCCAGGGCGACCGCCGCGAGCAGCGAGGTGGCGGCGACCGCGAATCCGTGACGTGCCATTGGTCTCCCTCTCGTCGGTGAGGGTCCCAGCGTCCCGCCCCGGTGCTCAGGGGGCGTCAGCGCGATGTTCGGGTCAGGTAAGGGTCGGCCGGCAGCCGCACGGTGAACGCCGCGCCGCCCTCGGCGGCGTGGCCGGCGGCGATCTCGCCGCCCAGCCGGCGTACCAGCCCGGCGGCGAGGGCCAGCCCGAGGCCGCTGCCGACCTTGCGTACCCCCCGGTAGCGCGCATGCAGCGCACCCCGGTCGAACGCCACCGCCAGGTCGTCGTCGGTGAAGCCGGGGCCGCCGTCGCGCACCTCCAGGATTCCGCCGGCCGCCGGGTCGGCTCCGGCGGGCCGGGCCGCGAGCACCACCGGCGCACCCGGGGGCACGACCCGCAGCGCGTTCTCCAGCAGCCCGTCGACCACCTGCCGGATGCGCCCCGGATCGGTGTACGCGGGCACCACGCCGTCGGGGATCTCCATGCGGAACGTCACCCCCACTGCGGCGCAGCGGTCGGCCCAGGTGTGTTCCGCGTCGGCGGCCAGCCGGGCCAGGTCGACCGGCACCGGTTCGAGGGGGAAGTCGGCGGCCTCCAGCCGGGCCAACGCGAGCAGGTCGCGGACCAGCCGGTCCAGGTGCTCGGCCTCGGCCAGCATGGTGCGCCCGGTACGCGGCGTGTCGTCCGCGCCGATCACCCCGTCGGCCAGCGCCTCGGCGTAGCCGCGGATGGCGGTGAGCGGGGTGCGCAGCTCGTGGGAGACGGAGAGCAGGAACTCCCGCTGCCGGTCCTCGCTCATGGCCAGCGCGGCGGCCAGCCCGTTCAGGGCCAGGGCCAGCTCGGCGACCTCGTCGGGCGGCTCGACCGGCACCCGGACGGCCCGGTCGCCGGCGCTGAGCCGGGCGGCGGCGGTCGCGGCGACGCGGATCGGCCGGGCCAGCCGGCGGGCCAGCAGCATCCCGGCGGCCAGCCCGGCGGCCAGCCCGGCGAGCAGCGGCAGCCAGAGGCCCCGGACGACCCGCCCCCACAGGCCGGGGGTGGCGGGCCGGGTCAGCACCACGCCGTCCCCGCCGGCCAGCGGTCGCCCCTCGACGAGGGCGCGTTCGCCGGAGACCAGCCGCCGGCCGGAGACGGTGTTGCCGGCGGCGACCCGGTTGACGACCTGCCGGGGCAGGCCGGCGTGGTCGACCGCGCCGGCGCGGATCACGTACACGCCGATGTCCTGCTCCTGGAGCTGGCGGATCAACCGTTCGCCCGCCGCGTCCCGCTGCCGCGGTGCCCGCACGCGCAACACGTCGGCGGCGAGCCGCGCCTGCGCCGCGAGGGCCTCCTGGTCGCGTCGCTCCTGACCGCGCACGGCCAGCGGGACGGCCACGAGCGCGGTGACCAGCACCGAGACGAGGGCGACCGCGCAGGTGACGAGCACCGCGCGGGCCGTGAGCGTACGCCCGGGGCGACGCCGCTGCGGGCCGGCCGGGCGCGGGCCGATCACCGGCAGCGCGACGGTGGGCTGGGCCCGCGCGGACTCCCCCGGCGTCGCCGGCCGGTCAGCCATCGGCGGCGTACCCGACGCCCCGGTGCGTGCGGATCACCCCGGCCGCCCCGCCCAGCTTGGCCCGGACCTGCGCCACGTGCACGTCGACCGTACGGGTGCCGGAGTGGGCCGCGTAGCCCCAGACGCCGGCCAGCAGCTCCTCGCGGGTGAAGACCCGGCCGGGCCGGGCCATCAGGTGCGCGAGCAGGTCGAACTCGGTGGAGGTGAGCTGCACCGGCTCGCCGGACACGGTCACCGTGCGGCGGGTCGGGTCGAGGGTGACCGGGCCGACCGTCCGGGGCCGCTCGACGCCCTCCGGCACGCCGGCCGTGCGGCGCAGCACCGCGCGGACCCGCGCCACCAGCTCGCGCGGGCTGAACGGCTTCGTCACGTAGTCGTCCGCGCCGAGCTCCAGGCCGATGATCCGGTCCACCTCGTCGTCGCGCGCGGTGAGGAAGAGCACCGGCGTCCAGTCACCGGCCTCGCGCAGCCGCCGGCAGATCTCGGTGCCGGCGAGCCCGGGCAGGGCGATGTCCAGGACGCAGGCGACCGGGCGCAGCCGGCGGGCGGCGGCCAGCCCCGCCGCGCCGTCGCGTTCCAGGTGTACGCCGAAACCGTCCCGCGTCAGGTAGAGCCGGACCAGCTCGGCGATCGCCGGCTCGTCCTCGACAACGAGGACCAGCCCGCGCTGCGGTGCGTCGACGGTCACCGGACCATGATTGCCGACCACCGCCCGCCGAGGGACGTCGGGACATGTTCGGATCAGGTAAGGACCCGGTCAGTGCACCACGACGGGCCGGAACGCGGCACCCCGGGCGGCGGTCGGCGCGTCGCCGATGGCGGCCACCACCCGCTCCCGGGAGGTGCGCAGCCGGGTGCGGAAGGCATGGTGCAGCAGCGCGTCGAGCTGCCACACCTGCCTCGGGTGCGGGACGCGGATCACGAACCGTTCCCGCACGCCGTCGATGGCCGTGGCGGCCAGCTCGACCGCCGACCGGCGCGGGTCGGCGCTCCAGGTGACGTCGCTGAGCTCGCCCAGCTCGGCGTTGAGGTGCAGGCGGAGCCGGTGCAGCACCCGGGTCTGCCGGGTGACCACGAGCCGGCGGTGGGTGAGCAGCAGCAGGTATTCGCCGGCCGTCCGGTCGGGTCGGCCGCACCGGGCTACCAGGACGGTGGCGTCACCGGCGCCGACGCAGCGGCGGAAGACCGGCACGTGCCGGCTGACGGCCTGCCCGGCCAGCCCGGTCTCCGCGGCGGCCGGAAGGAACGTGCGGGAGAAGACGTCCATGACGTGACCAACGAGCCCGCCGCGCGCCTGATATGGGCAACCGCCAATCTACGGAACTTCCACGCGCGAAGGGGCGGCGGTCAGACGCGGTCGGGTTCGAACAGCTCGGCGAGCCAGCCGGGGACCGCCTCGGCGTACTCGGCGCGGGCCGGGTCCAGCGTGCTCAACGCGCGCCGCCAGGACAACGCCCGGCTGACCTTGGTCACCGTGACCGCGAGGCCCGCCGCCTCCCGCAGGTCGGCCCGGTCGTGCCGGTCGGTCCACGGTTCGAGGTACGCGTCGCGCAGCCGCAGCAGCACCGGGTCGCCGTCGGGCAGCCCGAAGGAGTGCGCCACCGAGTTCAGCGTCACCAGCAGCGTCCCGAACGGGTGGGCGACGGAGGCGTCCCCCCAGTCGAAGAAGCGGTGGTCGGCGGCGAAGACGTTGCCGTCGTGCAGGTCGTCGTGCTGCACGCTGGCGGGCACGCCGGACGCGGCGAGCCGGCGGCAGCGGTCGGCGTACTCGGGCACGAACGCCCGCAGCCGCTCCAGCGTCTCGGGTGTGGGGCCGCCCGCCGCGCCGACGAGCAGGGCGTCGGGGTCGTCGAGCAGCCCGGCGAGGAGGGCGGGCATCGCCTCGGGGCGGTGGTCCGGCACGCCGAGGGCCAGCAGCTCGCCGGCCCGGGGCGCGACGGCGCGCTGGAGCGCCGCGTACCGGGGAAGGACGCGTTCCCAGACGGCCGGGTCGCGGTGCCGGGCGACCGCGTCGCGCAGGGTCTCGCCGCCGTCGGGCAGCAGCGACCACCCCAGGTCGACGTCGGTCGCCACCGGGTCGGGCACCCGGCCGGGGGCGATCCGGGCCAGCGCGTCGAGCAGCCCGGCCTCGAAGCGGGTGCCGGCGTTGTTGGCCTTGAACCAGTACGGGCCGGCGTCGGTGGGCACCCGCCACACCAGCGACCACGGCCGGAGGCGGGGTTCCACCGGCCCGGTGATCCGGCGGCCGGCCCGGTCGAGCTGGCCGGCGACCCAGTCGTGGACGCGGGACTGCCAGCGCGGGTCGGCCCAGTCGGCGGGCGGCGTCGGCGCGTCGGCGGGCGAGGCCAGCGCGTCGGCGGGGGGCGTCGGTGCGTCGGTCACGGTGGGCAGGGTAGGCAGCGTCGGGGCGGCCGGCGAGGGGTTTTCCCCCGCCCGCCCGCTCACAGCAGCTCGACGATGGTGGCGTTGGCCATGCCGCCGCCCTCGCACATGGTCTGGAGGCCGTAGCGGATGCCGTTGTCGCGCATGTGCTGGAGCATCGTGGTCATGATCCGGGCCCCGGACGCGCCGAGCGGGTGGCCCAGGGCGATCGCGCCGCCGCGCGGGTTCAGCCGCTCCGGGTCCGCCTCCGTCTCGGCGAGCCAGGCCAGCGGCACCGGGGCGAACGCCTCGTTCACCTCGTACACCCCGATCTCCTCGATGCCCAGCCCCGCGCGGCGCAGGGCCTTCGCGGTGGCCGGGATGGGCGCGGTGAGCATGGTGACCGGGTCGTCGGCGGCGACCACGGCGGTGTGCACCCGCGCCAGCGGGCGCAGGCCGTGGCGGCTGGCCCACTCGGAGGTGGTGACGGCGAGCGCGGCGGCGCCGTCGGAAATCTGGGACGCGGACCCGGCGGTGACCACGCCGTCGGCGCGGAAGGGTGTCTTCAGCCCGCCCAGCTTGGTCAGCGAGGTGTCCCGCCGGATGCCCTCGTCGGCGGCGAACTTGCCGCCGTCGGCCAGCGCCACCGGGGCCAGCTCCGGGTCGAACGCGCCGGCGTCCTGGGCGGCGGCGGCCTTGACGTGGCTGGCGAGGGCGAACTCGTCGAGCTGGGCCCGGGAGAAGTGCCAGCGGGCGGCGATGAGCTCGGCCCCGACGCCCTGGTTGAACGGCAGCGGCTCGTCGCCGGCGAAGCCCTCGACGCCCCGGTAGCGGTCGCGGACCTGGGCGCTGAACGGCGTGCCGCCGCCGACGCTGGAGCCCATCGGCACCCGGGTCATCGACTCGACGCCACCCGCGACGACCAGGTCGGCCTGCCCGGACAGGACGGTGGCGGCGGCGAAGTGCAGGGCCTGCTGGCTGGAGCCGCACTGCCGGTCCAGCGTGGTGCCGGGCACCGTCTCGGGCCAGCCGGCGGCGAGGACGGCGTTGCGGGCGACGTTCCAGGACTGCTCGCCGACCTGGGACACGCAGCCCCAGATCACGTCGTCGACCTGCCCGGGGTCGATCCCGGTGCGCTCGGCGAGGGCGCGCAGCACGTGCGCCGAGAGGTCGACCGGGTGCACGGCGGCAAGGCTGCCCTCGCGCCGCCCGACCGGGGTGCGTACCGCACCGACGATGACCGCGTCACTCATGTTTACTCCCCGGTAACCTGGCTGCCCCGATAGTACGTCCTCCGCCGCCCGGTCGTCCCCCCGCGCCGGGCGGGCCGGTCGGGGGCGGGCCCCTGTCACGGGCGGGCCGGGCTGGCATCCTGGTGGAATGGAGTCGGCACTGACCCCCGCATCGCCGTCGGCCCGGCAGTGGCGGGTGCCGCCCGCCCTTGCGGCGCTGAAGCTGGTCGGCGCGGCGGCGCTGGTCGGGCTCGGGCTGGTGTTCGCCGACGGCGACCGGGTGCGGCTGGTGCTCGCCGTGGTGGTGGCCGCCGGGTTGGCCGGCTGGGCGCTGCGGGACCTGCTGGCCCCGGTGCGGCTCGCGGTCGATCCGGCGGGGATCACGGTGGCCCGGGGCTTCGCGGGCCGACGTCGCCTCGACTGGGCCGCCGTCGAGGCGATCACGGTGGACCGGCGGCCCCGGCTGGGCCTGTCCACCGAGGTCCTGGAGATCGACGCGGGCGAGTCGCTGCACCTGTTCGGCCGCTACGACCTGGATGCCCCGCCCGGCGAGGTGGCCGACGCGCTGCGCGCCGCCCACGCCCGGTCGCTCGGGGTGGGCGGACCCGGCGAGGTGGGCGGGCCGGGCGGGCTGGGTCGCCCCTAACCTGTCGCGCCCGAGGCGAGGCCGCAGTCCGGCCGCCGGCCCGGCGGCAGCTCCGCCTTTCGCTGACGCCGCTCCGAGGCACCACGATCACTGCCAGGCCCGGTGACGGAGAGCAACGAGCCAGCGCGGGGCCAACCGCCCGTTCCGGCCCTTTGCTCTGCACCCGGATACGCAACGGTCTACGTAGCGCAACCGGCCGTCACCACCCCCCACCCTTGACCATCCCGCATCACCGCAGCTCAGGCCGATGGCGCTCATATGGGTGCAGAGCAAAGGGAGCGCTGGGCGTGGTGGCAGGCCAGCAGAGGAACACGCGGAGTGAGATCGGCCGGCCGGCTAGCCGGGCAGCGTCAGGGTGCGCACGACCGCCAGGGCGAGCAGCGCCACCAGCAGGACGGCCGCGCCGGCGACCTGGAACAGCGTCCGCCGGGACCGGGGGGCGTACGCCAGCACCAGCGCCATGGCCCCGCCGGTCACCAGGCCGCCGAGGTGGCCCGGGATGGAGATGCCCGGCACGGTCAGGGTGAAGACCAGGTTGATCACCAGGACCGGCAGCACCGAGGAGATGTCCCGCCCCATTCGGCGCTCGATCACGATCAGCGCGGCGAAGAGGCCGAAGATCGCCGTCGACGCGCCGGCCGTGGTGGCGTTCTCGGCGCTGAACAGGTAGGCCGCCACGTTTCCGCCGAGGCCGGCGATCAGGTAGAGGGAGAGGAAGCGCAGCGGGCCGAGGTTGGCCTCCAGGGACCGCCCGAGCACCCACAGCGCCCACATGTTCAGCAGCAGGTGCACGATGCCGTAGTGCAGGAACATCGCGGTGACCAGGCGGTACCACTCGCCCTGGGCGATGCCGTGCACGCTGCCGTCGGGGAAGAGGGCCTGCCCGAGCACCGAACCCCAGTCGGTGAGCGGGGTGCTGCCGCCCATCAGGCCGCCGAAGCCGGAGCCGCCGGCCAGCGCGTCCCCGCCCCGGTCGGAGGCGATGGACAGGAGCATGAGCAGCACGTTGAGCGCGATGAGCGCCTTGGTGACGTAGCCGAGGCGGCCGGCGGCACCGCCGCCGAAGGCGGTGCGCGCCGGCCGCACGCTGCGGCGTCCCTCGTCCACGCACTCCGGACACTGGTGGCCGACCGAGGCGTCCCGCATGCAGTCGGGGCAGATCGGCCGGTCGCAGCGGGTGCAGCGGACGTACGTCTCCCGGCCGGGGTGCCGGAAGCAGACCGGGGTGGTCGGCGGGGACTCACTCACGGCGGCTGCCTCCCGGTGCCACGGGGCGCTCAGTCATGCGAGCAAAGGTACCTCGCGCGGCCGGTCAGGCCGGGGTGCGCTCGATCTCGACGCGCTCGATGACCACATCCTGGAGCGGACGGTCGCTCGGGCCGGTGGGGGTGTTGGCGATCGAGTCGACGACCTTCGCCGACGCCTCGTCGGCCACCTGGCCGAAGATGGTGTGCCGGTTGTTCAGGTGCGGGGTCGGGCCGACGGTGATGAAGAACTGCGAGCCGTTGGTGCCGGGCCCGGCGTTCGCCATGGCCAGCAGGTACGGCCGGTCGAAGCGCAGCTCGGGGTGGAACTCGTCGCCGAACTTGTAGCCCGGGCCGCCGCGACCGGTGCCGGTCGGGTCGCCCATCTGGATCATGAAGCCGCTGATCACCCGGTGCGAGATCGTGCCGTCGTAGTACGGCCCACTGCCCGGCTGACCCGTGCGCGGGTCGATGTACTCCTTGTTGCCCTCGGCCAGGTCGACGAAGTTGCGAACCGTCTTCGGCGCGTGGTTGGGGAAGAGCTCCAGCCGGATCGGGCCGGCGTTGGTGTGCAAGGTGGCGTAGACAGCCTCGGCCACGGGTACTCCTCAGTCGTTGGTCAGTTCCATGCGGATCCTCCCATGTGCCCGTTCTGGCAGTGCGGAGGCATCCGAAGGTGGAGGATGACGAAGGAACAACTCCCAGGAGGTGGGACCGTGTTTGGAATCGTGCGGCGCAAGACCCAGGGGCAGCTGGCGAGGGTCGAGCTGAACCAGGGCATCGGCCACCTGCGGCAGGCTGCGACGTACGCCGCCAAGGGTGCCGGCGCCACGGTCGGCCCGCGGGTCCAGGCGGCCCGGGGAGCCGTCGCGCCGACCGCCCTCGTGGTGCGGGACCGGGCGTCCAGCGGTCTCGCGTCGACGGTCGCGGCCCTCGCGCCGCTCGCCCTGGCAGTCCGTAACGCACAGGCCGAGGCGGCCGGCAAGGCCGTCACGGGAAAGAAGGCCGCCGCCGCGCGGCAGGCCGCCGTGAGCAGGAAGGTCAAGGCGAAGAGCATGAAGGCGAAGCGGAAGCAGAAGCGCTCGCGGGGCACGATGGTCGGCCTGCTGGCCGCCGGGACGGTCGCCGGCCTGGCCGGCGCCATGGCGCTGCGCCGCCGTCGCGAGCAGCAGGAGTGGTCCGAGTACGACCCGACCCGCACCCTGGAGCCGGCCCGCGACGAGGTGGACACCCTGGTCGTGGAGACCCCCTCGGCCAACTCCTCCGCCCCCCGGCCCGGCGCCCAGCCGGTGGTCCACCCGACCGACAGGGTTCCCTCGGTCGCCGAGGGCGCCCGGGACGCCTCCGGCCGCCCGGCCGACAACCTCGACAAGGCCCTCGACAAGGCGCTCGACAAGGAGAAGACGGCCGGTTCCGGCGGCCGTCGCTGACCCTCGTGCCACCGCCCGCGGCGCGGCGACGACCCCCGTCGTCCCGCGCCGCGGGCGATGCCGTCGCAGCCAGCCGCGACGGCGGAGCCGTCACAACCAGCCGTTGCGGCGGAACCAGCGGTAGAGCGCGAGCGAGATGGCGAGCATCAGGGCGAGCACGACCGGATAGCCGTACGTCATCTTGAGCTCGGGCATGTTCTCGAAGTTCATGCCGTAGATGCCGGCGATCGCGGTCCAGACCGCCGCGATGGCGGCCCAGGCCGCGATCTTGCGCATGTCGTTGTTCTGGTCGACCGTGACCTGGGCCAGCCGGGCCTGGAGGATCGAGTTGAGCAGGTCGTCGTAGGAGTTGACCTGTTCGACGGTGCGGCTGAGGTGGTCCTGCACGTCCCGGAAGTAGCGCCGCACCTCCTGCGGGATCTCCCGGCTGACCTGCGCGGTGAGGGTCATCAGCGGGCGTTGCAGCGGGACGACGGCCCGCTTGAACTCGACCAGCTCCCGCTTCATCTGGTAGATCCGCTGGATCCGACCGCTGCCCTGCCGGTCGAACACGTCGGCCTCCAGGACGTCCAGGTCGTCCTCGAGCTGGTCGGCCACCTCCAGGTAGAGGTCGACCACGCGGTCGGTGATCGCGTACGCGACGGCCCAGGGGCCGTGCGCCAGCAGGTCGTGCTTGGCCTCCAGGTCGGCGCGGACCGGGGCGAGCCGGCAGGCGTCGCCGTGCCGGACGCTGATCACGAAGTTGGGGCCGATGAAGAGCATCACCTGGCCGGTCTCGACGACCTCGGAGTTCTCGGTCAGCTCGTCGTGCTCGCAGTAGCGGGCGGTGCGCAGCACCAGGAAGCTGACCTCGCCGAAGCGTTCCAGCTTGGGCCGCTGCTGGGCCTTGACCGCGTCCTCGACGGCCAGCTCGTGCAGGCCGAAGGTGGCGGCGATCGCCGTCATCTCGGCCAACTCCGGCTCGTGCAGGCCGATCCAGACGAACCCGCGCTCGCGGCGGGCGGCGGCCAGCGCCTCCGCGTAGTGCCGGTCGCCGGGCTGCCGCCGCCCGTCGACGTAGAGGGCGGAGTCCATGACCGCGCTGCGGCCGGTGCCGACGCCGGGCGGCACGGCGCTGCGCTGGCTGCCGTCGGCGTTCAGGATCCGGGTCATCGCCCGCACCGGGCCCCAGGCCCGGGGCTTGATCGCCCGCGCGCCCGTGGGTGACGTGGCCTCGTTGCGCTCCGTCCGGTCCGACATGGCGACCCCCTCCCCGCGCTGCCGCGACCGCCGACGCCGCCGCGGGTTGCAGGGTACGCCCGCCGGAGGCGGGCCGACCGCCGCCGCCCGCCGGACGTCGGTCGGGGCGGGGCGGCGCCGGGTGGGCCGGGTCGCATCAGGGGGGTGAGGGGCGGCCCGGCCCACCCGGCGCCCTTGGGGGCGGGGGTGATGCCTCGCGCGCCGCCGGCCGGGGCCGCCGAACCCGCGTCGGGGCAGGCAGACCGGCCGGTGTGAACGGCGCTCGCAGCATTGTGGGCCGTGGACCGGCCGGGCGGGAGTCCCCACCCGGCCCACACCACCTTGTTGTGACCAATCTGACAGGCATTCAGCCCCGAACGGCCGCCATCGCCTCGGCGAGTCGACGGACGCCCTCGTCGATCCGGTCGGCCGTGACCGCCGAGAAGGCCAGCCGGAGCGCGTGCTGCCCGCCGTCGAGCACGAAGTCGCTGCCCTTGACGACCGCCACGCCGCGCTCGGCCGCCGCCGGGGCGAGGCGGTCGACCAGCACGTCCTCGGGCAGCTCGACCCAGAGGAAGTAGCCGCCGTCCGGCTCGACGAAGCGCGCCTCGGGGATGTGCCGGCGCAGCGACTCGGCGAGCACCCGGGCCCGCTCGCCGAGGGCGGTGCTGACCTTCTCGATCGAGCGGGTGATGTCGCCGGAGACGCAGAACTGGTGCACGATCGCCTCGGACACCATGCCCGGCGAGATGTAGAGGCTGGTGGCCTTCTTCGCGATGTCGCCGATCAGGTCCGCCGGCCCGACCAGGTAGCCGACCCGCACGCCGGGGCAGACCGTCTTGGTGAAGCTGGAGGCGTGCACGACCACGCCCCGGGTGTCCATCGACAGCATCGAGGGCAGCGGCTCGCCCCGGAACCGGATGTCGGCGTACGGGTCGTCCTCGAAGAGGGTGAAGCCGAACTCGGCCGCCAGGTCGAGCAGTTCCCGCCGCTTGTCCAGCGACAGCGTGACGCCCGCCGGGTTCTGGTAGTTCGGGATGACGTGGGCGAGCTTGGGGCGTACCCCGGACTCCAGCAGCTTGCGCAGCTCGGCGGTGTCCAGGCCGTCGGGCTGGACGGTCACGCCGTGGATCTCGCCGCCCATCCGCTGGAGGTTCAGCAGCGTCCGGTCGTACGTGGGGCGCTCCACCACGACCGCGTCGCCGGGCCGGACCAGGTGGTCGAAGAGGAACGCGTCGGCCTGGAGCGAGCCGTTGGTGACCAACACCTGGTCGGCCTCGACGCCGTGCTTCTCGGCGATCCACTTCCGCAGGGGCGGGTACCCGACGGAGGTGCCGTACGCCGTGACCCCGGCGGGATCGGCGTCGAAGGCGCGGACGGCGGCGGCCTTGAGCCCCTCGACATCGACGATGTCCAGCGAGGGAGCGCCACGGGCGAAGGAGATCAGCTGCTCGGCGGTCATGCGGACGAGCCTAGGGCCTGGCCCGGGCGCTCCGACCGGCATACACGCCAAGTTCAACATGCGGGCAGTCCACGGGCGGCGAACGGCCGAAGCGGTGAGCGCCGAAGGTGCGCGACACTCGTTGTCGATTATCGGACCGGTGTCTGGCCGCGACCGCGCGACCGCCGAAGGATGGCGTCCGGTCGGGCGGCACAGGACGGTTCGGCGGCGCTGAAGGAGTGGTGAGGTTCACGTGACCGAGGACGGTACGGGTCGGCTCGACGACCAGGCGTTCGCCGAGTGGCTGGCCGGCGAGGCCGGCGTGGCGCTGACCGCGCTCCGCGCCGAGCAGGGCTTCGCCGACCCGAAGGCGCTCAAGGACGCCGGTGACAAGGTCTCCCACGACCTGATGTCGACGGCCCTGGCCCGGTGGCGTCCGGCCGACGCGGTGCTCTCCGAGGAGCAGGCGGACAGCCGGCGCGCCTGGGCCGACGACCCGTCCGCCGGGGACCGGCCGACCCGGCTCGCCGCCGACCGGGTGTGGATCATCGACCCGCTGGACGGCACCCGCGAGTTCTCCGAGTCCGGCCGCGACGACTGGGCGGTGCACGTGGCGCTGTGGCAGCGGTCGGCCGGCCCGGACGGCGCGCTCGTCGCGGGCGCGGTCGGCATGCCGGCCCGGACCGGCCCCGACGGCACGCCGCTGGTGCTCGGCAACCGGGTCCCGGCCGCGCCGGCCGTCGACGGGCCGCTGCGGATCGCGGTGAGCCGCAGCCGTCCGCCCGCGTTCGTCAGCGAGCTGGTCGAGGGCATCGACGCCCGCGCGGTGCCGATGGGCTCCGCCGGGGTGAAGGTCTGCGCGGTGGTGACCGGCGAGGTCGACGCGTACGTGCACGCCGGGGGCCAGTACGAGTGGGACTCGGCGGCCCCGGTCGCGGTGGCCCTCGGCGCGGGGATGCACGCCTCCCGGATCGACGGCTCGCCGCTGCGCTACAACCGGGACGACCCGCGACTTCCGGACCTGTTGGTGTGCCGGCCGGAGCACGCGGGATCCCTGCTCGCGGCCATCGACCGCTACCGTTGACGACGCCCGCTCCGGCACCGCCGATCCGAGGAGGGTCATGAGCACCGGCCCCGCCGCCGCGCCCACCCTCGCGCCCGCCCCGCCCGAGCCCGACCCGCCCCGTCGCCGGCGGCTGCTGCTCGGCCGGTGGTGGCTGCTGCCGCTGACGGCCGGCGCGCTCGCGCTCGGCACCACGGTCGCCCTCGCCACCAACGGGGACCTGCCCGGCCGGCCGGGCCCGACGGTCACCGACGCCACCGGCGGCAAGGCCGGCCTCGGCCCGGCCGCCCCCGGCAGCCGCCCCACCCCGGGCGGCAACGAGGGCTTCGGCGCGGGCCCGAAGTCGGGCTCGCCGAGCCCGAGCGTCAGCGGCGGGGGCACCTCCGGCGTCGTCCCGGGCAACCGGAACACGCTGCCCGGGGCGAGCATCCACCTCAAGGACGGGGAGAGCTTCGCCGCCGGGCTGGCCCGGTCCGACCGCAGCTACGGCCCGCTGCGCATGGTCCGGGTCTTCTACCCGGGGCTGCCGCCGTCCTGGTCGGGCAGCCGCGCCGACGTCGCCGACCGGACGGTGGTCGTCTCGTTCAAGGCCCCGCCCGGTGAGGTGGCCGCCGGCAGGCACGACTCGCGGCTGGCCGCCTGGTTCCGCTCCGTGCCCCGGGACCTCGACGTCTACTGGTCCTACTTCCACGAGCCGGAGGACGACATCGAGCGCGGCTCGTACACCGCCGCCCAGTACCGGTCCGCGTGGAAGCGCCTCGCGGGCCTCGCCGACCGGGCCGGCAACGCCCGGCTGCGGTCCACGCTCATCCTGATGTGCTGGACGCTCAACCCGAACTCGCGGCGCAGCTTCGACGACTACTGGCCGGGCGGCGACGCGATCGACGTGCTCGGCTGGGACTGCTACAACAGCGGCGGGAAGTACGACCGCTACACCGACCCCGCGCAGGTCTTCACCCCGATGATCAACAAGTCGAAGGCGCTGGGCAAGCCGTGGGGGCTCGCCGAGACCGGCAGCGTCCGCATCGCCGGGGACAGCAGCGGCGCCGGCCGGGCCGCGTGGATCCGGTCGATGAGCCGCTACCTCGACGCGCAGCGCCCGCTGTGGGTGGCGTACTACGACTACGAGGTGGCCGGCGGCGACTTCCGGCTCACCGACGCGCCGAGCCGCGAGGCGTGGCGGGCCTGGTGCGCCGCCTCCTGACGAGGCTCAGATCCCCCGGCCGCGCTTGTGCAGCGTACGCAGGACGCGGTCGGGGTCGACGGCCCGGCTGGCCACGGCCAGGGCCAGGTACGCGCGCGGCTCCCGGGGGTTGCGCGACAGCGTGCGCCGCGCCCAGCGCACGGCCTCGCCCCGGTTGCCCAGCGCGGCCTGGGCGAACGCGATCTGCCCGCTGACCCGGGCCTCGCCGGCCGGCACGGTGGCGAACTCCGGATAGCGGCCGAGCAGCCACTGCAACGCCACGGCGATGGTCTCCCAGCGCTGGGCGAAGTACGACCGCTTGTGCCAGCGCACCGTCACGTACGGCTGCGCCAGGTTGACCAGCGGGGCGTGCCGGGCGGCCCGGAGCAGGAACTCGTAGTCCTCCGCGTAGCTGCCCGGGATCTCCTCGTCGACGAGCCCGATGCCGTCGAGCAGCGCGTCCCGGCGGATGAGGAAGGTCGACGGGTGCAGCTCGGTGTGCCGGTCGCGCAGCAGGGCGGCCAGCGGCACCCGGTCGACGGGCAGCACCCGGTCGACCTGGCGGCCGTCGTAGTCGACCCGGATGCCGCAGCTCACGAACGCGCCGTCGCCGGCGGCGGCGAGCGCCGCGACCTGCGCGGCGAGCTTGCCGGGCAGCCACTCGTCGTCGTCGTCGCAGAACGCCACCAGGTCGCCGGTGGCCGCCAGGATGCCCGTGTTGCGGTTGCCGGCCAGGCCGGGGGTGCGCTGGTTGACCAGCACGGTGACCCGGGGGTCGTCGGCCAGCGACCGGTCCGGCTCGGACTGGTCGTAGACGACCACCACGTCGACCCGGCCCGGGTAGTCCTGGCCGAGGATCGCGTCGAGGGCCCTGCGCAGCAGCTCCGGACGGTCCCGGGTGGGGACCACGGCGGTCACCGACGGGTATGCGCCGGCCTGCTCGCGCACCGCGTCCGCGTCGTTCACCGGCTCGGTCATGGTGCCTCCGTGGAACCCGGGCGGCCGAGGCCGACGTATCCGTACCGCAGACGCAGGGGCAGCGTCGCGGCGCTCACCACCACCCGGCTGCGCGACGGCAGGGCCGTGCGCCAGGCGTCGTCCTGCCGGACCCGCAGCGGGCCGGCGTTGAACCGCAGCGGGTTGCCGGCGATGCTGTGCGCCCGACGCAGCGGCGCGGGCGACGGGTCCAGCACCCGCAGCGCGGCGGGGTCGTCGGGCAGGCCGGCGAAGCGGCGCAGCCGGGCGACCGTGCCGCGCGGGTCGGCGGTGAAGTCCTCGTAGCGCAGCCGGACCACCGGCGCGCGGGTGGCCAGCAGGTGGAACGCGGCGTTCTGCGCCGTCCACAGCTTGCTGACCGTGAACGGCGAGAAGGTCGGCATGTACGCCTCGGCGTCCACCACCTCGGGCCGGCGCACCTGCTTCGCCCACGAGTAGGCCACCGCCCGGCTGTCCCGCACCAGGTGCAGCACCCGCAGGTCGAGGTCGTCGGCCCAGCGCAGCGCGAACGCCGTGGACGCGTGCTTGCTGGAGTCCACCACCAGCCGCGCGCCGGTCACCGCCATCGCGGCGGCGTAGATGCGGGTGTAGAGGTCGGCGTAGCGGCGCACCTCGTCGAGTTGCGCGGTGGGCAGCTCGGCGCGGGCCAGCCGGGGGATGTGCCGGGTGCGGTCCACGGCGTCCTTGAGGGCCAGCACCTCGGCGCGGTCGACCGTCGACCAACCGTCGAAGGCGTGCTCGCCGACGCGCTGCCAGAAGTCGCAGGCGGTGAAGCGTTCGCCGCAGCCGCACCGTTCGTCGCCGCCGAGCGCCCGCTCCCACAGGTGCACCACCTCGCCGACGGCGCAGACGTCGGGGTGCTGGGCGAGGATCAGCTCCAGCAGGGTGGAGCCGCTGCGTCCCAGCCCGCCGACGAAGAGCACGCGGGCGCTCACCGCCACCACCTGCGCCGCCCCGACGCCCGGCTGGCGCGGACCAGGTCCTCGACGATCCGGCCCACCGCCGTGGCGGCGGCGACCCGGGGGTCGGGCCGGTCCGGGTCGGCCGCGAGGGCGTACGTCAGCGGGTCCGCCACGCCCTTGTCGAGCGCTTCGACCAGGTCGACCTCGGCCTCGACCAGCTTGACCATCCCCGCCGCGCCGAGCCGGCGGGCGAAGAGCTGCTGGTGGTTGTCGACGTGCTCGTCGCGGGTCGGGTCCCGGGGCACCACGATCGGCAGGTGCCCGTGCCGGCGGGCCTCGGTGATGGTGGCCGGCCCGCCGTGGCAGACCACCAGGTCCGCCTCGGTCATCGCCCGCTGGAGCTCGTCGTGGGCCAGGAACGGCGCGGCGCCCGGCAGCCGGGGCGCGCGGCTGCGCCCGTGCTGCACGACGAGGCGGACCTCCGGCGCGGCGGCGTCCCGGCCGGCGTGCCAGCGTTCCAGCCAGTCGACCAGCCGGTCGAAGCGGTGCACGTCGGTGCCGACCATGGCGAGGATCGTGCGGGGGGCCGGGGAGTTGCCGCGCTGGCGCGGGATCGGCAGGCTCACAGCAGGTTTCCCACCACGGTCGCCTTCGGATAGAGCCGGCGCTGCTCCTCCCACTGCACGAGCATCGCGGAGAGGAACGGCCGGCACAGCCGGGCCGACAGCGTCGGGGTGTCGATGCGGTCGTACACCTCGATGTAGACCGTGGGGATGCCGCGCAGCCGGGCCACGACCACGAACGGCAGGGCGACCCCGGCGCCGGTGGTGACCACCGCGGCGACGTCCCGCCCCCGGAACACCCGCACGGCGAGCCAGAGGTTTCGGGCCAGGTTCCTCAGGTTGCGGGTGGTCGGGTGGTGCGCCCAGACGACGTCCTCACCGTCGAGCAGCGAACGGGCGTCCGGGGTGTCGAAGGTCACCCAGGAGCGGGCCCGGTCGCGGTACCACGGCGCGAGCGCCACCAGTTGGGCGAGGTGCCCGCCGCTGGAACCGACGAGCATCACTTCACCAGACTCCACGTCCACCCGCCTCCCGAGGGCCCACCGCGCCCCGGGACGCGCCCACCGGGGGCGGTCGACCGGGCGGCGCGACGCCGCCACAATGTAGCGGCCTCCGGAACAGAAACATAAGTGGCGTTCACCATCATCCGGCCTGTCGGATGGTTGCCAGCAGGACCTTTCGCCAATGCCGGGCTCCGCCGTCCCGCACCTAGACTGCCCGCTGACAGCACCGGGGCGAGGGGATCGCGAATGACCGACCAGACGGCCGAGGCAGCACAGGGTGTCGGCAGCGGGGTGACCCCCGAGCCGGTCACCGTCCTCTACGTCTGCGGCATGCCGCGCAGCGGCTCCACGCTGCTCGACCTGATGCTCGGCCAGTTCGTCGGGCACTGCGACGTCGGCGAGCTGTTCTACCTGTGGCAGTCCGGCGTCGAACGCAACTTCCGGTGCGCCTGCGGGGAGCACTTCGACGCGTGCCCGTTCTGGGGCGAGGTGGGCCGCCGGGCGTACGGCGGGTGGTCGGAGATCGACGTGGCCGACGTACGCGCGCTGCAGGGCCGGGTCGACGCCACCGCAAAGATCCCGCTGATCGTCAACCCGGGGATGTCCACCGCCTTCCGGCGGGACCTGGACCGCTACACCGAGTTGCTGACCCCGCTCTACCGGGCGGTGGCCGAGGTGTCCGGGGCGCGGGTGGTGGTCGACTCGACCAAGCGCCCCTCGCTGGCGTACATCCTGGCCCGCGCCCCGCAGGTCGACCTGCGGCTGGTGCACGTGCTGCGCGACCCGCGCGGGGTCGCGTACTCGTGGAGCCAGGTGGTGGAGCTGCCCGAGGGCACCTCGACCAAGGGCCGGATGAACCAGCGGTCGGCACGGCTGACCGCCCGGCGCTGGGTCACCGTCAACGCGATGGTCGCCGCGCTCGGTCGCCGGGGCGTGCCCCGGGTCACCGTCCGGTACGAGGACCTGGTCCGCGATCCGCGCGGGGAACTGGGCCGGATCGCGGCGTTGACCGCCGACGCGACCGGCGTCGTCGACCCGCTGGAGTTCCTCCGCGACAACGAGTTCGAGCAGGCCGGATCGCACGCGGTGGCCGGCGGCCGGATCCGGATGCGCAGCGGCCCGATCACGCTGGCGCTGGACGAGAAGTGGCGTCGCGAGTACGCCCCGGGGCCCCGCCGCCTGGTCGGGGCGATGACCTGGCCGCTGCGCCGCCGCTACGGCTACCGCTGAGGTGTTAGGAGGGGGCCCTTCCTATACCGAAAGCGTTAACAGGGGGCCCTTCCTTACGCCGCCGCCACGGCGGCGGCCAGGTGGGCGTCGAGGGTGTCGAGCAGCTCCGGGGCCCGCTCGTAGTCGAACTTGCGGGCGAAGTGAGCCCCGCTGGCCAGCGCGCGGGGCAGGTCCTCGGCGGTCAGCGACTTGGGGTGGTTGAACGTGCTGTTGCGGAAGTCGAAGTAGCGCTTGCAGTCCGGCACCAGGTCGAACCGGTCGGCGCTGCACACGATCGTCTGGAAGACCGCCTCGACCGGGGAGAGGCAGTGTCGGAAGTATTCGACCACGTCCGGTCGCCGGTCGAAGTAGTCCCGCAGGTAGGCCACCACGGGCCAGCTCAGCGAGGAGAACGCCGAGCCGCCGTGCAGCCGCAGGTCGGGGCCGAACGGGGTGCGGGCCCGGCGGCCGACGGCCAGCCCGTACGACACGTGCACCCGCACCAGCGGCTGCACCCGGTTGACCGCCTGGAGCGGGCGGAGCAGCTTCTTGCCCCGGGGGCTGAGCGGCAGCAGCCGGCGGTGCTGGAAGTGGTAGCGGGAGTGGACGCGGCTGCGCGGCCAGTGGCTCTCCGGCCCGAGGGCGTCCCAGTATTCCATGAACCCGTCGGCGCCCGAGTCGACCAGCTCCGCCTCGCACTCGCCGAGCGGCCGGAGCGGGTAGTCCTGACCGGTGATGTTCACCAGCCAGTCGACCTGCACACCCTCGGCGTTCAGCCAGTCGACGGCGGCCATGTAGCGGTCGACATGACTGAAGTCACCGTATCCACCCTCGTGCATCTGCACGACGACGTCGGTCAGCGAACGCAGCTCGGCGAGGTCCGGCGGGGCGCCGTTCACGTCGTGGCTGACGTGCACGATGCTGTCGGGACTGTATTTCTTCACCGCGTGCACCAGCCGGTTCAGCTGCTCGGGCGACCGGTGGCTCTGGATGTGGTAGCAAAACCGCACCCGCCTATCCTCCCCTGCGACGTCGTTGCTGAGAAGCGACGCTTCGTCGGCTTCCCCTGACCGCCCGGATCAGGGAGACTCAGGTTTCCGCCGTGGCGTCGCCCGCCACGGACGACTGGCCGGTCCGGTCCAAAGGGAGCGACACACCCCGATGCCCTCGTCTCACCACGCCGATCTGCGCGACTCAGACGGCCCCACCCTGATGACCTACCTCGAGTGGCTACGCCGCCGGTGGTGGATCCTCGTGGTGGCCGCGCTGCTCGGCGCGGGCGCCGGCATGCTGGTCAGCCAGGTGCAGACCCGCACCTACGTGTCGACCACGTCGCTGCTGGTCCGCCAGGTCGGCCCGGACGCCAACCCTGGCGCCAAGGTCAACCTCGACACCGAGGCGCAGGTCGTCCGCTCCCTGGTGGTCGCCGAGCGGGCCCAGGCCCTGCTGAAGACCGACCTCCCCGCCGACGAGATGGTCCGGTCACTGTCGGTGACGGTGCCGCCGAACAGCCAGGTGCTCCAGATCGCGTTCGAGGCGGCCAGCCCCGAGGCGGCGCAGGCGGGCTCGCACTCCTTCGCCCAGGCATACCTCGACCTGCGGCTGGCCACGGCCACCCGATCCCTGGAGAACGAGACCACCGCGCTCAAGCAGCAGATCACCGAGACCAACAAGCAGCTCGCCGCCGTCGCCGGCAAGATCGCCGCCGCGCCGCCGAACTCGGTGGAACGGGCCCGGGCCGAGGCCGACCGCAACGTGTTGACCAACCAGCTCGCCAGCCTCAACAGTCGGCTGAGCCCGCTGCTCAGCACCGCCCTCGACCCCGGCGAGATCATCTCCGACGCGCCGCTGCCCCGGAAGCCCAGCTCCCCGAACACGACCCTCAACCTGGCCAGCGGCCTCGGCGCGGGTCTGCTCTTCGGCATCGTGGTCGCCCTGGTGCTGGACCGGCTCGACACGCGCGTCCGGCGCGGCCGGGACGTCGCCGACCGGCTCGGCCTGCCGATGCTGCTGGAGCTGCCGACCGGCCAGGCCGGGCTGACCATCCTGCCGGCGGGCCACGAGGTCTCCCGGGAGCTGGGCCGGCTGCGCAACGTGCTGCTGTCGACCATGCCCGAGCCGCAGCCCGGGCGGGGCCGCCAGCTGCTGCTCACCGACACCTCGCCCGGCCCGGCGGCCGGCTTCGTGGTCGGCAACCTCGCCGCCGCGTACGCCCGCACCGGCGCGCAGGTGGCGGTGGTGACGACCAAGCGGGACTCCCCGCTGCCCACGATGCTGGGCGGGATCAAGCCCCGGCACACCCTCGCCGACGTGCTGCGCCGCGACGTGTCGGCGCTGACCGCGCTGACCCCGGCCCCCGGCCTCGGCCAGCTGCGGGTGCTGTTCCCCGGCGCCCTCGACACCGAGGTGGAGCTGCCGGTCGCCATGATGCTGGAGGTCCTGGGCGAGCTGGCCGCCCGCTTCGACCACGTGCTGATCGAGACGGCCCAGCCGACGGCGGCGGTGGAGGCGCAGGCGCTGGCCCGGCACGTCGACGGGGTGATCCTGGTGATCGAGGGCGGGCAGACCCGCAGCAGCGAGATCACCGCCGCGATGCACCAGTTCGAGCAGGTCGACGCGCCGGTGCTCGGCGCGGTGCTGGCCCCCCGGCTGGCCGAGCGGGTCCCGGCCCCGGCCGCCGCCCCGGCGGCCCGGCGCGACGGTCCGCCGTCGCCCCGCCCGCGGCCCAGCCCGACGGTGCCGCCGCAGGCCGGCCCGCCCAACATCGAGTCCACGATGATCCTTCCCCGCCCCGCCGCCAGCGCCCGGAACGCCCGCCCCTCGGCCGATGCCCGGGACGGCCGGCCCACCGCCGGCAGCCGGGACGCCCGCCCGACCGGGCCGCAGGGGCCCGCCAGGCCGACGCCCCCCGCCCCGGCGGTGCAGGCCCCGCCGCCCGCCCCGCCGCAGCCGGTCGCGCCGTCCCGGCCGACGACGCAGCCGAAGCCCCCGGGCAAGTCCACCGTCTACCGCTCGTCGCGGGACTCCGACGGCGTCGACCCGGGCCGATACTCGATGGCCCTCGACCCGGTCGAGGACAGGGAGTGAACCGCCGGCGCGCCCTGGGCAACACGCTCGCGGTGGCGCTGGTCGCCACGTTCGGCGCGGGCTGCGCCGAGGAGCAGCCGCCCGGGGCCACCAACGTGGTCGACCCTGGCTCACCGGCCCCCCGGCCCACCCCGACCCCGAGCCTGCCGACCGCGCCGCTGTCCGGCAAGCCGGTCGCCGAGGAGGTGGCGGGCCGCCAGGCGGTGGTGGTCCCGGTGCGGGTGACGCCCGGCACGAGCCCCGTCGGGCTGGCCGAGGCCGACGTGGTCTACCAGGAGTTCGCCGAGTCGGAGAGCCTGCACCTGACGGCGGTCTACCAGTCCCGGGACGCCGCGAAGGTGGGCCCGGTCGCGGAGATCCGCCCCGTGGACGTCCGCACCGTCGGCGTGCTGCATCCGTTCGTCGGCTACGCGGGCGGGCCGACCGGCTTCCTCAACCAGTTCGCCGCCGCCGAGCTGAAGGGCGTCACCCCGGCGCAGCGCGAGGCGGCGTTCCCGTCGGGTCAGGCGTCGACCGCCGCGCTGCGGGCGGCGGCGCCGAAGGGCGGAGCCGCGCCGACCCCCGTCCTCGACCACGCCACCCCGGGCGCGCCGTTGGCCAGCCAGGGCGTCAAGCCGGCCGGTAAGCTGACCATCGCCGCCCCCGGGCACCCCACGCAGACCTGGACGTACGACGCGGCCAGCTCGTCGTGGCGGGGCAGGATCGGCAAGGTCACGGTGAGCGTCGCCTCGGTGGTGGTGCTCACGATGGAATACCGCACGCTCACCGTGCGCAAGCCCAGCCCCCGCTCGCTGCCCGGGGCGAACGTCTACGGCTCCGGGGCGGCGCTCGTGGTCTCCGGCCCGTCCAGCGCCGTCGCGCAGTGGCGCAAGCCGGGGCAGAAGCTGGTCTGCAACGTCACCGACGAGGGCGGCTTCCAGGTCCGGCCGCAGCCCGGCCCGGCCTGGGTGGTCTACGCCCCGAAGACCGCCAAGGTCAGCGTGACATGACCATGGCCGCCCCGCTCCGGCCGGCACCGGGACCGGAGCCGGCACCGGCGGGAGGGCATCCGGCCGGCCCGCCCCAGCACCCCGCGCAGCACCCGCCGGAGGCGCCGGCCCGGCGCTGGTCGCTGCGGCTGCCCGTCGGCTGGCCGGTGACCGCGCTCTTCGTGCTCTACCCGGTGTGGTGGGCGCTGGGCCTGCCCTCGTTCATCTTCGCCATCCTCGCCGTCCCGATGGCGTTCCAGCTCTACCGGCGCGGCAACGTGAAGGTGCCGCCGGGCTTCGGGATCTGGCTGATCCTGCTGGCCTGGGTGGTGCTCTCGGGGCTGATGCTCGGCATCACCGCGCCCAACACGCTTCCCCCGAGCGGCTCCGGTCGATACATCGGCTGGGGCATCCGGGTGATGAACTACACCGCCCTGACGGTGACGATGCTCTACGTCCTCAACCTCAGCGAGCGGGAGCTGCCCCGGGGCCGGATGGTGAAGCTGTTCGGCTTCATGGCCGTGGTCACCGTGGTCGGCGGGTACGTCGGCGCGCTGTTCCCGCAGCTCAAGTTCGTCGCGCCGCTCAACTACATCCTGCCCGCCTCCATCGCCAAGGAACCGTTCGTCAACCGGCTGATGCACGTCGAGGTCGCCCAGGTGCAGGAGGTGCTCGCCGGGGAAGCCAGTTCGCCCCGCCCGGCCGCCCCCTTCGAATACACCAACACCTGGGGCGAGAACATGGCGATCCTGCTGATCTGGTTCATCGTCGGCTGGGTGGTCCTCGGCCGGGGGCCGCGCCGGCTCACCGGCTACCTGGTGGCCGTCGCCGCCGTCTTCCCGATCGTCTATTCGCTCAACCGGGGGCTGTGGATCGGGCTGGTGATCGGCGCGGTGTACGTCGCGGTGCGGCTGGCGCTGCGCGGCCGGGTCGTGGTGCTGGTCGGGTTGGCGCTGGCGACCGGGCTGATGGGCGTGGCGGTGCTGGCGTCCCCGCTGGGCGACCTGCTCAACGAGCGGATGGCCAACGGCCACAGCGACGACATCCGGGCCACCCTGTCCAGCGGCGCGGTCGAGGCGGCCAACCATTCCCCGGTGCTCGGCTACGGGGGCAACCGCGCCCTGATCGGCAGCAACCGGTCGATCGCGATCGGCAAGTCGGCCGAGTGCAAGCAGTGCGGCAACCGGGAGCTGGGCAGCAACGGGCAGGTGTGGAACCTGCTGACCGGCCAGGGCTGGGTGGGCGCGTTCTGCTACAGCGCGTTCTTCCTGTGGTGCCTGTGGCGGTTCCGGCACGACAACACCCCGATCGGCATCGCCGGCAGCCTGGTGCTGATATTGATGCTGTTCTTCCAGTTCCTCTACGGCTCGCTGAACACCACCCTGGCGTACGGGCTGATCACCGTGGCCCTGCTCGCCCGCAACGACCTGCACCTGCGCGCCGAGCGCCGCGAGGCCCGGCTCGCCGCCGTCGAGGCCGCGTCCGCGCCGGCCGCGCCGGGTGCCCGGCCCGAACGGCGGTCCCGCTGATGCTCACCCCTCCCCCCGACGCCGACGCGCGCGGCGCGTACCTGCCGGAGCTGGCCGGTCTGGTCTGGCCGGCGCCGGCCCGACCGGCGCTGCGGCGCGGCGGCCGGGCCGGGTTCGCGGTGGTGCCCTCGGCCGCGCGGCCCCGGCTGCTGGTGCCGGCCGGCTCCCGGCGGGCGGCGGCCGGCGCGGTGCGGCACTCCACGGAGGCGCAGAGCCCGAAGGCCCGGCTGCGCCGCGCGGTGCTGGCCACCGCGTTCCGCACCGGGCTGGGCCGGCTGGCGTTCCGGGACCGGCTGGTCGTCGACCCCGGCGGCAACGCGGGCGGCTCCGGCGGCGGCGCGCTCGACGCGCACCTGGCCGCCGTGCTGGGCCGCCCGGCGCTGCTGAGCATCCACATCGGGCCGGCGCGGGCCAACCGCAAGCCGGTGGTCCAGCTCCTCGACGCCGCCGGCGTCCCGATCGGGTACGCGAAGCTCGGCGTCGACCCGCTCACCCGGGCCCTGGTCGAGGCGGAGGCGGCGGCGCTGGCCCGGCTCGCCACGCTGGAGCTGCCCGGCGTGCAGGTGGCCGAGGCGCTGCACCACGGCGCCTGGGGCGGGCACGCGCTGCTGGTGCAGAGCGCCCTGCCGGTGGGGCTGCCCCGGGCCGCGCCCGCGCCGGCCGCCGAGGCGGAACGGGCCGCGATGGTCGCGGTGAGCCGCTGCGTCGGCGTGGAGCACCGCCCGTACGCGGGCAGCGCCCACGCCCGGCGGCTCGAAGCCGAGGTGGCGGCGCTGGGGGACCGGCCGGAGGCGGCGCGGCTGCGCGCGGTGCTGGCCGAGGTGCGCCGCGTCGACCCGGTGCTGGGCCTGGGGGCCTGGCACGGCGACTGGAACGGCGGCAACAGCGCGGCCCTGGCCAACGGCCGGGTACTGGTGTGGGACTGGGAGCGGTTCGCCGACGACGTGCCGCTGGGGTTCGACGCCCTGCACCGGCGGGTGCAGACGGCGATCACCCGGGCCGGGGTGGAGCCCCGGGCGGCGGCGGGGCGGCTCATCGCCGGGGCGGCCGACGAGCTGACCCCCTTCGGTCAGCCCGCCGGGGTGGCCGACCTGGTGGCGGTGCTCTACCTGGTCGAGCTGGCGGCGCGCTACCTGCGCGACCGGCAGGCCGAGGCGGGGGCCCGGCTGGGACACGTGGACGCCTGGCTGCTGCCGGCGGTGGAGGAACACCTGGCCGGGCGGCCGGGTGCGGGAGGAGTGGCGAAGTGACGCTGGTCAAGGCACAGGCGCGGCGCGCGGTGCGGTCGGTGAGCCGGACGTACGGCCGGTGGACCGCCGGGTCGCGGCTCGCCCCCGACTTCCTGATCGTGGGTGCCCAGCGCTGCGGCACGACCTCGCTGTTCAAGACCCTGTCGCAGCATCCGGCGGTGCTACCGGCGGTCTACCACAAGGGCGTGCACTACTTCGACACCGGCTACGACCGGGGGATGGACTGGTATCTCGGGCACTTCCCGACGGTGCGCCGGGCCGAATCGGTCCGCGAGCAGGTCGGGGTGCGCGGGGTGACCGGCGAGTCGAGCCCGTACTACATGTTCCACCCCCTCGCGGGGGAGCGGATCGCGAAGGACCTGCCGGGCGTGCGGCTGCTGGTGCTGCTGCGCGACCCGGTGGAGCGGGCCTACTCGGCGCACACCCACGAGGCGGCGCGTGGCTTCGAGACGGAGGGCTTCGAGCGGGCCCTGGAGCTGGAGCAGGAGCGGATCGCCGGGGAGCGGGAGCGGCTGCTCGCCGACCCGACGGCGCACAGCCACCACTTCCAGCACAACGCGTACCTGACCCGGGGCCAGTACGTGGAGCAGCTCGAACGCCTTGAGTCGATCTTCGGGCGGGACAGGCTGCACGTGATCGACGCGGACGACTTCTTCGCCGAGCCCCGGCCGGCGTTCGACGCGGTGTGCGACTTCCTCGGCCTGCCGCACTGGGCGGACATCTCGTTCGGCAAGCACAACGCGCGGTCCCGCTCGCCGATGGATCCGGCGCTGCGGGCCCGCCTGGAGGAGCACTTCGCCCCGTACGACGAGCGGTTGAGCGCCTGGTGGGGACGCGTGCCGTCGTGGCGACGGTAGCCCCGGCCCGGTCGGCCGGCGGCGAGCTGGGCGGCGCGGCCCGGCACGGGGTCGCGAACCTGCTCGGGGTGGCGGTCGCGGCGGTCGCCGGCTTCGGCCTGAACATCGTCGTCACCCGCGGCTGGTCCATGTCGGACGCGGGCCTGTTCTTCGCCGCCACCAGCGCTTTCATGATCGCGTACGCGGCGGCGCGGCTGGGCACCGGCGTCGGCTCGGTCTACTTCATCAGCCGCTACCGCACCCTGGGCCAGCCGGAGCGGCTGCGCGCGTCGGTGCTGGTGGGCCTGCTGCCGGTGCTGGTGGTCGGCACGTTGATCGCGGTGGCCGGCTGGTGGGTGGCCCCCCGGATCGTGGCGCTGACGTTCGACGAGCCGGTGCCCGGCGCGGTGCGTGCGCTGCGGGTGCTGCTGGTCTTCGTGCCGGTGGCCGCGCTGTGCGACTTCGTCCTGGCCGCCTGCCGGGGCTTCGGCAAGATGCGCCCGCTGCTGCTGATCGAGCGCCTCGGCCGCCCGGGGTTGCAGGTGGCCGGGGTGGGGCTCGCCGCCGTCCTCGGCCTGTCGGCGACGACGGCCCTGCCGCTGGCCTGGGTCGCGCCCTACCTCCCGGCGGCGCTGGTCGGCACGGTGTGGCTGGCCCGGCTGGTGCGGCGCGCGGAGCGGGGCGCGCAGGCCCCGGCGGTGTCGCTGCGCGAGGAGTTCGCCCCCTACTGGCGCTACAGCGGGCCCCGGGCGCTGAGCGGGCTGGCCCAGATGGCGGTGCAGCGGCTCGACATCGTGCTGCTGGGCGCGCTGCGCGGGCTCTCCGAGGCGGCGCTCTACACGGCGGCCACCCGGTTCCTCGCCCTCGGGCAGCTCTCCGGGCAGGCCCTGTCCACCGCCGTGCAGCACCGGCTGGCCGAGCACCTGGTGCGCGACGACCGGGACGCGGCGGGCCGGCTCTACCAGGCCGCCACGGGCTGGCTGGTGCTGCTGGCCTGGCCGGCGTACCTGCTGTTCGCGGTGTTCGCCGAGCCGATGCTGCACCTGTTCGGCGAGGGCTACTCCGCCGGGGCGCGGGTGACCGTGTTCCTGGCCCTGACGATGCTGGTGGCCACCGGCTGCGGCATGGTCGACACGGTGCTCAACATGGCCGGGCGCACGTCGTGGACGTTCTACAACGCGCTGGCCGGCACCCTGGTCAACGTGGTGCTGAACGTGCTGCTCATCCCGCGCTTCGGCATCATGGGGGCGGCGGTCGCCTGGTCGGCGTCCATCCTGATCACCAACCTGGTGCCGCTGGCGCAGCTGCACCACGCGTACCGGCTGCACCCGTTCGGCCGGGGCACGCTCGCCGCCGCCGGCCTCGCGGTGGCCTGCTTCGGCGTGCCGGCGCTGATCGCCCGCGCGCTGCTCGACGCCGGGCCGGTCACCCTCGCGGTGCTCGCGGTGCTCGGCACCGCCGGGTACCTCGCCGGTGCGTGGCGGCTGCGCCGGGTGCTCCAGCTCGACGCGTTGCGGGCCCTGCGCCGGGGCCGCCGGCGCTGAGGCCCGCCCGGGTCTCCCACCAACAAGCAACTCCCGCCGCCGGGTCTACCGGCGGCACCGGCACGGGGAAGGTGCGGCACACGATGAAGCGGTTCCACAGGGCGGCGGCGCTCCTGCTCGCCTCGGCGCTGGCCGTGACGGCCTGCTCCGAGCCGGCCCCGGACTTCGTGCCGCCCCCGTCCGACGCCGCGCCGACGGTGTCCCCCCGCGCAGCGGGCGACCTGGCCACCACCGGCCGGGGCCCGGAGCTGCCCGAGAAGGGCGCGTGGCTGGGCGCGTGGGTGAAGCCGGACTGGCAGACGCCGGAGGGGCGGGTGGAGGCGTTGAACGCGTTCGCCGCACAGACCCAGGGCAACGTGACCCTGGCGCACATGTTCCACGAGTGGGAGGACGACTTCCCCGGCCCCACCGAGCAGGCATTCCAGGCCGCCGGGAAGCTCCAGATGATCTCCTGGTCGGGCGCCGACACCCGGTCCATCCGCGATGGCGTGTACGACCAGCTCATCCGGCAGCGGGCCGAGAAGATCAAGCAGTTCGGGGTGCCGCTGCTGCTGCGCTGGCGGTGGGAGATGGACCGGCCCAACCTGCGGCAGAGCATCCACTCGCCGGAGGACTACGTGGCGGCCTGGAAGCGCATCCGGGGCATCTTCACCGAGGTCGGCGCGACCAACGCCGGCTTCGTCTGGTGCCCGCACGTGCAGGGGTTCGTCGACTCCTCCCGTGACGCCGCCGCGTACTACCCGGGCGACGACCAGGTCGACTGGCTCTGCACGGACGTCTACCCGGGCAAGGGGTTCGAGGGCTTCGCCCCGCAGATGGACAAGTTCATGGCGTTCGCCGCCCAGCACCCGCGGCCGGTGGTGATCGGCGAGTTCGGCGTGACCTACCCGGGCTCGCCGGGGCAGCGCGGCGCGTGGCTGCGCGAGGCCGGCGCGTACGTCAAGCGGCACCCGCAGATCAAGGCGGTCGTCTACTTCGCGGCGAAGCAGACCAAGCCCGCGTACGACAGCACCTTCAACGACGACCCGGACGGCCTGGCCGCGTTCCGGGAACTGACGGCCGACCCGTGGTTCTCCGCGCCGCCGCCACCGACCCCGGCGCACGGCCCGCGTGCCCAGTGACCTCGTCTTTTCGTCCGTCCGGCCCGGCTGCACCGGCGGCTGCGGCCAGGTGGTCGGGCACAACACGTCCCACGGGGTAGACGCGGGGCGTTTTGTGCGCGATCGTGTCACCGAGCCTTTCCGTCCCCCGGTCGACGCCTGACCGACCGGCGGTCGCCGAACGGGTCCGCCCGCTCGCACGGAGGCACCTCACATCGATCTCCGCTGTTCACCCGGAGTTGCCCGTGGTCCGTTTCCCGGCGCTTGGTCGCCGACCCCTCGCGGTCCTGACCGCCGCCGCCCTGGCCGTTTCCGGCGTCCTCGTCGCCGGCCCGGCCCCCGCGGCGCCCGACCATTCCACCGTGGTCGGCGCGGTCCCCTCCGCCCTCACCCCGAACATCGTGGACGGCACCGTCTTCGCCATCCACGACGCCGGCAGCAAGGTCATCGTCGGCGGCTCGTTCACGCAGGCGCAGAACCGCAACTCGGACGTCACGATCGCCCGCAGCTACGTGCTGGCCTTCGACAAGGCCACCGGCCAGGTGGACACCGCGTTCGCCCCGGTGGTCGACAACGAGGTCTACGACATCCTCGCCGGCCCGACCGCCGGCACCGTCTACCTCGCCGGCAAGTTCAACACCGTCAACGGCACCAGCCGGCGCAAGCTGGCCCTGCTCAACCTCGCCGACGGCAGCGTGGTCACCAGCTTCCCCAACCTGGCCTTCAACGGCCTGGTCAACGACGTCGTCAAGGTCGGCAGCCGGCTGCTCGTCGGCGGCATCTTCACCACCGCCGCCACGAAGCCGCGCAACGGCCTCGCCTCGCTCGACGCCGTCACCGGCGTGGTGGACGACTACCTCACCACCTCGCTGACCGAGCACCACAACTACGACGGGGTCAGCGGCGCGAGCGCCGGCATCGGGCCCGAGAAGATGGCCGTCTCGCCCGACGGCACCCAGCTCGTGGTGATCGGCAACTTCAAGAAGGCCAACGGGGCGCTGCACGACCAGGTGGTCCGGATCAGCCTGGGCGCGTCCGCCGCGACCGTGTCGTCGTGGAACACCAACCGGTTCGAGCCGCGCTGCTCCTACAAGTCGTTCGACTCGTACGTGCGGGACGTGAGCTTCTCCCCCGACGGCAGCTACTTCGTCATCGTCAACACCGGCGGGTCGTACGCGGGGACGCTCTGCGACGCCGTGTCGCGGTGGGAGACGTCGTCCACCGGCACGTCGGTCCAGCCGACCTGGGTCAACTACAGCGGCGGCGACACGTTCCTCTCCGTGGGCATCACCGAGAAGGCGATCTACGTCGGCGGGCACTTCCGCTGGCTCAACAACACCTCCGCCACCAACTCGGCGTACGCGGGCGCGGTGGCCCGGCCCAGCATCGCCGCGCTCGACCCGCTCAGCGGCCTGCCGCTGTCGTGGAACCCGGGCCGGCACCCGCGCGGCTACGGCGTGGCGAAGCTGCTGGTCACCTCGGAGGGCATCTGGCTGGGCTCCGACCAGGAGTACATCGGCAACTTCCAGTACCGCCGGGGGCGGATCGCGTTCTTCCCGCTCAGCGGCGGGGCCGCCCCGCACTCCACCGCCACCGCCGCCCTGCCGGGCAAGGTCTACCTGGCCGGGTTCAGCAGCGGCTCGGTCAACGCGGTGCAGAGCCGGTCGTACGACGGGACGAGCGCGATCGGCGCGGCCACGACCGTCGCCAACCCCGACGCCACCGCCTGGTCGGCGGCGAAGAGCGCCTTCTGGGTCGGCGGCACCCTGTTCTACGGGATGAGCGGCGCGCTGTGGCGGCGCACGTTCAACGGCGACACCTTCGGCGCCCCGACGAAGGTCGACCCGTACCACGACGCGCTGTGGGACAAGGTGGTGACCGGCTCCGGGCCGGAGGGCCAGACGTACGCCGGCAGCACGGTGAGCTTCTACCCGGAGATCGCCAACGTGACCGGCATGTTCTACACCAAGGGCCGGCTCTACTACACGCTCACCGGGCAGAGCGGCCTGTACTGGCGCTGGTTCAACCCGGACAGCGGCACCGTCGGGGCGGACAAGTTCACCGCGGCCACGACCGGCTTCGCCGACTCCGGCGGGGTCTTCGTCTCCGGTGACCGGATCTACCTGGTCAGCCGCGCCTCCGGCAACCTGTCGTCGGCGAGCTGGGTCAACGGCGCGCCGTCGGGGAGCTGGACGGTGCGCAGCAACCGCCTCGTCAACGGGGTCGACTGGCGGGCGAAGGCGGTCTTCGTCGGGCCGTGACCCGGGCACGACGCCAGCGGTGACGAGCCGGGGCCGTACGGGGCATCGCCCTGACGGCCCCGGCTCGCTACTGTCGTGACGTGCCCACCGAGCCTCTCCGCTGCGCCGGCGCGCTGATCGTCGACGACGACGGCCGCCTCTTCTTCCAGCGCCGGTCCCCGCAGCGGGTCCTCTTTCCCGACACCTGGGACATCGTCGGCGGCCACCTGGAGCCGGGTGAGGAGATCGAGGACGCGCTGCGCCGGGAGGTCACCGAGGAGACCGGCTGGACGGTGTCGCACCTCCTCGGCGTGGTCGGCGAATACCGGTGGACCGGCAACGACGGCCTGGCCCGCATCGAGAGCGACTTCCTCGTCCGGGTCGACGGCGACCTGAGCCGCCCCCGGCTGGAGGAGGGCAAGCACACCGAGTTCCGCTGGCTGACCGAGCGGGACCTGGCCGTGCTGGACGAGCACCGCGACGTCAACGACGGGCTGATCCGGCGGATCGCCGAGGACGGCTTCGCGGCGCTGCGCTCGATCGGTCTGTGAGCGACGACGTCGAGCTTCCGCCGCACCGGTTCGCCGGGCTGGTCGCCCCGGCCGTCGACCGGGTCTTCGCCGCCGGCATCCTCGCCGGGCGGGACGGGGGCGGCGCGGAGCTGAGCCAGCGGTACGGCGGGCCGGCGGCGACCGGCTTCCTCGTCGAGTTCCGCACCCGGCTGGCCGCGCCGGGCGGGACGGTCGACCCGGCGGGCTTCGCCGCGGTCACCCGCTACCGGGACCCGGCCTCCTGCCAGCGGGCGCTGGACAAGCAGGTGGCGTACGGGATGCTGCACCGCCGCCCCGACGGCTGCCTCTGCGCCACCGAGCGTGGCCTCGCCTTCCTGGCCGAGCTGTTCCAGGTGCACGCCGAGGTGACCGAGGAACTGTGGGCGGGGCACGACGAGCGGATCCTCCGGCTGGTCGACGTCCTCGGCCGGCTGCTGGCGCACGCGCTGGTCAGCGCCGAGGAGGAGACCGACGTGCTGGGCGACGCGTTCGCGGTGACCGCGCCGCCGTACGAGCCGGACGGCACCGCCCCGGGCGTGCTGCTGCTCAACCGGCTGGGCACGCTGCGCTACCACCGGGCCGACGCCCACGCGGCGGCGTGGACGGCGGCGGGGCACACCGCGCTGAGCGTCAGCGAGCTGCCGGCGGGCCCGGAGCGGCTGGCCATCGAGCTGGAGACGGACCGCCGGGCGGCCGGCCCGTACGCGGCGCTGACCGCCGAGGAGCGGCTGACGATGCTGGCGGACCTGGCCGCCCTGCCGGGCTGACGCCGGGGGTCGGTGGTGGTGCCGCCGGGGCGGACGCGCCGGGATCGGGCGCGGCCCGGCCGGGCTGGCGCGCCGGTTGACGGCGGGCGGGGTGGGCCCCGGCGCTATCCTCCACCGGTGACCCGGAGTCGAACCAGGGAGGCAACTGCATGATCGGGATGGTCCTCGCGGCCGGTGCGGGGCGTCGGCTGCGCCCGTACACCGACACCCTGCCCAAGGCGCTGGTGCCGGTGGACGGTGACACCACCATCCTGGACATCGCGCTGCGCAACCTCGCCGAGGTCGGCCTCACCGACGTGGTGGTCGTCGTCGGGTACGCCGCCGACGCGGTCGTCACCCGCCAGGCGGAGCTGGAGAAGCGGCACGGCGTCACGCTCAGCCTCGTGCACAACGACAAGGCCGAGGAGTGGAACAACGCGTACTCGCTCTGGCTGGCCCGGGAGCACTTCGCCAAGGGCGTGCTGCTGGTCAACGGCGACACCGTGCACCCGGTGAGCGTCGAGCGGACCCTGCTGGCCGAGCGCGGGCCGGGCATCCTGCTCGCCGTGGACACGCTCAAGACGCTGGCCGAGGAGGAGATGAAGACCACCTTCGACGCCGCCGGCCAGCTCACCCGCATCACCAAGCTGATGGACCCGGGCGAGGCGTACGGGGAGTACATCGGCGCGACGCTGATCGAGCCGCAGGTGGCCGACGCGCTCGCCGACGCCCTGGAGGCGACCTGGCGGCGCGACCCGAACCTCTACTACGAGGACGGCTACCAGGAGTTCGCCGAGCGGGGCGGCGAGGTGCGGGCCGCGCCGATCGGGGACGTCTCCTGGGTGGAGGTCGACAACCACGACGACCTGGCCCGGGCGCGGGAGATCGCGTGCCGCTACTAGCCCGGACGATCCTCACCCCGCTGCACATCGACGTGCGGCGGGGCGCGGTGGCGGACCTGGCGGCGATCCTGGCCGACGGGCGGATCTCCTCCGGGGGCGACGTCGCCGTCGTGGTCGGGCCGGGGCAGGGCGGGCAGATCGCCGAGCTGATCCGCCCGTCGCTGCGCTCGGCCGACGTGTTCACCGTGGCCGGGGGCACCCTGGAGGCGGCCGACGACCTGGGCGGGAAGCTGCGCGCCCGGTCGTACGACGCGGTGGTCGGCATCGGCGGCGGCAAGACGATCGACGTGGCCAAGTACGCGGCCACCCGGCGCGGCCTGCCCATGGTGACCGTCGCGACGAGCCTGGCCAACGACGGCATCGCCTCCCCGGTGGCGTCGCTGATCACCGGCGGGATCAAAGGCTCCTACGGGGTGCACATCCCGATCGCCGTGATCGTGGACCTCGACTTCGTGGAGGCCGGGCCGGAGCGGCACAACCGGGCCGGCATCGGCGACGTGGTGAGCAACATCAGCGCGCTGGCCGACTGGGAGCTGGCCCGCCAGGTACGCGGCGAGCCCGTCGACGGCCTGGCCGCGTCGCTGGCCCGGATGGGGGCCGAGGCGGTCCTCGCCCACCCCGGCGACATGACCGACGACGCCTTCGTCACGGTGCTGGCCGAGGCGTTGATCTCCAGCGGCCTGGCGATGGCGGTGTCCGGCACGTCCCGCCCGTCCAGCGGCGGCTGCCACGAGATCATGCACGCGATCGACGCGATCTTCCCCGGCACCGCCTCGCACGGCGAGCTGGCGGGCCTCGGCGCGCTGTTCTGCACGTTCCTGCGCGGCGACGCGCGGCGGTTCGCGGAGATGTCGGCGTGCCTGGCCCGGCACAACCTGCCCCGGCTCCCGGCCGAGGTGGCGCTCACCGACGACCAGTTCGTCGAGGCGGTGCAGTTCGCGCCGGCCACCCGCCCCGACCGGTACACCATCCTGGAGCACCTGGCGATGTCGGCTTCCGAGACGCGGGAGCGGCTGGCAGACTACGCCGGTGCACTCCGCGACCTTGGCTGATCCCGCCCGCCCCTCCGTAGCCGACTTCCACCGGGTCAACCGGGGCGGCGGCCTGTTCAGCGAGTCGGTCAGCCAGTGGCTGGGCGCGGTGTTCGCGCTGGTCGCCCAGCGGCTCGGGCTGCGCCCCACGGCGCTGACCATCGCCAACCTGGTGCTCGGGCTGGCCGCCTCGGTGACCGTGGTCGCGCTCGCCGACGAGGTGGCCGCCGGGAGCGTACCGGCGTGGGCGGTGGGGCTGGCGGCGCTGGTCGGCTGGCAGGTGGCCTACTCGCTGGACTGCGCCGACGGGCAGCTCGCCCGGGTGACCGGCACGGGCAGCGCGGCGGGCGCGCGGGTCGACGTGCTCTGCGACGTGGCCGCGCAGATCGCCCTGGTGGCCGCCCTGTCCGCCACGGCGGTGGCGCAGCGCCCGTCGACGCCGACGTGGCTGGTCGCGCTGTTCGCGGGCACCTGGATGGTCAACCTCGTCACGTCGGTGATGCAGTCCGGCCCGAACGCGGCCAGCATGGTCACCTCGACGTCGCTGCCGGTGCGGCTGGTGAAGCTGGTCCGCGACTACGGCGCGGTGATCTTCGTGGCGGGCCTGGTGCTGGCGTTCGCCCCGGCCCTGGTGTTCTGGGTGATCGTGGCGTTCACGATCGTCAACGGCGGCTTCCTGCTGGCGAGCATCGCCTTCTCCGCCCGCGCTTCGCTGCGGTAAGGAAGGGCACCTTGTTAACGCATTCTGCATAGCAGGGGCCCCTTCTTAACGCCGGACTCGTACCGCTCGACGCCGCACAGCTCAGCGCCCTGACAAGTCTCGGCGACTTCGCCGGGGTCGGCGCGGCGCGACGCTGCACCGCGCTCGCGCAGCGGCGCGCAGCGCCAGGCGGCGCTCGCCGTTCCGCCCCCCACCCACGCCCACGCCCACGGTCACACCCACCCACACCCACGGTCGCGCCCACACCCACGCCCGCGACCACGGTCGCGGTCGCGGTCGCGGTCGCGCGAATCTTGGACAGTTCCGGTTGCTGGAGAGCAGTTTCTGTCCAAGGTCGCCCGGTGTCTGCGGGCGGGCAGCCCGTCACAGCGACCCACCAACGGGTCTGCTGACGCCCGGGAACTCTCCGCTGGGCGGCATCGCCCGCTTCGCCCGGCCGGGGTGGGACTCAGTTCGGCCGCCAAGGAGGCCCGTCTCCCACGGCGACCGGCAGAGAACGATGCGTCGACCTCCAAGCCCAGATTGGCACTCACCAGGAAACCCTCTTTCGTGCCATCGACGGTTGTCGTACTGTAACAACCGGCAGGCAAGCGCTTTCCCGCCGCCTGCGGACGCAGACCCGCCACCACCCCGTCCCTTGATCCAACTCGGAGGACACGTGACCACACGTGAGAATGGTGCGACGCCACGCCACCGGCGTTGGCGGCTCGCCCTGCTGCCGCTCGTCACCGCGAGCCTGGTCGCCACCGGCCTGGCCGTGACCCAGACCGCCGCGCAGGCCGCCACCTGGCCGACGCCCAAGAGCACCACGACCGTGACCAGCACCCAGTCGGTCAGCGGCACCAAGGACTTCGGCATGGTGCGCTACAAGGCCGGCGGCGCGATGGGCGACGGCGGCCAGAGCGAGAGCCAGAAGCCGATCTTCGAGCTGGCCGACGGAGCCGTGGTCAAGAACCTGATCATCGGTTCGCCGGCCGCCGACGGCATCCACTGCAAGGGCAGTTGCACGCTGATCAACGTCTGGTGGGAGGACGTGGGCGAGGACGCCGCCACGTTCAAGGGCGGCTCGTCGGCCAACTACACGGTCGACGGCGGTGGCGCCCGCTCCGCCTCCGACAAGGTGTTCCAGCACAACGGCGGCGGCACGCTGACCATCAAGAACTTCGACGTCAGCAACTTCGGCAAGCTGTACCGGTCGTGCGGCAACTGCTCGACCCAGCACAAGCGGACGGTCGTCATCCAGAACGTCACCGTGACCGCACCCGGATCGGCGCTTGCCGGCATCAACACCAACTACGGCGACACCGCGACGTTCTCGGGCATCACCATCTATGGCGACAGCAGCAGGAAGATCTCCATCTGCGACCGCTACACCGGCAACAACACCGGGAAGGAGCCCGTCAAGACGGGCAGCGGCCCCGACGGTACGTACTGCAAGTACACGTCGTCGAACATCACCTACAAGTAGGACAAAGAGCAGTTCAGCCGTACGCGAGGCGGGCCGCGCACACGTCGTGCGCGGCCCGCCGCCCGCCAACCCCACGTCCAGCCCGGCTGCCCGCGTCCCACGTTCACACGATCTTGCGGTTGTGGCCCCGACGAATGGGATGAAGCACCCACCCGAGGGGCCGAAAGTGCAAGATCGGCGCAGTGTGGGGCGCGGCGGTGCCCTCACGGTCCCGCAGGCGGTTCGGGTTCCTGGTCTTCTGCGCGCTGTCGGCGGAGTTGTTCGAGGACGGCGGTGTCGGCTTCGAGGCGGGGATGGTCGATCTGCCGTTCCAGGTCGACAACTTGTTCGAGCTCCTGGATCGCCCGGTCGAGGTCACCGCCCGCCCGGTGGACCATCGCGATGTTGGACCGCGTGACGGCTTCGCCGGCCCGATCGCCGACCTCACGCCGAATGGGGAGGGCCCGACGGTAGTAGTCAAGGGCCCGCTGCCAGTCCCCCAACCCCGCATACACGCGGCCCGTGTTGTTGAGCGTGGCGGCTTCGCCGGCCCGATCGCCGACCTCACGCCGAATGGGGAGGGCCCGACGGTAGTAGTCAAGGGCCCGCTGCCAGTCCCCCAACCCGGCATACACGTGGCCCGTGTTGTTGAGGGTCACGGCTTCGCCGGCCCGGTCGCCGACCTCACGTGCGATAGGCAACGCCCGGCGGTAGTAGTCAAGGGATCGCTGTCGGTCCCCCAGCCGGGCATACATGCCACCGATGTTGTTGAGCGTGGCAGCTTCGCAGGCCCGGTCGCCAACCTCACGTGCGATAGGCAACGCCCGGCGGTAGTAGTCAAGAGCTCGCCGGTCCCCCAACCCGGCATACACGCCACCGATGTTGTTGAGCGTGGCAGCTTCGCCGGCCCGGTCGCCGACCTCACGCTGGATGGGGAGGGCCCGACGGTAGTAGTCGAGAGCCCGCTGCCGGTCCCCCAACCTGGCGTGCACGTGGCCCGTGTTGTTGAGGGTGGCGGCTTCGCCGGCCCGGTCGCCGACCTCACGCTGGATGGGGAGGGCCCGACGGTAGTGGTCGAGAGCCCGCTGCCGGTCCCCCAACCTGTCGTACACGGCGCCGATGCTGCCGAGGGTGACGGCTTCGTTGCCTCGATCGCCGGCCTGCTGGTAGATGGTCAGGGCCTGCTGGTAGTCCTCCAGCGCCGGCCAGGGCCGGCCGGTCGACGACCGCGCCCGACCCCGGTCGTGGAACGCGCCCGCGTCCGGTCCCAGGGTCAGCGTCGCGGTGGCCATGGCCTCGACGGCGGCGAACCAAGACGTACGCAGCCACACCCGGCACACCCGGGCACCGGTGTCCCGGGCGATCGCCACCTGCCGACCGGCGGCGGCGAGCCGATGCACCTCGGCCCACCGGGCGAGGGCCGCCGGTTCGGCGGCCCTCGGGTCAGTGGCCATCGGGGGCGGCAGCGTTGAGGACCCAGAGCTGACAGAGGGACTGGGCGGCGACGGCGGGCACGGATAGGCCGACCACGTCGACGTGCGGCTCGCCGTCGGCGGACAGGCGCAGCTCGTAGTAGTGGGAGGTCCGCGCGAAGACCTCCAGCCGCGCCTGACTGCACTCGGTCAGCGCGGCCCGCAGCTCCGCCGCCCACCTCGCGGCCTGCGCCCCGGAAACCTCCACCGTGGCATTGCCCATTATCCGCGCCTTCCCCAATGCGTCTGGTCAAGCCGGCCCGCGACCGCCCACATCCGGCCCAGGCCAGGTGATCGACGGCAGGCCACGGCGGTTACTGTACGTTTCATTTGCACCCCGGTCCCGGCCGGAGAACCCGGCGCAGGTGACGAATTTCCGACTCACCGACCGCACCCCGGGCGCAGTGGGAAGAACATGACGACCAACGCACCCGCCCACGCCGGTGGTGCCACGGTCCGACCTTCGGCAACCGCCACGCCGACGAGCGGGAGCAGCAGGCAAAGCGAGGTGGATCGGGCATGGAGGATCGAGAGCCGTCGCGACCGCGCCCTGTCACTCCCGCCGCGACAGCCGCCGTCAGCCGGTACGTGGAGGTGCATCGACTCGCCGTTGCCGGGCGGCAGCCGGAGATCGCCCGGCGCACCGGTGACCAGGTGTGCCGGTCGTGGATAAGCACCTCGCGGTTCGCCGCCGTCGAGGCCATGGCGACCGCGACGCTGACCCTGGGCCCGGGCGCCAGCGCCTTCTACGACAGGGGTCGGGCGCGGTCGTCGACCGGCCGGCTCTGGCCGGCGCTGAGGACTACCAGCAGGCCCTGACCAGGTACCAGCAGGCCGGCAACCGAGGCAACGAAGCCGCCACCCTCAGCGACACCGGTCTCGTGTACGACGGGTTGGGCGACCGGCAGCGGGCTCTCGACCACTACCACCGGGCCCTCCCCCTGCAACGGGAGGTCGGCGATCGGGTCGGCGAGGCCGTCACCCGCTACAACATCGCGATGGTGCACCAGGCGGGAGGCCACCTCGACCAGGCGATCGAGGAGATCGAACACGTCGTGGAACTGAACCGGCAGATGGGCCACCCCAGTCTCAAAGCAAGCATCGCCGTCCTCGAACAACTCCGTCGGCAACGCGCGGGCGGCCAGGAACCCACCTGAAAGGCAACAGCAGCAGCACGTACGCCGGGTGCGGCTCCTCCGACGCCGGAGGGGCCGCACCCGGATGTTCGACGTCCCGTGGCCGTCAGACCACCGTGCAGGCGACGCCGTTGAGGGTGAAGGCGGTCGGCTTGGCGGTGCTGCCGCTGGTGTTGGCCTGGAAGCCGATGCTGATCGTGGCCCCGGGGGCGATCGCGGCGTTGTAGTCGACGTTGCGGGCGCTCACCTGGCCGCTCGACGGCGAGAACGTGGCGTTCCAGCCCGAGGTGATCGACTGGCCCGAGGGCAGGGTGAAGGCCAGCGTCCAGCCGTTGATCGCCGAGGTGCCCGTGTTGGTGATGTCGATGCTGGCCGTGAAGCCGGAGCCCCACGAGTTCATCGTGTAGGCGACCCGGGGACCCGTGCCGGCAGGCGGGGGCGTGGCGGTGGGCGTGGGGGTCGGGCTCGTGGGCGGCGGCGTGGTGGGCGGCGTGGTGCCGTTCACGCTGGTCACGAAGGTCATGATGCTTCGGGCGGGCAGCGTGACGGTGAGGGAGCCGTTCGACATGGTGAGCGCGCTCTGCGGCGCGACGGTGCGGCTCGCGTCGGTCAGCCAGTTCGAGACGCTGCCGGACGCGGTGGCGCCCGACAGGGTGAACTGCTGGCTCACCGACGAGGTGTTCTTGTTGACGGCGACGATGACGACGGTGTCGCCGCCCCGGTACGCCGAGACGTAGACGTTCGACGCCGGGTTCGCCGTCGCGTCGATCCGGGTGTAGCCGGGCCGGACGAACCGGGCGAAGTGCGCCATCATGGCACCGCGCTTGCTGATCTGGCCGTCCTCGCGCATGGGGCCGTAGCTGCGCCGCAAATACCACCAGACGTACGCCTGGAACTCGGCGTCGACCATGGCGCGGTGGATGTGCTCGCCCACGTCGAGCGCCTCGGGCCAGGCGTCACCGGAGTTGGCGTTGCTGTTGGGGTAGTAGACCTCGGTCATCCACAGCTCTTTGCCCGCACCCTTCTGCTTGAACAGGGGGTACGGGAAGTTCGAGTACGACGTCCCGTAGAGGTGGGCCCCGATGATGTCCACGTTGGCCAGCGCGGCGGCGTCGTTGAGAATCGGGTCCGACATGGACTTGACGTACTGGAACGACTCGGGCGCCATGACCCGGGTGCTGATCGAGCCGGCGTTCTCCTTCAGGAACCGCACCATCTCGGTGGTGGTCCACCAGGTCCAGTCGTGCGCGTAGTCGGGCTCGTTCTGCACGGAGATGCTGTAGAGGGGCACCCCGTTGTTGCGCATGTAGGTGGTGAAGTCGTTGAGGTGCTGCGCATAGGCGGCGTACGCGTTGTAGCGGAGCCGCTTCGCGTTGGTCTGGCTGCCCCGGGTGAAGGTCTCGATCATGCTGGCCGGCGGGTTCCACGGCGACGCGAAGACGGTCACCCCCAGCTCGACGGCGCGCTTCGCCGTGGCGAGGTCGCGGCCGAAGTCGGCCGAGCTCTCGCCGACGGGGATGCGCAGGATGGAGAAGCCGAGCCGGCCCTCGCCGGTGCCGAACGCCGTCTCCCGCTGGGAGGCCGTCAGGTCGCCGATCCAGGCCGCGTGGGCCATCGCGCCGTACCCCTTGATGGTCTGGCGCTGCGCCGACACGTTGATGGTCGCGGGCGCGGCCGAGGCTCCCGTGGCCCCCAGCAGCGTCCCGGCCGCCGCCGCGACCGGCACGGCCCCCACCGTCGTCAGGACGGCCCTGCGGCTCAGCGTTCGCCGCTCGCCGCCGGCCGGCCCGTTCTGCTCTTGCGTCATGTTTGCGTCCTCCTGGCTGGTGGTGGTGACACGCGCGTGCCCCGGCCCTGCCCGGACCGGTCGGCACCGCCCTCCAGCGTCGCCCTGGGGACTGCCCTTGACCCCGGCGTCAATGACCCGTCGGCTCTCATCGACTGACGCCACTGTTAGCGATAACAAGGCGAAAGTTTAGGTTCCATCCATAACACGGGTCAAGCACCCACCGGCCCGGTGACCAGGCGACCCTGCACCCGCTCAGGCGACGACCAGCACACCCCCTTCGGCAGTACGATGCCGAGCGCAGCGCCACCGGTCGGCGTCAGGAGCATCTCGCCTGAGTCGTCGGCATCGCTGCCCTCACGGTCCCGCAGGTGGTGGCTCGGATCCGTGGTCTTTCGCGCGCTGACGGCGGAGTTGTTCGAGGACGGCGGTGTCGGCTTCGAGGTCGGGGTGGTCGATCTGCCGTTCCAGGTCGACGACGTGTTCGAGTTCCTGGATTGCCTGGTCGAGGTCCCCGTCCGCCCGGTGGAGCATCGCGATGTTGTACCGCGTGACGGCCTCGCCGGCCCGGTCGCCGACCTCCCGCCGAATGGGCAGGGCCTGGTGGTAGTGGTCGAGGGCCCGCTTCCGGTCCCCCAACCCGGCGTACACCTGGCCAATGTTATTGAGGGTCACAGCTTCGCCAGCCCGATCACCCACCTCCCGCCGAATGGGCAGGGCCTGGTGGTAGTGGTCGAAAGCCTGTTGGCGGTCCCCCAACCCTGCGTACACGCCGCCGATGTTATGGAGGGTGGCGGCTTCGCCGGCGCGGTCACCGACTTCCCGCCGGATAGGGAGGGCCTGGCCATAGAAGTCGAGAGCCCGCCGCCAATCCTCAAACCCCGCATACACGAGGCCGATGTTATTGAGGGTCACGCCTTCGCCAACCCGATCACCCACCTCCCGCGCCACGGCGAGGGATCGGTGGAAGAAGTCGAGAGCCTGCTGCCGGTCCCCCAATCTGACGTACACGAGGCCGACGTTGCTGAGGGTAGCGGCTTCGCTAGCCCGATCACCCACCTCCCGCAGGACAGGGAGAGCCTGGCCATAGAAGTCGAGAGCCCGCCGCCAATCCCCCAACCCGGCGTGCACACCACCAACGTTGCTGAGAGTCGCGGCTTCGCCAGCCCGATCACCCACCTCCCGCAGGACAGGGAGAGCCTGGCCATAGAAGTCGAGAGCCCGCCGCCAATCCCCTATCTCGGCATACACGAGGCCCATGTTGCTGAAGGTGGCGGCTTCCCGACCTCGGTCACCGGCCTGCTGGTACATGGTCAGAGCCCGCTGATAGTCCCTTAGCGCTGGCCAGGGCCGACCGGTCGACGACAACGCCCAGGCACGGTGGAAAAAGGCGTTGGCGTCTGCGCTCAGGGTCAGGGTCGCGGTGGCCATGGCCTCGACGGCGGCGAACCGCGAGGTATGCAGCCACACCAGGCACACCCGGGTACCGACGTCCCGGGCGATCGACGCCTGCGCACCGGCTACGGCAAGCCTATGCACCTCGGCCCACCGGGCGAGGGCCCTCGGGTCAGTGGCCATCGGAGGCAGCGGGGTCGAGGACCCAGAGCTGGTAGAGGGACTGGGCGGCGGCGGCACACGCCTCGATGTATTCGTCGTCGGTGAGCAGGGGACGGACGAGGGGATGCAGGACGTTGGAGACGTAGTAGCGGGGCTGGCGGGTGTCCGGGTCGGTGCCCTCTTCGAGCAGGCCGAGTTCGACGGCCCGCTGGATGTGCCCGGCGGCGTCGGAGTGCTGGTGCAGGGCGTGGACGGTGGCGGCGGGCACGGGCAGCTCGACGACGTTGACCTTGGCAAGCATGCGGCGGAGTTCGAGGGGCTGGGAGTCGAGCAGGTTGTCGGCCAGGACGGTCTCGCGGCGGAACCGGTCGGCTTCGTTCTCGATGGCGGTGAGCAGCCCATCGATGTCGAGGGTGGGATCGCCGACGATCCGGTTGAGCCAGTCGAGCAGCCGGGGGTTGCCCGCTGCGGCCTCGATCGCCCGGTCGCGGATGGCAGGGTCGATCGTGGACTCAGGGCGCAGATTGGCCAGGTTCGCGATCTTCTTGTCCTGCTCGACGGCGGTGAGCGTCTCCAGGGCCTCGACGGCGATGGTGGTGCCGGCCAGGGCGGGGAAGCGGTAGCGGCTGGTGATGACGACGCGGCTCGGGCTGCCGGTGTCGCGGATGGCGGTGAGCAGGGCAGGCAGGATCTCGGCCATTGCCGGGGCGAGCACCCGGCTGCCGTCGGCGCGGGTGTCGAGGTTGCCGGCTTCGAAGTCGTCGAACACGAACAGGCAGGGCGTCCCGCCGAGCGGCCCGTCGACGTCGAGCAGGTGCCGCAGACGGATCGGAAGCGGGAGTTGCTCGTTGTCGAGAAGCTTGTTGGCCTCGACGGTCTGGTCGACGCTGTCAAAACGGATCTTGCTGGTCAGCTCACGGAACTTGATGGCGTCGACCCGGCCATACCAGACGGCGCGCTGGTGGGTGGGCATGCGCTCCAGCAGCCGGGAGGCCAGGCTGCTCTTGCCGAGCCCGCCCATCCCGGCCAGCAGCAGGCCCTGCGCCGCGCCCGGGGTGTCGGCGGGCTGGCGCAGGACGCGCAGGCACCGCTGGATGACGCGACGCCGGCCGACGAACTCGGCGCGGGACGCCACCCGGGACAATTGGGTCTGCGGGTCCAGGAACTGCTGGTCGGCGGGGCGCACCTGCAAGCGTTTGCGACCCTTGGTGTGCAGCGGCGTGACCATGGGTGCCAGCGGGGACCGGTCGGCGTAGAGCCGGAGCAGATGCCAGTAGCTGCTCTTCTTGTCGTGGAACAGGTGGCGGCGGGCCTCGACGACGGCCCGGTCCAGTGGCTGGCCGTCGGCCAAAGCCCGGTAGAGGGCGGCGGCGAAGTCGGTGGCAGAGACGTCCCCGACCGGCAGCGCCCAGCCCAGCACCGCAGGGGCACCGGCCTGCACCAGGCTCTCGCTCATCGACGGGAACACCCCACCGTCGGGGGCGTCGGCGGTCAGGCAGCCGGAGACGAACACCAGCCTCGGCCAGTGCCCCTGCATTGCCTGAGCGAGCTGGTCGGCCGTCGCCCTGGCGACCGCGCCGAACTCGTCCTCCACCACGAACACCGGCTCCCCGCCGGCAGTGGTGGCATGCCCGCTCAGGTGCAGCACGTCGAAGTAACCGGACCCGTAGTCGCGGCTGAGGAAACGCAGCCCCTCCAGGGTGCCGCTCTCCTCGACCACCAGATCGGTGCCGGTGCGTCGGGTCGCGGCCAGGATCGCGGCTTCCTCGGCCTCGAAGTTGAGCACCGGCTCGACGCCTTCCGGCGACGCCGCCATGAACAGCACCCGCAACGGCCGGTTGCCCGGCGCGACCGCACCGGTCAGCGCCGCGTGGGTGCCGACCGCACGCACCGGCAACAGCGGCGCCCGCCCGGCCACGGTCAGGAACGCGCCCTCCCAGGCGAGCAGCTCCCAGGGCAGGTGCCGCAGCCGCTGCTCGGCGGTGATCCGCAGCACCGACCCGGAGGGGTGGGCCAGCATCGGGGCCAGCCACCGCTGGTCGCCGTCGAGGAACTCCGCCAGCCGCGCCCCCAGCTCAGCCAGCCGGACCGCGCCGTACACCTTCTGCGCGGCGGCGTCGGTGCTGTAGTCACGCCCTACCAGCGCGATCAGCTCATCGACGGCGGCCCGGTCCAAGCCACGGGTGCGAGGCGGCTCGCCGTCGGCGGACAAGCGCAGCTCGTAGTAGTTGGAGGTCTGCGCGAAGACCTCCAGCTCGAAGGTGCTCATCAGCCCATCCCCCGTCTGCCGGCCGGTTTCAGTGCTGGCCGGCGTCGTCCTGCCGCATGGCGATCTCCAACCGCGTCTGACTGCCCTCGGCCAGCTCGATCCGGGTGCCATCAGGCAGCAGCACCGTCACCGCAGCACCGTCCCGGCGGCGGGCACCCCACCACTCGGTGATCGTCTTGGCCACCTCGACCCCGGAGAACACCAACCCGATCACCGCGATCACCATCTCCGCCGACCGCTGCACCTGCATTGGCGACACGCTGCCCTCCGGCCCCACGGCCTCGGCCAGCGCGACCCGCAACTCCGCCGCCCACCTCGCGGCCTGCGCCCCGGACACCTCGACCGTGGCATTACCCATCACTCGCGCCTCCCCCAAGCTGCCTGGCCAAGCCGGCCCAGCACCGCCCGCGCCCGGCCCAGGCCAGGTGATCGACGGCGGGCCATGGCGGCCACTGTACGTTCCATTCGCATCCCGGGCCCGGCCGGAGAACCCGGCCCGGGTGACGAGTTTCCGACTCACCGACCACGCCCCGGCCGTCCCAGCAAGAAACTTGACGACCGATGCACCCGCCCCACGCAGGTGCTGCCACGGCCCGCAGAACGAAGGGGGCGGATCGGGGCATGGAAGACCCAGAACCGTCGCGATCACGTCCCCTTGCCCTTGCTGGGACGGCGACCGTCGCCCGACACGTGGAGGTGCATCGGCTCGCCGTCGCCGGTCGGCAGGCGGAGATCGCCCGGCACACCAGTGCCCGGGTATGCCGGCTGTGGCTGCGCACGTCGCGGTTCGCCGCCGTGGAGGCGATGGCCACCGCGACCCTGACACTGGGCCCGGACGCTAGTGCCTTCTACGACCGGGGTTGGGCGCGGTCGTCGACCGGTCGGCCCTGGCTGGCGCTGGAGGACTACCAGCAGGCCCTGACCATCTACCAGAAGGCCGGCGACCGAGGCAACGAAGCCGCCACTCTCACCAACATCGGCCTCGTTTACGACGGGTTGGGGGACCGGCAGCGGGCCCTCGACTATTACCACCAAGCCCTGCCCATCCTGCGAGAGGTCGGCGACCGGACCGGCGAAGCCGTCACGCTCAACAACATCGGCCACGTGTACAACGGGCTGGGGGACCAGCAGCGGGCCCTCGACCACTACCACCAAGCCCTGCCCATCCGGCGAGAAGTCGGCGACCGCG
>NZ_JBIARA010000005.1:96131-113893 GCF_042889525.1 Micromonospora sp. NPDC002575 | reverse complement strand
CACCAAGCCCTGCCCATCCGGCGAGAAGTCGGCGACCGCGCCGGCGAAGCCGTCACGCTCAACAACATCGGCCACGTGTACAACGGGCTGGGGGACCGGCAGCGGGCCCTCGACTATTACCACCAAGCCCTGTCCATCGGGCGAGAAGTCGGCGACCGCGCCGGCGAAGCCACCACGCGGTATAACATCGCGATGGTCCACCAGGCGGACGGGCACCTCGACCAGGCAATCCAGGAACTCGAACACGTCGTCGAACTCGAACGGCAGGTCGACCACCCCGACCTCGAAGCCGACACCGCCCTCCTCGAACAACTCCGCCAACAACGCGCGGGAACCCGGGAACCCACCTGAACCGAGAGGGCGGGAGGGAAGGCAGAGGCAGGGGGCGTCTCGGGAGACGCCGTGGTCCGATGCGTCTTGCACAATGCCAGGGCGGAGTTCTGACGCGCCCAGTGGTGCCCCACATGCCCGGCGGCGGACCTGGTGACGGCTGCGGAAAGGGCGTGCCCCGGCTCCGAGAAGGGGAGCCAGGGCACGTTGCTGCTTCGCTGGTGCGAGCGGCGGCGCTAGTTGCTCTTGAGGGAGTCGATGAACGCACGCCAGCCGTGGGCGTCGAAGGCCAGCGTCGGGCCGGACTTGTCCTTGCTGTCGCGGACGGCCACCCCGTCGCGGAGGTCCGCCACCTCGACGCATGCGCCGCCGTTGGAGTCGCTGCGGGTGGACTTGCGCCACACCGCGCCGGTGAGGTCCGGGTTCGACATGTCAGCCTCTACTTCATCTCGTCGGCGATCCGCCGGATGAGCTTCCGGGACTCCGCCGGCCCCAGGGCCGCAGCCTGGAGACGGCCCCAGAGCCGATTGTAGGACCGGAGCGCCTCGGGGCTGTCGAGGTAGTCCGCGTCCGTGAACGTCTCCAGGTAGACGACGTCCGAGGCGACCTCCTCCCCGAACCGGAGGATGATGAAGTTGTACGAGGATGTCACATACGTCTCGGCATCCAGCGGAAAGACCTGGATCGTCACGTTCGGGCGGCCGGCGACGGCGGCGATATGGGACAACTGCTCCCGCATTGCCGCCCGGTCGCCGAGGTCACGCCGCAGCGCCGACTCGCTGAGGATGAAGTTCAGCTCCGGCCCGTCCGGGCGATCGATGACCTTTTGTCGTTCGAGGCGCACTGCGGTCTGCTGCTCTACGTCGTCCCCTTCGATGATCGCCCGGATGTACGGCTCGATCTGAAGGATGCCGGGGATGACCTCGGACTGGTACCAGCGGATCTCCGCCGCGTCCGCCTCCAGGTCGAGATACTGCCGGAACCAGTCCGGCACGACGTTGCGGTAGCCGCTCCACCGCCCCCGCTGCCGTCCGGCGCGGGCGAGCTCCCGCAGCGGCTCGGCTTCCTCCCCGGTCACTCCGTAGAAATCGAGCAGCAGCTTCAAGTCGGTCAGCCGGATGCCGGACTGACCCAACTCCAGCCGACTCACCTTGCTCGACGCCGAGTCGATGATCTCGGCGGCCTCTTCCTGCGTCTTGCCTGCCGCCTCGCGGGCGCGCTTGAGGGCGTTGCCGAGGCGACGCCGCTGGATCGTCGGGGTGACCATGCGGCGAGTATCCCGCCCCTGCCGCCGCCAGTCCGACGACACGCCGTGAGTTCCCAAATCAGGACCTGCTCGCTAACCTGCTTTTCTGGACTCCTAATTTGAGGAGCCAGAAGGTCTTTCGGGAGGACTCATGGCTCGGCATGCGAAGAACCCGACGCGCCCCGGCCTACTGCGCCGGATCTGGCCCTTCGAGGGCCACCGCGCGAACCCGCCCGACTGCCTCTGCCCACCGAGGAGAGTCCCGGATCGACCGGTGGCATACCGGGCCGTCGGCGTGGCGCGGGTGCCCTGCCTGCCGGAACGGCCGCTGCTGACCCTCGCCGGGGAGCACCGCGCGGGACGCTGGTCGTGACCGCGCGGCGCAAGCCCGAACGCGAGGGCCGGGGCGAGCAGATCCAGGCGGCCGAGCGGGAGGCCGCCCGGCAGCGGATCCTCGACCAGGCCGAGGCGGAGCGGATTCCCGCCGAGGAGAGCACCCGGGCGAAGCCGGATCGGCGGTGGCAGCGTGAACAGCCCTGAGCTGCTGCCGGTCGGCCGGCGGGTGGCGTACTGGCGGGGGCGGCGGAGACTGTCGCAGCAGGTGTTCGCCGATCGGCTCGGCAGGTCGAAATCCTGGGTCGACAAGGTCGAGCGGGGTGTGCGTTCACTGGACAAGGTGTCGACGTTGCGGGACATCGCCGCCGTGCTGCGGATCGACACCGCCGTGCTGCTCGGCCGGGACGCGCAGCCCGCCTCGACGGCCGAGCGGGTTGAGGGGGTGGCGCGGATCCGGGAGGCCCTGTCGACGTACGAGATCGCACTGGGTCGGCCGTCGGCCCGCCACGGTGCCGTGCCGGCGGACCGCCTGGCCCGGGACGTCGAGCACGCGTGGGTGACGTTTCAGCACGCCCGCTATCCGCAGGCCGTCGCCGCCGTGCCGGGCCTGCTGGCCGGCGTGCAGCGGGCCGCCGCCGACGATCCGGGATGGGGCCGGCCGCTGATGGTGGACGGGTACCGGCTCGCCGCGTCGGTGCTGGTGAAGCTCGGCGAGGTGGAGCTGGGCTGGCTGGCGGCGGACCGGGCGATGGCCGCCGCGACCGGCGATCCCGTGCTGGTGGCCGCCGCCGCGGTGCAGCTCGGCCAGGTGTTCCGCGCGGCGGGGCGGGCGCGGGCGGCGCAGTCGGCGGTGCTGGCTGGGGCGTACAAGATCGCGCCGGCAGACCCGGCGGAGGGTGCCCCCGGCGCGCTGTCGTTGTGCGGGACGCTGCTGGTGCAGGGGGCCCTGGCGGCGGCCCGCCGGGGTGACGACCGCGCCGCCGACGAGCTGCTCGACGAGGCCGCCGGCATGGCCGCCCTGGTGGGCGACGGCAAGGATCATCATCGGACCGCGTTCGGGCCGACGGCCGTCGACCTGGCCCGCGCCGCCGCAGCCCTCGACCTGGGCGACGCGGGTGGGGCGGTCGCCTGGCACGAGCGTACGACCCGGCGGGACGGCTGGCGGTGGCTGCCGGTGGAGCACCGGGCGGCGCACCTGGTCGACGCGGCCCGCGCCTACGCCTGGGCCGACGACCCGGCCCGCGCGGGTCGGGTGCTGCTCGACGCGGACCGGCTGGCCCCCGCAGAGGTACGCCACCGCCCGGCCGCCCGGGAGGTGCTCGCCCAGGTGGCCCGCGACCCGCACGCCCCGGCCACGATCGTCCAGCTCGCCATCGCCGTCGGGGTGAGCTGAGCATGACCGGGCCGTTCCTGTCGCTGGCGCAGATCCGCAACCGGCTGATCCTGACTGCCAGGGCTGTGCTCCGGGCTCATCGGGCCGGGCCGGACGGCCGCTGCCGGGTGTGCCGGGCTCCGGAGTGTCGGGTGGCGACCGCCGCCCGCAACGTCATCGCCGCCGCCTCCGCCTGCCGGCCGACGGAAGACCAGGCGGCGGAGCAGATCCGGGCCCACTACGGCGCGCCCCGCCCAGCGGACGAGTGGTAGGGCAGCCCCAGATCTTGGAGGCGAATGGCCCCTGGAGGGGCCATTCGCCTCCAAGATCTGCCCACTGATTGGCGGTAACGGCCGGAGTGCCGCGTGGTCAAGAGGCGGCACACCTCCTTTGCGCCGACAAGGTGCTCTACGGCTGCGGGTTGCGCCGGATCAGGCTGCAAGATCGTGCTCAGTCAGGGAACGAGTGGTGTCATGGCCGCTTGGAGGCCACTCCTTCCGCGATCGAGCACGATCTTGCGCCTCTCACCCCGACCCGGCGTCACGATTGCGGCTGCCTCGGGAGGGTCAGGATCTCCGCCCCGTCCTCGGTGATGGCGATCGTGTGCTCGCTGTGCGCCGTACGGCAGCCCGTCGCGCTGCGCAGCGTCCACCCGTCGGCGTCGGTGACCAGCTCGGCGGTGTCCGCCATGATCCACGGCTCCAGGGCCAGCAGCAGCCCGGGGCGCAGCTTGTAGCCCCGGCCGGGCCGCCCCGTGTTGGACACGTGCGGGTCCTGGTGCATCGTCGACCCGACGCCGTGCCCGCCGAACTGCGTGTTGACCGAGTAGCCGGCAGACTGCAACGTCGTGCCGATGGCGTGGGAGATGTCGCCGATGCGGGCCCCGGGCCCGGCGGCGGCGATGCCGGCGGCGAGCGCGCGTTCGGTCGCGGCGATCAGCGACACGCTCTCTGCGGGCCTGGAGTCGCCAACGATGAAGCTGATCGCGGAGTCGGCGACGACGCCGCCCACGGAGACGGCGAGGTCGAGGGAGAGCAGGTCTCCGTCGGCGAGCGCGTAGTCGTGGGGCAGCCCGTGCAGCACCGCGTCGTTGACCGAGGTGCAGATGTAGTGGCCGAAGGGCCCGCGCCCGAAGGACGGCGCATAGTCGACGTAGCAGGACGACGCCCCGGCCTCGACGATCATGGCCTGGGCCCACCGGTCGATGTCGAGGAGGTTGGTGCCCACCTCGCAGCGGCCCCTGAGCGTCTGGAGGATGTCGGCGACCAGGGCGCCGGCCTCCCGCGCCCGGGGCAGTTGGGTGGGGCTCAGGATCTCGATCATGCGGCGCCTTCCTCGTGCCACCAATAACTATCCCGGCCATACTATCCCGGTACTAGAATCGGCCGCATGGTCAGGTTGCCGCTCACCCCCGAGGAGGTCGAGCGCGGGCAGCGCCTCGGCGCCCTGTTGCGCCACGCCCGGGGGGACCGCTCGATGCTCCAGACCGCGCTCGACGCCCGCGTCTCGCCGGAGACCCTCCGCAAGATCGAGTCGGGGCGCGTGGCGACCCCCGCCTTCCCGACCATCGCGGCCATCGCCGACGTCCTCGGCCTCTCCCTCGACACGCTGTGGGCAGAGATCAACAAGGCCGAGATCAACAGGCCCGTGCACGCCGTCGAGCCGACCGGCCCCCGCCGCCACGCACCCGAGCGGCTGGCCTCGTAGCGGCGAGAAGCGCCGCAGAGGCTCCGGGTGAATCAGCGGGCCAGTAAGGCGTACACGTCGATCAGGCGCTTGGTGACCACGTCGGGGTGGAACGTGCGCTCGTAGCGCAGCCGCGCCGGGGCGGCCAGCGCCGCCGCGCCCGCCCGGGCCACCGGCAGCGCGGCGGCCATGGCGGCCGGCTCCGGGGCCACCACCCAGCCCGTCTCACCCTCCTTCACCCCGTGCGGCAGCGGGATGCGGCCCACCCCGGGGGCGGCCGTGGCGACGGCGGCCGGGCCGGTGCCGGCGGGCTCGCGGGGGGCGTCCGCGCCGACGAGGTACGGGATGCCGCCGAGGGCGGTGCCGAGCACCGGCCGGCCGCTGGCCAGCGCCTCGATGATCACCGTGGGCAGCACGTCGTGCCAGGTGGACGCGGCGATGATCACCGCGCTGGCCTCGATGGCGGCGCGTACCCCGGCGCGGTCCAGCGGCCCCAGATAGGTCACGTCGGCGCGCTCGGCGGCGGCGGCCTCGGCCAGCGGGCGCAGCTCGCCGTCCCCGGCGATGCGCAGCGGGCCGAGGGAGCCGTCCGGGTGCCGCCGCCAGGCGTCCAGCAGCAGCCCCAGCCCCTTCTCCGGGGAGAGCCGGGCCATGTAGAGGAAGCCGTCGCCCAGCGGCGCGGGCGTGCCCGGGTCGGGGATGCCGTTGGGCTTCACCACGATCCGCTCCGCCGGCACCCCGTAGTCGCGCAGGTGGTCGCCGACGGCGCTGGTGAGGGCGATGAACCGGTCCACCGAGTGCCAGGTGCCCCGGTGCACGGCGAGGGTGGTGGCCATCAGGGCGCTCTGCGCCCGCGACCCCCGGTAGCAGCGGTGCACGATCGCCGGCACGCCGAGCGCCCGGCCCCGGCAGTCCTGGCAGATCACCCCGTCGCGGAAGTAGAGCCCGGAGGAGCAGACCTGCCGGTAGTTGTGCACCGTCTGCACCACCGGCACACCGTGCTTGTGCGCGGTCCGCACCACCCAGGGCGAGAGCAGGGGGTACGGGTTGTGCAGGTGCAGCACGTCGGGCCGGTGCTCGGTGATCAGCCGGCTCAGCTCCTGCTGGGCGCGGGGGGCGTAGATCGGGGAGATCGGCAGCAGCGCCTTGGCCGTCTTCGGCAGGCTCGGGATCTCGTCGGAGCTGCGCAGGAACGGCAGCACCTCCACCCCGGCCGCGCGGAGCTGGGCGATCTCCGCGTCGACGATGGTGTTCTCGCCGGACGGCTGGGCTTCCCGGTACCGGTTGTGCGCCACCACGATTCTCACGGGTACGAAGGCTACCGTTGCAGCATGCCCGAACTTCCCGAGGTGGAAGCGCTCGCCGGCTACCTGCGGGAGCGCGCCGTGTCCCGGCGCGTCGACCGGGTCGAGGTCGCCGCGATCAGCGCCCTGAAGACGTACGACCCGGCGCCCTCCGCCGTGGCGGGTCGCACGGTGACCGACGCGCGGCGGCACGGCAAGTTCCTCGACGTCGTCTTCGACGGCGACCTGCACCTGGTGGTGCACCTGGCGCGGGCGGGCTGGCTGCACTACCGGGAGTCGTTCCCGTCCGGCGCGCCGCTGCGCCCCGGCAAGGGGCCGATCGCCCTGCGGGTCCGGCTCGACGACGGCTCCGGCTTCGACCTGACCGAGGCGGGCACCCAGAAGAAGCTGGCCGCCTACCTGGTGGCCGACCCGGCGGCGGTGCCGGGGGTGGCGAAGCTCGGCCCGGACGCGCTCGCCGCCGACGCGGCCACGTTCGCCGAGCGCATCCGCAGCCGGCGGGGCCAGGTCAAGGGGGTGCTGACGGACCAGTCGGTGCTGGCCGGGGTCGGCAACGCGTACTCCGACGAGATCCTGCACGCCGCGAAGCTGTCGCCGTTCGCGCTGACCGACCGGCTCACCGACGATCAGGTCGCCGCCCTGCACGGGGCGACCCGCCGGGTGCTGGGCGACGCGGTGTCCCGCTCACTGGGACACCGGGCGGCGGAACTGAAGGGCGAGAAGCGTTCGGGGCTGGCCGTGCACGCCCGGACCGGCCTGCCCTGCCCCGTCTGCGGCGATACGGTCCGGGAGGTGAGTTTCGCCGATTCGAGCCTGCAGTATTGCCCGACTTGTCAGACCGGCGGGAAGCCGCTCGCTGACCGACGGTTGTCGCGAATCGTACGGTGAGTAACGACACTCGGGGGTTACGGAGGGGAATCGCCTCCGGAGCGCCGATCCTCCCGGTCCGCGCCTCTACCCGGCCCGTCATCCATCGGTATAGTGGCCCGGTCCCCGGCTTTTCGCACCTGAGGTGGAGCCGGCCGGATCCCACGTGGCGCACTGGGCGCAAAGTCCCTCGGGTCGACGTCCGGTGCGGGCCCCGCGTGGGAAACTGAACGGTGGGCGACCCGGGCCCTCACTGCGAGTGAGCGGCACGCGTCATGCGGGAGGACATGGGTGAGGTGACGACTAGCCTCCAGCGCCCGGTAACCAACACAGGCCGGAGCCAACTCGTGCGGCACGTCGACAGCTTCGAGATCCAGCCGCCGACACCGCCTTCGCACAACGGTGTCCCCAGGTCGGCGTGGGCGCGGGCCCGCCGGCGCGTCTCCCGCTGGCACCGCCCCTACACGGCCGCCCTGCTGTTCGTCGACTTCTTCGCCGTGGTGCTGGCCGACTGGATCGCCCAGGAGGCGTTCGGCCAGGCCCGCGCCGGCTTCTACAACGCCCAGGCGGACCCGACCTGGTTCTACACGGTCGCGTTCCTGCTGCTGCCGCTCGGCTGGCTGGTCATCCTCTGGGGCAACCGGGCCTACGACCGGCGCTACATGGGGCTCGGGCCGGACGAGTTCAAGCGGGTGATCCGCGCCGGGGTGGCGGTGGCCGCCACCGTCTCGTTCATCGCGTTCGCCACCAAGACCGACCTTTCCCGGTGGTCGGTCGGTTTCGCCCTGCTCGGGGCGTTGCTGCTGATCCTGCTGGGCCGCATCCTGGCCCGGTTCACCCTGCACGCGGTGCGCCGCCAGGTCGGCCAGGCCGGGCACCGGATGGTGCTCGTCGGCACCCTGCCGGAGTGCCTGGAGGTCTACACCGCGGTCACCCGCAACCCGAGCGCCGGGCTGGTCCCGGTGGCCATCCACATCACCGACGGCTACGCGGCGGCCCGGGGCATCCAGACCCCCGTCCCGGTGTACGCGGGCCGCGACGTCCTCGCCCTGGTGCGGGAGGTCGGCGGCGACACGATCGCGGTCTGCGGCTCGGCCAGCGCCGAGCCGGGCGAGCTGCGCCGGCTGGCCTGGCAGCTCGAAGGCTCCGGCGTCGACCTGGTGGTGGCCCCGCAGCTCACCGACATCGCCGGCCCCCGGGTGCACATCCGTCCCATCGAGGGGCTGCCGCTGCTGCACGTCGAGGAGCCGACCCTGTCGGGCCCGGCGTTGCTGGCCAAGAACCTGATGGACCGGGTCGCCGCCGGCCTCGGCCTGCTGCTGCTCGTCCCGGTGTTCCTGGCGATCGGGGTGGCGATCCGGCTCTCCGACCCCGGCCCGGTCTTCTTCCGCCAGCCCCGGGTCGGTCACGAGGGCCGCACGTTCCGGGTGTGGAAGTTCCGCACCATGTACGTCGACGCCGAGGACCGCCTCGCCGGCCTCGTCGACCAGAACGAGACCGACGGCATGCTGTTCAAGATGAAGCACGACCCCCGGGTCTTCCCGGTGGGCCGCTTCTTGCGGGCCTCCTCGCTCGACGAGCTGCCCCAGTTGATCAACGTGCTGTGGGGCGAGATGTCGCTGGTGGGGCCGCGCCCGCTGCCCGCCGACGACGGTGACTTCCTCGGCGACGTGCGCCGCCGGCTGCTGGTGCGGCCCGGCATGACCGGGCTGTGGCAGGTCTCCGGCCGCTCCGACCTGTCCTGGGACGAGGCGGTCCGCCTCGACCTCTACTACGTCGACAACTGGTCCTTGGCCTACGACCTGAGCATCCTGTGGCGCACGGTGGGCGTGGTGCTGGCCCGCAAGGGCGCGTACTAGCGCGGGGCTGGCGCGGGGCAGCGGCAGCCGTCAGGATCTCGGGGTGGCTGGCAACCTCTCCGCCGTGCTCGGCGTCGTCTCCCTGGTCACCGCGCTGGGCGCCGCCCTGTACGCGGTGGTCCGGCTGCGCGCCCGCCGGGGCATCGCCACGGCCACCCAGCGGGCCACGTACGAGGTGCTACACACGGCGGGGCTGGCCGCCGAGCCGCTGCGGACGGGCCTGAGCGCGGCGGGCGCGGCGAAGGCCGTACGCCACCTGCGGGCCCTCGTCGGCGCGGCCGGGCTGGCCCTGACGGACCGGGACGCGCTGCTCGCCCTCGACGGGCGCGGCACGCACCACGCCGACCAGCTCGTCGCGGCGGCCCGGCGGGCGGCCTCCGGCGGGCGGTCGACGGTGCTGGGGGAGGCGGAGCTGCACTGCGACCGGGTCGACTGCCCGGTGCGGGGCGCGGTGGTCGCGCCGCTGCGCGCCGACGGCCGGGTGGTCGGCGCGCTGATCGCCGTCGCCGACGGCCCGCCCGCGCCGGGGCTGGTGCAGGCCACCCTGGAGACGGCGCACTGGGCCGGCAACCAGCTCGCCCTGGCCGAGCTGGACGCCTCCCGGGAGCGGCTGGCCCGCGCCGAGGTACGCGCGCTGCGCGCCCAGATCAGCCCGCACTTCATCTACAACGCGCTGACCGCCATCGGCTCCTTCGTGCGCACCGACCCGGAGCGGGCCCGGGAGCTGATCCTGGAGTTCGCCGAGTTCACCCGCTACTCCTTCCGGGCGCACGGCGAGTTCACCACCCTCGCGGAGGAGCTGCGCTCGATCGACCGCTATCTGACCATCGAGCGGGCCCGGTTCGGCGACCGGCTCCAGGTGCGGTTGCAGATCGCCCCGGAGGTGCTGCCGGTGACCCTGCCGTTCCTCTGCCTCCAGCCGTTGGTGGAGAACGCCGTCCGGCACGGGTTGTCCCGCAAGCCCGGCCCCGGCATGGTGAGCATCGAGGCCCGCGACGCGGGTGCCGAGTGTCACATCACGGTGGAGGACGACGGAGTGGGCATGGACCCGACGACACTGACCACCGGCATCGCGGAGCTGGCCGGGGCCGGCAGCGACCCCACCGACGATCCGGGCCAGCACGTCGGCCTGTCGAACGTCGACGAGCGGCTCCGCTCGGCCTTCGGGGACCGGTTCGGCCTGGTCGTCGAGACGGGCCTCGGCTCGGGTACGAAGGTGAGCATGCGGGTGCCGAAGTTCCATCCCGGTGTGCGGGTCGCCTCGTGAACTCCCCCGGCTTCCTGCGGGTGCTCGCCGTCGACGACGAGCCGCCGGCGCTGGACGAGCTGGCGTACCACCTGCGGGCCGACCCCCGGGTGGCCCGGCTGCACACGGCGGGCGACGCCACGGAGGCGCTGCGGGTGCTCCGCGACGCCGACGTGGACGTGGTGTTCCTGGACATCCGGATGCCCGGCCTCGACGGGATGGAGCTGGCCCGGGTGCTGCGCCGGTTCGCCCGGCCCCCGGCGATCGTCTTCGTCACCGCGTACGACGACGGGGCGGTGGACGCCTTCGACCTGGGCGCGACGGACTACGTGCGCAAGCCGGTGCGGGCGGAGCGGCTGGCCGAGTCGCTGCGTCGGGTCATCGGCTCCCGGGTGGTCGCCGCGCACCCGGCGGCGCTGGCCCGCGCCGAGGAGGACCCGACGATCCCGATCGAGCTGGCCGGGACGACGCGGATGCTGCCCCGGTCGGCGGTGCGCTGGGTGGAGGCGCAGGGCGACTACGCCCGGCTGCACACCGCCGACGGCTCGCACCTGGTGCGGGTGTCGCTGGCCACCCTCGCCGAGCGCTGGGCGGATGCCGGGTTCGTCCGCATCCACCGGTCGTACCTGGTGCAGCTCAAGCTCATCGCCGAGCTGCGACTGGTCAACTCCGGGTACGTGGTGGTGGTCGACTCGGCGGAGCTGCCGGTGAGCCGCCGGCACACCCGGGAGCTGAAGGACAAGCTGGTCCGCGCCGCCAAGCAGGACTGGAACCGCTGACGGGGCGGTTGTCCACAGCGCCCGTCCACGGGTTATCCACGGACTTATCCACAGGTGTGGAGAGTTCTCCACAGGTTGTGCACAACTCGGCGTATTACGACGTGTTACGGTTGCGGGGTGTCGGATCGCGAGTACGTGTGGACCGACGAGGGTCTGGACAACGCTCGTCGCAACGGCGTCGACGTGGACGAGACGGTCCAGGCGCTCTACGCCCCTCCCGGCCTGCGCTACGAACGCGCCATCGGGGACCTGCTGCTCATCGTCATGGGCCTGGCGGACAGTGGCCGCGTCATCGCCGCGCTGTGTGACCGCATCGGCGCCACCCAGACATACAAGATCCTAGGGGCCCGCGCCCTTCGCGGCCCTGACCTCGACGAGTGGAGGAGGCGAATTCTGTGACCGAGCCGGACTTCGACCAGATGACCAAGGACGAGGTCGTCGCATGGTTCCAGAGCACCGACAGCCTGGCACCGGTCATCAGATCCATGACCGCAGCGCCAGCCTCCGGCGGCGCGCCTGCGACACCCATGATGCTGGTCAGCATTCGCCTGCCCGTCGCGCTCGTGGAACAACTCGACCACCTCGCCGAGCACGCCGAGACCCGCCGATCCGACATCATCCGCGACGCCCTGACCAGTTACGTGACCGCCCGCACCGCACCCGTCAGCCGCGACGAGGCCGAACACGCCCTCGACGTGCTCCGCCGCATCGTCACCACCCGCACCACCGAAGGCCGCGCCGACGCGGCATGACCGCGGGCGAGGCAACCCGGGGGTGCCCGACGTCCCGAGCATCGCCACACCGGTCTTGACATTCCCACCGATCGGGCGAGACTGCCGGGGTGGCCGCACCCGAGGACCCCGTACCGTCGCCCCGGGCACCCGCCCGGGACGAGTCACCGGGCGGCGCGCCGACCGCGCCCGGCCGGACCCGGATCGTGCTGGCCGAGGTGTCCCGCCGGGAACCCGACGCCGACCGGGCCCGCGCCGAGCTGGCCCAGCAGACCCGCGTCGGCGAGGCGCTGGTCCGGGGCCTGGTGCGGGCCCAGCTCGCCCTGGCGCTGCGGCTGAGCCTGGTGGTGCTGATCGGCCTGGGCGGCCTGCCCTGGCTGTTCGCCATCGCGCCCTCGGTCGGCCGGGTCACCGTGTTCGGGATCAACCTGCCCTGGCTGCTGCTGGGGCTGGTCTCCTTCCCGTTCCTCATCGCCGTCGGCTGGGCGTACGTATGGCTCGCCGAACGCAACGAGCAGGACTTCACCGACCTGGTCCAGCGGCCGGAGCGCTGAGATGGGCAACGGGTACGTCGTCCCCGCGATCGTCGCGGTCACCCTGGTCACGGTCGGGATCGGCTTCTACGGGCTGCGGCTGGCCCGGACCACCTCCGACTTCCTGGTCGCCTCCCGCTCGGTCAGCCCCACCTGGAACGCCGCCGCGATCGGCGGGGAGTACCTGTCGGCGGCGAGCTTCCTGGGCGTGGCCGGGCTGATCCTCAAGTACGGCGTGGACGTGCTCTGGTACCCCGTCGGCTTCGCCGCCGGCTACCTGGCCCTGCTGCTGTTCGTGGCCGCGCCGCTGCGCCGCTCCGGTGCGTTCACCCTGCCGGACTTCTGCGAGGTGCGGCTCGGGTCGCGGCGGCTGCGTACGCTCGCCACCGCGTTCGTGATCTTCATCGGCTGGCTGTACCTGGTGCCGCAGCTCCAGGGGGCGGGGCTGACCCTGGCCACGCTGACCGGGGCGGCGTACCCGGTCGGGGCGCTCGTGGTGGCGGCGGTGGTCACCGCGAACGTGGCGCTGGGCGGGATGCGGGCCATCACCTTCGTCCAGGCGTTCCAGTACTGGCTGAAGCTCACGGCGCTCGCCGTACCCGCGATCTTCCTGGTGTTGCAGTGGCAGGCCGACGCCCGCCCGGCGGTGACCCCGCCCGACGGGCCGGCGTTCCGGACCGCGACCACCGTCGTGGTCGAGCACCGCGCGACCCTCACCCTCCCCGACGGCGACATCCGCGAGGTACGCCCCGGCGACCGGCTCGACTTCGCCGCCGGCGACCCGGTGCCGCAGGTCTCCGGCACGGCCACCGACGCGGCGGACTGGCTGCTGCCCAGCGCCGCCGGGGACGACGACCGGGGGCTGTTCGCCACGTACTCGCTGATCCTGGCCACGTTCCTGGGCACCATGGGGCTGCCGCACGTGCTGGTGCGGTTCTACACCAACCCCGACGGCGCGGCGGCCCGGCGCACCACGCTGGTCGTGCTGGCCCTGGTCGGCGTGTTCTACCTGCTGCCCACCCTGTACGGGGTGCTGGGCCGCATCTACACCCCGCAGTTGCTGATCAGCGGGCAGACCGACGCGGTGGTGGTGCTGCTGCCCGGCGCGGCGCTCGGCGACGGGTTGACCGGCCGGCTGCTCGCCGCGCTGGTCGCCGCCGGGGCGTTCGCCGCGTTCCTGTCGACCTCGTCCGGGCTGCTCACCAGCGTGGCCGGGGTGATCTCCACGGACGTGCTGGGCCGCGGCTCGGTGCGGGGCTTCCGGCTGGCCACGGTCATCGCGGGCGGGGTGCCGGCGGTGCTCGCGCTCAACGTGTCGGGGATGGACGTCTCCCAGGTGGTCGGGCTGGCCTTCGCGGTCGCCGCGTCCAGCTTCTGCCCGCTGCTGGTGCTCGGCATCTGGTGGCGGGGGCTGACCGACGTGGGGGCCGCCGCCGGGGTGCTGGCCGGCGGCGGGGCGGCGATCGGGGCGGTGCTGGTCACGGTCCTCGGCCCGCCGCTGTCCGGCTGGCCGGCGACGCTCACCGCGCAGCCGGCGGCGTGGACGGTGCCGCTCGCGTTCACGGTGATGATCGCGGTGTCGGTGGCGTCGCGGCGGCGGCTGCCGGCCGACGTGGCCGGCACCATGCTGCGCCTACACTCCCCCGAGGCGCTCCGCTCCGAAGGAAGGGCCCCTTCTTAACGCATACGGTAGAGAAGGGAACCCTTCTCACCCGCTTGGGCGGGGCGAGCGCGCGCTTGGGCGGGGCGAGCGCGGTGGGCGGGGCCGGCGCGGGCCGGCAGGAGAGGCGGGTCAGAAGAGGCTGGCCTGTTGTTCGGCGGCCTCCCGCAGCGCCGCCGAGTATTTCACCGTGCCGCCAGAGGCGCCGTAGTCGAGGCGACGGGCCCCGCTCGTGCGGCGCAGCATCGTCACGCTGTTCTGCGTCAACTTGTGCGGCTCCAGCAGATTCACCATCTCCAGTTCGCCTGGATTGGACTGCTGGAACCGGCGCAGGTAGCGCAGAATCGCCTCCCCTTCGGGATAGGTCATCAGATAATGCATCAACAACACGCCGCCGTCGGGGTTGATGCGCTCCCAGAAGTGCTCGAAGAAATAGAGGCACTCCCAGGCGTCGACCCAGGCGAAGTCGATGACGTCGTAGTCGGCCGGCAGTTTGTCGCCGCACTCCCGCACATCGGAGTTGACCACGGTGACCAATTCGTCGACGGACAGCTCCCGGAGGACCTCCAGCACCCGGCCGGCGGAGGAGAACGGGTTGGACAGGTCGTCGACGGCGACCAGGCGGGGATCGTACGGCCGGAGGTGGAAGGCCGGCGCGGCCAGCGCCGGCTCCTCGTTGAGCCACTCGTCGTGCAGCCCGCCCGCGAGGTGCCGGCCGGTCTTCGCCGCGAGCGTGCGGGCCTCGGCGGCGACCTGCTCGCGCACGTCGGCGAGGGCCGCGACGAGGAACGGGGTGGTGTAGCCCATGCCCACTTCGAGCACCCGGGCCGGCCGCAGCAGGTGGACCAGGTTGACCAGCAGCGGGGCCACCACGTCGGTGCCCATCTCAGGCACCCGCAGGCCGGCGACGACGCGCTGGAACTCCGGGCTGACGGTGCGGTCCACGCGCATGCGAAGCTCCGTCGCTCAGTTGGCGGCGACGACGGCGGTGACCTCGATCTCGATCAGCGCGTCGTCGCGGAACAGTTTCGACACCTCGACCGTCGTGCTGGTCGGAAGATCACCGGTGAAGTACTTCCCGCGCACCGCCGCGTACTCGGCGCGGTGGCCCATGTCGGTGAGGTACGTCCGGATGTTGATCACGTCGGCGAAGGTCGCGCCGTGCGCGGCCAGCAACTGCCCGATGATCTCCAGGGTGCGCTCGGCCTGCGCCGCCATGTCGCCCGGCCCGACGATCTCGCGGTTGTCGTCGTCGAGGGCGACCTGACCGGAGAGAACGAGCAGCGTGGTGTCGCCGAGGCGCACCTCGGCCACCTGGGAGTAGGGCCCCGCCGGGGCGGGCGCCCCGCTCGGGTTCACCAGTCTCATCTGCATTGTCTGCTACCTCGCACCGGGATCCGGGGAAACACCTTCGTCAACCTACGGACGCCGGGGACGTTACCACAATCGACGGTGGACGCCATTCCCCGACAGAGCCGGTGAGTCACAAGTAGTTGCAATAATTGCGGCGTTGTCCCGTCGTCAGCTCGACGGTTACACTTCCGCAATGCCGCTCCGAATCGCATTCCTCGGCCTCGGCCGGATGGGCCTGCCCATGGCGATCCGGCTGGCCCGCGCGGGTCACGACGTCGCCGTCTGGAACCGGACCGCGGGCCGGGCGGAGGAGGCGGTCGCCGCCGGTGCCCACGGCGCTGCCAGCGCCCAGGAGGCGGTCGCTGGGCGACAGCTCGTGATCACGATGCTCAGCGACCCCGGCGCGGTGCTCGGCCTCCTCGACGGGCTCACCCTCGACCCGGGCGCCACCCTGGTCGAGATGTCCACCATCGGGCCGGACGCGGTGGCCGAGCTGCGCAAGCGGCTGCCCGCGGAGGTGACGCTGGTCGACGCGCCGGTGCTGGGCAGTGTGCCCCAGGCGGAGGGCGGCGCGCTGCACATCTTCGCCGGCGGGACGGCGGAGGACGTGGCCCGCTGCGCGCCGGCGCTGTCCGCGCTGGGCACCGTGGAACATGTCGGCGTCCTCGGCGACGGGGCCGCCGTCAAGCTCGTGGTCAACGTCGCCACCATCAACTCGGCCGTGCTCCTCGGCGAGGCGCTGGGCCTGGCCGCCCGGCTGGGCATCGCCCGGGAGGCCGCCTTCGACGCGCTCGGCCGCACCACGCTGGGCCCGATCGCCGGGGTGATGCGCCCCCGGGTGGCCGCCTCCCACCAGCCGACCCTCTTCTCGTTGGGGCACGCCGAGAAGGACCTGCGCCTGGCCGTGGAGGCCGGCGTCCGCCCCGACGGCGTGATCGCGGCGGCGCGGCGCGTCCTGGCCGAGGGGCGCGACGCCGGCCTGGGCGACGAGGACGTGAGCGCGATCATCCGGGCCCTCGCCGACGGGGCCGGCAGTCAGGCGGGTTGAGGCCGAGGGGCCACCCTCGGGCCGGGCCAGGGCCGGAGGGACGCGCGTCGAGCGGGAGGAGCGTGGCATGGCGGCGATCGTCGACTTCGAGGTGCGGCTGCCCTCCGGGCACGCCGACGTGCGGGACATGCAACAGGCTTCCGGGTTGGCCCTGGCCGAGATCCTGGAGATCACCCACGCCGAGCGGTTCCCCGTCCTCGACGAGTACGAGACCGCCTGGGAGCTCGCCGCCGAGGCGGCCGGCACGGTGCTCAAGCGCAGCGGCGTCCCACCGACCGACGTCGACCTGGTGCTCTACGCCGGCTCCGGCGAGTGGGACCGGCCGTTCTGGTCACCGGCGGCGAAGGTCGCCGCCGAACTGGGCATCGAACGGGCACACTGCTTCGAGGTGTCCAACTTCTGCAACGCGGCGATGACGGCGGTGCAGCTCGCGGCCGACAAGATCACCCTCGGCCGCGCCCGGCACGCCCTGGTCCTCATCGGCGACCGGCTGAGCCAACTGGTCGACTACCACGACCCCGAGTCGAAGGTGCTGTTCAACTTCGGCGACGCTCCCGCCGCCGTTCTCGTCGGCCGTGACGGGCCGCTCGAGCTGCTGCACTCGCAGATGCGCACGGAGCCGGAGTGGGCCGACTACTACTCCGGCGACATCGAGGACGACCGCATCGTCATGCGTCGGCGCGGCCACCGCAGGGGGCTCGGCGACGCATACCTGCGCAACTTCGTGGAGCTGACCAACGACACGCTGTCGACCCTGGACCTGGCCCCGGCGGACGTGCGCTACTTCCTCATCAACCAGGGCGACCGCAACATGCACGAGCGGGTCCTCGGCGCGTTGGGCGTGCCCGCGCAACGGTCCGTGTTCAACTACCACCGCTACGGGCACATGGGCGGCTCGGACCCGTTCCTCGCCCTCGCCGAGCTGATGGACGAGGGGCGGCTCGCACCGGGTGACGTGGTGCTGGTGGCGAGCAGCGGCATGGGCTTCTCCTGGGGCGTGACCGCGCTGCGCCGCCGCTGAACGTCGGGGGCCAGCCGCCCCGCCCACCGGTCCAGCAGCCGCTGCCAGCTCTGTGCCGCCGGCACCGGATGCAGGTGGAACCGGGGGTGCGCGCCCAGCCAGGCGCGCACGGCCGGGTGCCCGCGGGCCGTCCGCCCGATGCAGGCGACGTGCACCTCCCACGCGGGTGGCACGCGGGCGTCGAGCGCGTCGAAGAAGTCGAGCACCTCCCCGACGGCCCCGCCGGGCGGCAGGCCGGCGGGAGCCGGGTCGGCCGGAGCGAGGCCGGTCGAAGCATGACCGCTCGGCACCGAGCCGGCCGGAACCGGGTCGGCCGGAACCGGGTCGGCCGGAACCGGGTCGGCCGGAACCGGGTCGGCCGGAACCGGGTCGGCCGGAACCGGGTCGGCCG
>NZ_JBIARA010000005.1:0-96034 GCF_042889525.1 Micromonospora sp. NPDC002575 | reverse complement strand
GTCGGCCGGAACCGGGTCGGCCGGAACCGGGTCGGCCGGAACCGGGTCGGCCGGAACCGGGTCGGCCGGAACCGGGTCGGCCGGAACCGGGTCGGCCAAAAGAGCGAGGCCGGTCGACGCCACGGAGCGGTGGCCGGGAGCCGGGCCCGGGTGGCCCCGCTCCGCCGCCAGCGCCAGGAGCCGGTCACCCGCCGAGATCCGCCGCCCGACGACCAGGCGTACCGTCGCCGCGAAGCGCGGGTCCTGGAAGAGCCGCCAGGTGGCGACCTGGTGGGGCCGCAGGCCCGCCGCCCGCCAGAGCCGGGAGACCGCGGTCTGGTTGAGCCCCACCACCGCCGCCATGGCCCGGGTCGACCAGAGCCCGGCCCCGGCCGGGGGCGCCGTCTGGAGCGTCCGGGCCAGCACGGCGTCGACCTGCGCCGCCGTGAGCCGCCGGCCGGCCCCCGACCGTGGCCCGTCGAGCAGACCGGCGAGCCGCCGGTCGACGAAGCGGGCCCGCCACTTGCCCGCCGTGTGCGGCCCCACCTCCAGCTTCGTGGCGACGTCCCGGTTGGACAGCCCCTCCGCGCTGGCCAGCACGATCCGGGCCCGCAGGGCGAGGCGGCCCCCGCCCGTCCATGCCGCCCACTCCTCCAGCGTGCGGCGCTCGCATCCGGAGAGAACCAGTTCGGCCTTCGGTCGCCCCCGCGCGGCCATCCCGGTCAGCCGTCGGCGGAGGCGAACCGCAGCCGCAGCTCGTTGAGCTGGTCCAGCCCGGCCAGCACCGTCTTGTCCGGCAGCCCGAAGTCGATCAGGCAGGCCACCTCGTCCACCCCGATCTCCCGCAGCCGGCTCGCCACGCCGTACGCCTTGTCGACGGTGCCCAGCAGGCCCCCCTCGTCGAAGTAGCGCTGGAACGACCGCTCGACCAGGAAGTCCAGCTCCTCCGGGGGCAGCTTGGACGGGTCGATGCTGCGCTTGCCGTCCATCCGGGACCCGAGGATCAGGTGCAGCGAGCTGCGGATGTAGTCGCTCAACGCGGGGCGTACGAGGTCGCGCGTCTCGTCCTCGTCGTCGCCGAGGTGGGTGTGCACCATGAGCGCCACGTGACCGGGCCAGTCGCCGGGCCGGGCCGCGACGGCCTCCCGGTAGACCGCGATCTTCCCGGCCAGCTCGTCGAGGTCCTGGCCGAGCAGGTGGGTCAGCAGGCCCGCGCCGAGCTCGCCAGCGGTGCGGAAGGTCTCCACCGCGCCGCCGCTGGTCAGCCAGATGGGCAGCTCCGCCTGCACCGGCGGCGGGAAGACGCGCACCTGCCGGGTCTCCCCGACCCCGTCGGTGGCGGTGATCGACTCGCCCCGCCACAGCGCCCGGATCTGCTCGGCGTACTCGGCCAGGAGGGCGCGGCGGTCGGCGTACGTCTCCGGGCGGAGCACGAAGTCGGCCGCGTGCCAGCCGGAGGCGAGGGACACGCCGACCCGCCCGTTGGAGAGGTTGTCCACCATGGCCCACTCCTCCGCGATGCGCAGCGGGTGGTGCAGCGGCGCGACGACGCTGCCCGCGCGGATCGCCACCCGGCTGGTCACCGCGGCGACCGCCGCGCTGGTGACCGACGGGTTCGGGTAGAGGCCGCCGAACGGGTGGAAGTGGCGCTCCGGCGTCCAGACGGCGGCGAAGTCGTTGGCGTCGGCGAACCGCGCGCCGTCCAGCAGCACGCGGTACCGGTCGTGCTGCCCGAGCCGGCTGTCGTTGGCGAAGTAGAAGAGGCTGAAGTCCATCCGGTCAGCTCCTGTCGGATGAGAGGGGATCGCCGGCCGACTCGCCGCCGGCCACCGTCGTCGGCTCGTCCGTCGCCGGCTCGTCCGTCGTGGACCTGGCCTCGGGCACCTTCGCCGGCTCGGCCGTCGCCGACCCGGTCTCGGGCACCTTCGCCGGCTCGTCCGTGGCGGAGAAGCCGCTGCGGGTCGGGTTCTTGCGCGCCGCGCGTACCACGGCGGGGGCGAGCAGGCCGGCGGCGCACATGACCGCGCCGAAGACGAGCCAGCCGGACCAGCCGAAGCCGATGATGAGCACGGTCGCGGCGAACGGGGTGATGGTCGAGCCGAGCTGCGTCGACATGCCGAACAGCCCCTGGTACTGGCCGTGGCTGCCCTCGGGGGCCAGCCCGTACGCCAGGGACCACGCCCCCGAGCTGTGCAGCATCTCGCCGAGCACGTGCACGAGGGCGCCGGCGAGCAGGGCCGCCACCGCGGCCCAGACGGGCAGCCCACCGGCGAGGGCGAAGAGCACGCAGCAGGCGGCGAGCACCAGCCCGGCCCGCTGCCAGGCCCGGGCGCCGCCGTCCAGGCGTTCCGCTCCCCGGCTGACGCGCACCTGTAGCAGCACCACGCAGATCGTGTTGATCACGAGGATGGCGGGGTAGATCGCGGTGGGGGCCTCGGTGCGTTGCGCGATCCAGATGGGCAGCGCCACCGTCAGCAGCGGCCCGTTCATCACCAGCAGCGCGTTGAGCACGACGAACGCCGCGTACGGCCGGTCCCGCAGCACGACGAGGCTGGGCTGCGCCTCGGTGTTGCGGGTCGGCGGCACGACCGGCACCCGCAGGTAGGCCAGGCCGGCGACCGCGAACAGCGCACCCGCGAGGAGCAGCAGCGCCCGGTAGCCCGCCTGGGAGTCGAAGTAGAGCCCGATCCCGCCGATCACCGCGCCGAGGGTGACGCCCAGGTTGGCCACGGCTCGGAAGTACGACCAGGCCCGGACCCGTTCCTCCGGTGGCACCACGCCCGCGACCAGCGCCCCCCGGGAGGCGTCGGTGGCGGACTCGCCGGCCAGCACGAGGCAGGCGACGGCGGTCAGCCACCAGAAGCTGGTGGCGAAGGCGTAGCCGCAGGTGACCAGCCCGAGCGCGATCATGGCGAGCACGGTGGCGTTGCGCGGGCCGAAGATGTCGGCGGCGTGACCGGCCGGCACCGCGACCAGCATGCCGACCGCCGCCCCGATGGTCAGCGCCAGGCCGACCTTGGTGGCCGAGATCCCGATCGACGTCGTGAAGTAGAGCACGCTGACCGACATGATGATGCCGTGCGCGGCGGTCTTGGCCAGGTTGCTCAGCGACACCACCCGCACCACGCCCGCGGGCGGGACGAGCTCGGCCGTCACGGCACGCAGCCGGGCGGTCGCCGTCACGCCGGGCCCGCCGTCGCCAGTTCCGCCACGGAGTCCCGCAGCACCCCCCGGTCGATCTTGCCGTTGGCGTTCAGCGGCATGGCGGCCAGGTGGTTGAGCACCCGGGGCACCATGTGCAGCGGCACCTGCCGGCGCAGCCAGCGCCGCAACTGCGGCACCTCGTCACCCGTGTAGAAGCCGATCAATTCCGTCTCTCCTGTCCGGTTGACCGCGACGACGACGGCCTGGGTCACGCCGTCGTGCCGGCGCAGCGCCGCCTCGATCTCACCGAGCTCGATGCGGTAACCGCGCACCTTCACCTGGTTGTCCAGCCGGCCGAGGTGGACGAGGTTGCCGTCCTCGATGCGGACCCGGTCCCCGGTGCGGTAGTAGTGCTCGTCGGTGAGGCCGCCGCCCTCGTACGGTGTGGCGCCGTCGGGACCATACGTCAAGAATCGGCCGACATCGTCACCGGAGTCCAGGTATCCGACGAACCTCTGCACCCCGCGTACGCACAGCTCGCCCTCCTGGGCCGCGTGACCGTCCGCGCCGACGATCACGTGGTCGAGGAAGTCGTAGACCGGCCCGATCGGCACGGTGTCGTTGGAGGTCGCCGGCCACCGCAGCGGGTCGAGGTCCAGCCGGAACTCGGTGCAGGCCACGGTCAGCTCGGTCGGGCCGTACACGTTGGTGACGACGGCGCCCGGGGCGATCTCCTGCCACCGTTCGGCCTGCCGGTAGGTGAGCGGCTCGCCGATGAAGATGCTGTACCGCAGGTCGGTGACCTGCCCGGTGGGCAGGGTGCCCAGCTCGTCGCCGACGGAGACGACCGACGGCACGGAGAACCAGTGCGTGATCCGCCGGTCCCGCAGGTAGTCCACGGGGTTCAGCAGCTCCGCGCGGCGGGGCACGGCCAGGGTCGCGCCGCCGGCCCAGGTCACGAAGAGGTCGAACACCGACGGGTCGAAGGTGAGGTCGAAGGTGTGGGACACCCGCGCCCCCGGGCCCACGGCGAAGCGGTCGACGTTGTGGCGGACGTACGCCACCGCCGCGCGCTGCGGGATCGGCACCCCCTTGGGCCGCCCGGTCGACCCGGAGGTGAACAGGACGTAGGCCACGTCGTCCGGGCCGCCGCGGTGGTCGGCGAGGCCGACGCCGGTGCCGGCGAGCGCGCGGACCCGGTCGTCGTCGAGCGCGAGGACCGTCGGGGCGGCGTCACCGAGGCCGTCGGCGAGTTGCGGCGCGCCGGACTCGTCGGCGACCAGCACGTCCACGCGGGCGAGGTCGCACACCCGCCGGTTGCGCAGCACCGGGTAGCCGGGGTTGAGGGGGGTCACCGCCGCGCCGAGGCGCTGCGCGGCGAGGTAGCCGGCGAAGGCGGTGACGCTGCGCTGGGCGAGCAGCGCCACCCGGGCCGGCACGCCGCCGTGCCGGGCGACGATCTCCTCGGCCAGCGCCAGGGCGTGGCGGCGCAGGTCCGCGTAGGAGATCTCGTCGCCCTCGACCTCCAGCGCGACCGCGTCCGGGTGCCGGTCGACGGAGGCGGCGAACAGCTCGTAGAGGGTCATGCCGGCACCACCTCCGACCAGTCCCGCAGCCCGGTGTCGGCGTCGTCCAGCGCCGGGGCGCGCAGCCGCAGCGAGGTCGGCCCGCAGGCGCGCTCGGGCCGCAGGTGCAGCAGTTGCACCCCCTCCTCGCCTGCCGGGCCCACGTCGGCCAGGCAGGCGCACCCGTCGTCGGCGAAGCCGGCGAACCGGTAGGCGACCTCCATGATCCGGTTGCGGTTCGTCGGCCGGAAGTCCGCGGCGAGGTGCACGCCGGCCCGCGCCGCCTGGTCGCCGATCCACCGCAGGATGATCGCGCCGGCGCCGAAGGACACCACCCGGCAGGAGGTGGCGAGCAGCTTCAGGTGCCACACGCCCGGGTGCCGGGCCAGCAGCGCCACCCCGACCGCGCCGTGCGGCCCGAATCGGTCGGTCATGCTGACCACCAGCACCTCGTGCCGCGGGTCGTCGAGCAGGCCGCGCAGGGTGGCGTCGGAGTAGTGCACGCCGGTGGCGTTCATCTGGCTGGTGCGCAGGGTCAGCTCCTCCAGGCGGGAGATGTCCTCGTCCCTCGCCCGGTCGATGACCATCTCCAGCTCCAGGCTGCGCAGGAACTCCTCGTCCGGGCCCTGGAAGCCCTCCCGCGCGGTGTCCCGGCGGAACTTCGCCTGGTACATCTGCCGGCGGCGGCGGGAGTCCACCGTGACGGCCGCCGGGCTGAACTCGGGCAGGCCGGTCAGCGTGCCGGCCTGGTCGGCCAGGTAGCACCGGACCTCGGGAAGCCGGTGGCCGATCTCGGCCAGCTCGGTCGGCTGGTCGTCGATGAACGCGATCGTGTTCAGGGCGAACTGGAGCTCGTCGGCGATCGCCCGGATCGAGTCGGGCTTGCGCCCCCAGCCGATCTGCGGGACGACGAAGTAGTCGGCCACGCCGAGTTCCACCAGCCGGGCCCACGCGTGCTCGTGGTCGTTGCGGCTGGCGACCGACTGGAGGATGCCCCTGGCGTCGAGGGTGGCGATGGTCTCCCGCACCTCGTCGGGCAGGGTCACCTCGCCGTCCTCCAGCAGCGTGCCGCGCCACAGGGTGTTGTCCAGGTCCCAGACGAGACACTTCACCGTCGGCGGTGTCTGGCTCACGGTCGTTCCCTTCGTCAGATGCGCCAGACCGTGGCCGCCCAGGCCGCCACGGGGCTGTTGTTGAGGACGAGGACGTGGTCGCCGGGGCCGACGTCGCCGCCGGCGAGCAGCCGGTCCAGGTTGAGCACGACGTCCATCGCGCCGAGGTGTCCGTACTCGGCGAGCTGGCGCTGGCAGACCGGGTGGATGGGCAGCCCCAGCAGGGACTGGTAGAAGCCGTACGCGCTGGCGGTCACGTTCTGCATGAGCGTCGCGGCGACGTCGGCCTTGGTGATCCCGGCGTCGGCGAGGACCGTCTCGACCATCCGGCCGAGCCGCTGCCGGCTGTGCAGCGCCAGCTCGAACCGGTACCGGTCGGGAGACTCGCACTCCTCGCGCCACTCGTACCAGGGGGACTGCTTGTAGTCCACCCGGAACAGGTCGTGGAACGTGCCGTCGCTCTCCTGCCGGTGCGCCACCAGGGCCGGGCGGCCGTCGCGGACGATGGTCATCGCGTACGCCCCGTCGCCGATCACCGTCACCGGGAAGCGCACCCGGTCCACGCCGGTCGGGCGGCTGGCGTGCGCGATCAGCACGCTCTGCCGGGTGGGGTCGGCGACCAGGAGGTCCCGGGCCAGCGCCCAGGCGGCGCTGGAACCGGTGCAGCCGAGACCGTCCAGGGTGAACGCGAACGCGCGGTCGAAGCCGCCGTCGAGCTGCAACCGCCCCGAGTCGGAGCCGAGCAGGACGTCCGGCGCGCGCGACCCCACCATGACCAGCACGTCCGGGTCCAGCGGCGTCGCCTTGCCCAGCTCCTGACACGCCTGGACGGCGTAGTCCGTGGTCGGTGCGTCCGGGAACACGCCGACGCGGTCGATCCCGCAGGTGTCGACGAACTCGCGTTCCTCGGTCCGCAGCGCGTCGACCTCGGGAAGCGCGGCGACGGGGGTGGACGCCTCGGGCAGGACGCAGCGGATCGCCCCGATGCCGACGGTCATGACCAGGCCGCCAGCGCGTGGTCGGCCAGCATGAGCTGGGACATCTCGTTGCTCCCCTCGATGAGCTCCATGAGCTTGGCGTCCCGGTACGCGCGGGCCACCGGGTGCCCGTCGCGGCTGCCGGCGGAGGCGAGGACCTGCACCGCCGTACTCGCCCCCTCGGCGGCCCGGGTGGCGGCGAAGTGCTTGGCCAGCACGGCGGCCATGACCAGGTCGGACGTGCGGGCGTCCCAGGCCCGGCTGGCGTGCTCGCACAGCCGGGTCGCGGCCTGCTCGGCGACCGTCAGCTCCGCCAGGTGCCGCCGCACGAGTTGGTGGGAGGCGAGCAGGGCCCCGCCCTGGGCCCGGGCGGCGGCGTGCCGGGCGGCCTCGGCCAGGCAACTGCGGAGGATCCCCACGCAGCCCCAGGCCACGGAGACCCGGCCGTACGTCAGCGCCGTGGTGGCGATCAGGCCCAGCGGCATGGCCGCCCCGCCGAGCACCGCGTCCCTGGGCAGGCGTACCCCGTCGAGGTGGACGTCGGCGTGGCCGGCGGCCCGACAGCCGAGCGGGTCGGCCACCCGCTCGACGTGCACGCCCGGCGCGTCCGTCGGCACCAGCACCGCCGCCGCCTCGTCGCCGAACCGGCCGAAGACCACCAGCAGGTCGGCGTAGGCGCCGACGGTGATCCACACCTTCCGCCCGTCGACCCGCAGGCCGGAGCCGTCCTCGCTGATTCGGGTGCTCATCGCGGACAGGTCGCTGCCCGCCCCGGGCTCGCTGAAGGCGACCCCGGCGAGGCTGCCGCTGGTCAACGCGGCCAGGTGGGTGCGCCGCTGGGCGGCCGAGCCGAGGCGCATGATCGTCCACGCCGCCATGCCCTGCGAGGTGAGCACGCTGCGCAGCGAGCTGCACCGGGTCCCGGTGGCGGCGGTCAGCTCGCCGTTGTCCAGGCTGGACAGGCCGAGGCCGCCGTACTCCTGGGGGATCTGCGCGCAGAGCACACCCTTGGTGCCCAGCTCGCGCAGGGTCTCCAGCGGAATCTGGCCGGTGCGGTCCCAGGTCTCCGCGTGATCGCCGACGGCGGCGGCGACCAGCGCCGCCGCCTCGGACCACCGCTCAGCCATCGGAGTCCCCGCGCAGACGCAGGACCAGCTCGGTCATCCGGTCGACCGTCCGGAAGTTGTCGAGCCGCAGGTCGGGCCCGCCGATGACGACGTCGAACGTCGACTCGATGTGCACCACCAGCTCCAGCGCGAACAGCGACGAGACCAGGCCGGCGGCGAAGATGTCGAGGTCCGGCTCGATGTCCTTCTTGGTCTGCCGCTCCAGGAACTCGGTGAGCTGGCCGCGGATCGATCCCGGGCTGAGGGTGTGCTGGTCGGTGGTGGATGAGCTCACTTGGTCCCCCTGTGTTCGTAGAAGCCACGCCCGGTCTTGCGCCCGAAGTCGCCGGCGGCGACCTTGGCCAGCAGCAGCGCGGATGGCTCGTAACCCTGGTCGCCCGTGCGGTCGCGGAGCACCCGCAGGGAGTCGACGACGTTGTCCAGGCCGATCAGGTCGGCGGTGGCCAGCGGCCCGGTGCGGTGCCCGAGGCAGCCGGTGAACAGCAGGTCGATCTCCTCCGGCGTGGCGAGCCCCTCGTCCGCGATACGGGCCGCCTCGTTGATCATTCGTTGCAGCACCCGGTTGATGACGAAGCCGGGCCCGTCACCGACCAACACGACCTCGCGGCCCATGCCGGTCAGGAAGTCGCGGGCGACGGCCAGCGCGGCCTCGGAGCTGCGCGGCCCCCGGACCACCTCCACCGTCTTGATCAGGTACGGCGGGTTCATGAAGTGGGCGCCGACGGTGCGCTCGGGGTGTGCGACCGACCCGGCCAGCTCGTCCACCGGGATGGCGGAGGTGTTGGTGAGCACCAGCGCCTGTGGCCCGACGAGCGCGGAGACCTCGGCGAGCACCTTCGCCTTGACGTCGGCCAGCTCGGTGACGGCCTCGACGACCACGTCGGCGTCGGCGACGTCGGCCAGGTCCACGGTGGTACGCAGCTCGGCCACGTCCGTCCCGGTCTGCGCCCCCATCAGCCGGGCCAGCCGCAGGTGGCGGGTGACCTCGTCCCGGGCCCGGTTGAGCACATCCCGGTCGACGTCGACCAGGGTGACCGGCAGGCCGTTCCCGACGGCGAGGGCGGCGATGGCGCTGCCCATCACCCCCGCGCCCAGCACGGCGACATGTCGCTGCTTCATACCCGCTCCTCGATCGCGTTGACGTCGCCGCCCTGCCCCGCCAGGCCGGGCAGGAGCGCGGCGAACTCCTCGTGGCGTTCGGCCAGGAACTCCAGGCCCCGGCGCAGTTGCTCGGGGGTGACGGCGGCGGAGAGGCCCTGCTTGCGCAGCCAGGGCTGCCAGCCCCGGACCTGCACGTCGTCCTCGGCCAGCTCGTGCCCCTCCAGCTCGTAGAGGGCCACGGCCGACATGACCTCGCTGCCGCCGTCCAGCGCCCGCTCGGCCACCCGCCGTTGCCACTGCGGCAGCGGCATCGGCTCGGTCGCCAGACCGGCCCGGCCGAGCATGTCGAACAGCTCCCGGGTGCTGATCGAACGCTCGTCGGCCAGGTGGTAGACCCGGCCGACCGAGGACGGCGACAGCGCCAGCGACACGACCGCCCGGGCGATCACGTCGACCGGGGAGACCGGCTCGGCGCGCTCGTCGGTGGGGTGGGCGCCGACGGCGACGCCGCTGGCGAGCATCCGCCACACCAGGTCCTTGTTGTTGCAGGCCCCGGTGTCCCGGGCCGCCATGATCAGGCCGGGCCGGAACACCCGGCCGCGTACGCCGGCCTCCTCGGCCTTCTCCAGCAGCCGCTCGCCCACCCACTTGCTGACCCCGTAGCCGCCCAGGTCGGAGTGCAGGGGCTGCTTGCGGGTCTCCAGCCGGGTCCCCGCCGTGCCCGACCCCGCGCCGGTCGCGGCCAGCGTCGACACGTAGCTGAAGTCGCGGATGCCGTGCCGGCACATCCAGTTCAGCAGGCCCGCCATCGGCAGGACGTTGTCCTCCCGCAGCGTCCGGTACGGCTCGGTGAAGACCACCCGGGCCGCGCAGTGCAGCACGTGCCCGACCTGGTCGGCGAGTTCGCCGTCGAGGTCTGCGGCATCCGTGCCGGCGAAGGCCCGCAGGTCCGCCGGGACGACCCGGACCAGCTCGGGGTCCGGCTCCGGCAGGGCCAGGCGCGCGGCGGTCTCCCGCAGCCGCCGCATGCCCGCCTGCTCGTCGGCCGCCCGCACGACGCAGTGGACGCGCCGGCCGGCGCGCTGCAACTCGTGCAGCAGGAAGGCGCCGAGGTAGCCCGCCGCCCCGGTGAGCAGCACGTCCCGGCCCGGGGCGCGACGCGGGGCCATCGGCCCGATCGGCAGCGCCAGGTCCGCGTCGATCAGCTCGCCGTCCCGGTCGGCCGCGCTCTGCCGGTCGGGGGTGACGCCGGCCCGGACGATCTCGGCGAGCCGGCGTACGGTGGCCCGGCTGCCGCCGGCCCGGTGCAGGTTGATCAGCACGCCGTACTGCTGCTGGATCCGCAGCACCATCTGCACCGACAGCAGCGACGTGCCGCCCAGCGCGCCGAACTCGTCGTCCAGCCCGACGTCGCCCCGGTCGAACAGCTCCCGCCAGATGCCGGCGATGCTCTCCTCGATGGAGTCCCCCGCCGCCGCCGGCTCCGCGCCGACGGGCGCGGGCGTCGGCTGCCGGCGGAACACGTCGAGGTGGTCCAGCGGCCAGTACCGCTTGCGCTGGAACGGGTACGTCGGCAGGCGGAGCCGCCGGCCCCGGCCGCCGCTGACCGCCTCCCAGTCGACCGCCACGCCGTGCAGCCAGGCGGTGCTCAGCGCCTCGTCCCAGCCGTCGTCGTCGGCGGCGGGCACCAGGACCCCCCGCGAGTCGGCCAGGCCCGCGTCGCCACCGGTCCCGCCCAGCACCACCGCGTACCGGTCCCCGGCGAGGTCGAGCCGGTCGACCACGGCCGAGCCGGGCAGCGCGGCCCGCAACGCGGCCAGCCGCGCGGGTGCCGCCTGTTCCCCCGCCACGATGACGGCGGTGCGGCGGTCGGCCCGCACGGTGCGCACGGCCGGGGGGCGGGGCAGCCGCAGCGCCGCCGCGAGCCGGTCGGCGGGTGCGGTCACCACCCGCCGCTCGTCGAAGACCGCCCGCCCGACCCGCAGCGTGTACGCGACGTCCGCCGCCTGCGCGGGGTCGCTGTCGAGCCGGTCGGCCAGCGCCCGGCACAGCTGGTCCAGCTCCACCCGGTTGCGGGCGGAGACGTTCAGCCGGACGACGGGCGTCGACGGCGCGGGCCGCCGGATCGGCGCGGGCGGCGCGGCCACCACCATCGTGGCGTTGGTGCCGCCCACGCCCATCGAGTTGACCAGCACCAGCCGGTCCGGCTCGGGGCACTCGCGGCGGGCGGTGGTGACGAAGAACGGGCTCTTCTCCAGCTCCGCCGGGTCGCGGGCCACGTCGAACGTCGGGTGCGGGGGCAGCGAGCCGGTGCCGGCCACGTGGATCGCCTTGATCAACCCGGCGATGCCGGCGGCCGGGCCGAGGTGCCCGATGTTCGACATCACCGAGCCGAGGCCGCAGTAGCCCACCTCGTCGGTGCTGCGCCGGAACGCCTCGGTCAGGGCCAGCAGCTCGATGTGGTCGCCCAGCGGCGTGCCGGTGCCGTGTGCCTCGACGTAGCGGACCGCGTCGGCGGAGACGCCCGCGACCGACAGCGCCGCCGCGATCACGTCGGCCACCCCGTCGAGGTTCGGGGCGGCGTAGCCGAGGCGCGCGCCGCCGTCGTTGCCGACCGCCGAGCCGCGCAGCACGGCCAGCACGGGGTTGCCGTCGGCGAGGGCGTCGGCGAGCCGGCGCAGGGCCACCACCCCGACCCCGGAGCCGTACGTGGTGCCGCTGCTGCTCGCGTCGAAGGAGCGGACGTAGCCGTCCTCGGAGACCCACGCCCCGGGGATCGGCTGGTAGCCGAGCAGCGGCTCCACGACTGTCGCGCCGCCGGCGAGCACCACGTCGCACTCCCCGGCGAGCAGGCTCAGCATGCCGTAGTGCACCGCGTACAGCGACGAGGAGCAGCCCGTCTGGACGCTGACGGACGGCCCGCGCAGGCCGAGCTTGTAGGCCGTCCGCGAGGTCATGAAGTCGGCCTGCCCGCCGACGGTCAGGTCGAGGTCGCCGATCGCGGCGGCGAGCCCGTGGTCGCGGACCTTGGCGGCGAAGACGGCCGCCGAGTAGTTGCCCGCGGCGCTGCTGGCGAAGACGCCGGTCACCAGGCGGTCCGCGCCCGGCGCCAGGCCCGCCGACTCCAGCGCCTCCCAGCAGGACTCCAGGAAGATGCGCTGCTGCGGGTCGATGGCGTCGACCTCGCGGGGGGTGTACCCGAAGAAGTCGGCGGCGAAGTCGGCCACCCCCGGCAGGGTCGCGCCGACCCGGACGAAGCCCGGCTGGCGCATCTCCTCCTCGGTGTGGCCGGCCGCGCGGAGCTGCTCGTCGGTCAGCTCCCGCATCGAGACGACGCCGGTGTCGATGTTGCGCCAGTACTGCTCGGGGTTCCACGCGTCGGGGAAGCGGCAGGCCGTCCCCACGACGGCGATGTCGGTGTCGGAGATCTCGGTCATGACGGTCGGGGCACCTCCACCGTGCGGGCCCGGCCGAGCAGGGCGCGGCGTTGGCTGGCGCCGGTCACCTGCTGCCGCGGCTCCTCGCCGCCGCCGGCCAGCAGCCTGGCCTGCGCCCGGATCGTGGCGTGCTGGAACAGGTCGGCCACCCGCAGCGACCGCTCGGTGAGCTGGTGCAGGTCCTCCCAGAGCATGATGAGCAGCAGCGAGCTGCCGCCGGCCTCCAGGAAGTTCTGGTCCGGGTCGAGGCTGCCCGGATCGTCGACGTCGAGTACCTCGGCCCAGGCGGCCCTGACCCGATCGAACAGTTGGTCCTCCGTCAGGGTGGTCAATGTCCCTCCAGTGGTCGAGCGGTGGGCTGCCGGATGAGGTCGTCCGCCGCGGTGGTGACCGCGTGCAGGACGGCTTGCGCGGTGGCGGGGTCGAACAGGGCGGCGGAGTACAGCAGCTCCCACCGCAGGTCCTGCCGCCGGTCGACGACGGTGAGTTCGAGCTCGTACTTGAGGTGCAGCGGGTCGAGCGGGCGGATCGTGGCGGTGACGTCCGGCCCGAGGTCCGGGGGCGACAGCTCGCCGTCGGAGGCGCTGAGGTAGACCGGCGTCACCGGCGGCCGGCCGAGGTCGCGGTCGGGATGCAACGCGGCGGCGACCGCGTCGAACGGGGCCGCGGAGTGCCGGAAGCTGAGGTTCGCCGCGTCCCGCACCCGGGCCAGCAGCTCCTGCCAGGTCGGCTCGCCGCTGGCGTCGGCGCGCAGCACGAGCGTGTCGATGAACAGGCCCACCGCGTCGGCGCTGCGCGCCCCCGTCCGCTGCGACCACGGGAAGGCGAACAGGAAGTCGCGCTGGCCGCCGACCCGGGCGAGCGCCACCGCCAGCAGCGCGGCCGAGACCATGAACATGGTGCAGCCGGCGTCCGCCGCGACCTTGCGCAGCCGGTCGGCGCGGGTCGGGTCGAGGTCGTACGTCAGCCGGCCCGCCCGGGTCTCCTGGGTGTCGCCGCGGCCCCTGTCGTACGGCAGGACCACGTCGACCGGCGCGCCGGTGAGCGCCTGCACGACCGCCCGGGTGTCGGCCTGCGCGGCGTCGTCGGGATCGGTGTGGCCCGTCGCGGCCACCGGCTCGGGCAGTTCCTCGCCCCGGTAGGCCGCCGCGATCTGGCGCAGCAGCAGTTGCCGCGACCAGCCGTCGAAGACGATGTGGTGGACGACGACGACGAGGGTGACGCCCCGCCCGCCCCGGTCCAGCAGGTGCGCCCGGGCGGGGGCGGCGCGGGCCAGGTCGAAGCCGGTCCAGCTCCACTCCGCGACGGCCTCGCGCGCCTGCTCGTCGGTCCAGCCGGCGGCGTCCACCACGGTGACGTCGCCGGCCGGGCCGTCCGTGCGGTGGTAGACCCGCCGCTGCCGGCGGTCGAGCTCGAAGCGGGCCCGCAGCGCCGGGTGCCGGGCGAGCACGGTCCCGACGGCGGCGTGCAGCCGCTCGACGTCGACCGGGCCGGCGAGGTCCACCACGGTGGGCACCAGGTACGCCTGCCGCAGCCACGGCAGGCGGTCGACGGACCAGAAGCGTTGCTGCGCGGGGCTGGTGGCCTGCCGGCCATCGCTTTCCGTCGGCGGCGCGGCGGCGGCCCGGGGCGGGGCCGCGAGGAGCCGGGCCAGCCCGGCCACCGTCGGGTCGGCCAGGAACTCCCGCGCCGACAGGACGGTGCCGTCCTGGCGTTCGATGCGGCGCAGCATGGTGACGACCAGCAGGGAGTGGCCGCCGAGGGCGAAGAAGTCGGCCGCCGGGGTCAGCCCGGCCGCGACCGCCTCCGGCGGCTCGTCGACCAAATCGGTCAGCGCCACGGCGAAGCACTCGGCGGCCCGGCGCAGCGCCGCCTCGGGCACCGGGGCCGCCGTCCCGGCCGTCGGGGGCGGCGCGGCCGGCGCGGCCGTCGTCGCCCACGCCGGGTCCGGCCCGAACCGGGCCAGCTCCGCCAGGGGTACGGCGTACCGCTGCGTCACGGCCCCGAGCAGCCCGAGGTACGCCTCGGCCAGCGCCGCCACCACCGTCCGGGGATAGCGGGCCAGGTCGTGCTCCCAGCGGGCGTACCAGCCGTCGGCCCGCTCCTCGACGGTGAGCATCAGGTCGAACTTGGCGGTGCCGTTGGGCAGCACCTCGGGCAGCGCCCAGCGCACCGGCGTCTCCGGGCCGGGCACGGGGAAGTTCTGTAGGGCGAAGGCGACCTCGACCAGCTCGGCACGCGCCGCGGCGGTGAGCCGGTGATACGGCAGGCGCTGGTAGAGCAGGGTGCGGAACGCCTCGCCCCGTGCCTGGGCGCACAACTGCGCGAAGTCGTCCGCGTCGCCCAACCGGGCCCGCAGCGGCACGGTGTTGACGAAGAAGCCGACCACGTCGTCGGCCTCGGGGCCGGGCCGGTTGGCGGCGATCACCCCGTACCGGAAGGTGTCCCGCCCGGACCAGAGGCCCAGCAGCACCTGGAACGCGGTGCCGAACAGCACGAACGGCGTGATGCGGTGTTCGGCGGCCAGTGCGCTGGCGCGGTCCCAGAGCCCGGCGGGCAGGGCGGTGACCACCTCGCCGCCCGCCCGCACCACCGCGCGGCCGGAGGCGGCGGGCAGTGCCCCGGCGAGGGTGAGCCCGGGCCCGGCGGCGAGGAGTTCCGCCGCCCGCTCCGTCACCGCGGCGCGCGTGTCGGGCCGGCGGCCCGCCTCCCGGTCGCGCCGCGCCAGCTCGGCGAAGCGGACCGCAACGGCGGGCAGGCGGGGCGGCCGGCCCTCGACGCCGGCCGCGTAGGCCGTGGCGAGGTCGGCGCAGAGCCGCCCCATCGACCAGCCGTCGAAGGCGATGTGGTGCAGGACGAGCAGCACCGCGTCCCCGCCGGTGAGGCCGGTGAACGCGACGCAGCGCAGCACCTGGCCGGTGGCGAGGTCGAGCGGCGCGGCACAGAGTCGACGTACCTCGTCCTCGACGTCGGCCCAGGACCCGCCGGGGGCCCGGACCACCTGGACCGGGACGTCGGCCGCCGGGCCGACGAACTGCTCCGGCTCGTCGCCGCGCAGCCGGTAGCCGGTCCGCAGGGGCTCGTGCCGGGCCACCACCGCGGTCAGCGCGACGCCGAGCACCGCCGGGTCGACCCGGCCCTGCCAGCGCAGCAGCACGGGGACGAGGTAGGTGGCCGCGCCGGGGGCGGCGGCGTCGATCAGCCACAACCGCTCCTGCGCGAGGGACAGCGGGGCGCATTCCGGGCTGTCGGCCGCCGGGTGGCCGTTCTGTGGGAAGTCCGTGCGTGGGATATCGGTCTCCCGCGCCGACCCGGGCGCTCGGGTGTCCATTCGGGTTCCTTCCGTTGGCTGCGGCTCGCCGGGATCGCCCCGGCGACCGGCTCCGCGCGTCGGCGTGCTCCGGACGGTCGATCAGTGTGTGCGGTCGAGCGCGACCCTGATCTGGTCGGCCAGGTGGGCGAACGACTCGGCCAGCAGCACGTCGTGCGGCTCGGACCGGACGCCGAGGCGGTCCTGGACCCGCCCGGCGAGCTGGACGGCCATGATCGAGTTGCCGCCCATCTCCAGGAAGTTGCGGGTCGCGGTGGGCTCGCTGCCGACCACGTCCCGCCAGATCACCCGGAGGGCGGCGGTCACCGGATCGGCCTCCGGCCCGGCGTCGGCTGCGGCCCCGTCGGTGTCGACCCCGGCCGGGCAGGGGGTGGCGGCGTCCGGGCCGGACTCCGCCAGCAGCCGGGCGACGGCGGCCCGGTCCACCTTGCCGGTCGGCCCGATCGGCGGTCGGTCGAGCGGAACCCACCGGGAGGGCACCATGTAGTCGGGGACCTGCTCCGCCAGCCGCCGGGCCAGCTCGGTGAGGTCCAGCCGCCCGGCCGCCGGAACGACGGCCACGGCGAGCAGCGCCTGCGGCCCGTCGCCGAGCTTCTCGGCGTACGCCGCGTCGGCGAGGCCCGTGGCGGTGATCGCCAGCTCGATCTCGTCGAGCTCGATGCGGAAGCCCCGCACCTTCACCTGCCGGTCCCGCCGGCCCAGCACCTCGAAGAGACCGTCGGGCAGCCTGCGGGCCAGGTCACCGGAGCGGTAGAGCCGCCCGTCGACGCCCGGCCGGGTGACGAACCGCTCGGCGGTCAGGTCGGGGCGACCGAGGTAGCCCAGGGCCACGCCGGGACCACCGATGTACAGCTCGCCGACCTCGCCCGCGGGGACCTCGGCGAGGTCCGGGCCGAGCACGTGCAGGCTGGTGCGCTGGAGGGGGCGGCCCACCGGGACCCGCTCCCGGCCCGCCAGGCTCTCCGGCGTGCAGTCGTGGTACGCGGCGAAGGTGGTGGTCTCGGTCGGGCCGTACCCGTTGACCAGCCGTGCGGGGGGCGAGCCGGCGAGCACCCGTCGCGCGGCGGACAGGTCCAGCTGCTCACCGCCGACGAGGACGGTGCCGACGGTCCGCAGCGCGGCCGGACGTTCCCGGGCGATCATGTGGAACAACGAGGTGGTCAGGAACAGCACGTCGACCGACAGGCCGGCCAGTTGCGCCGTCCACTCGTCGAGGGGCAGGTCGGTCACCGCGGGCAGGGGCACCACGCAGCCACCGGCGGCGAGCGCCCCCCAGACCTCGAAGGTGCTGGCGTCGAACGCCGGGTTCGAGGTGTGGGCGACCCGATCGCCGGGCGCGACGGTGCAGAACAGCGGCTCGACCACCAGCCGGGCCACCGCCCGGTGCGGAACCACGACCCCCTTCGGCTCGCCGGTCGAGCCGGACGTGAACATCACGTAGACCGGATCGTCCGCGTCGATCGGGGCGTCCATGTCGATCGGGGCGTCCGCGTCGATCGGGTCCGGGGCCGGGCCGGGTGCGATCGGGTCGCCGGGGGGCGTCGGGTCGACGCGCCGGGCGGTGCCGAGCCACGGCTCGTCGTGGTCGGCGATCACCACGGAGACGCCTGCGGCGTCGAGCGTCCGGCGCACCCGGTCCACCGGTGCCGCCGGGTCGACCGGCAGGTACGCCGCGCCGGCACGCGCGACGGCGAGCATCGCCACGATCAGCGACCGACCGCGTGGCAGGGAGAGGGCCACCACCTCGCCCCGGCCGACGCCCAGCCGACGCAGGTGCCGGGCCAGCGCGCCGGAGGACCGCCACAATTGCGCGTAGCTCGTCGCTTCTTCGCAGGTCGGATCGATAATGGCCGGGCTGTCCGGTCGGCTCTGGACCCAGCGTGCCACGAGTGAAGGCACCGCTCGCGAACATTCTGCTGGCAACACATTCCCCCCTGAATGCGCTAGCGACCAACGAGCGGGGGCATCATGGATGACAATGGATTCCCGCGGTAGTCCCACGCCACGTTACCAAGATGCCACAAGGCGCAATAGTGATACCCGTCACACGGGTTGGGCGCGGCCGGGAGGTGTCGGCGGGGCAAGAATGGGCGGTTTCACCCCAATCTTGGTGACGCAGGGTGAAGATTCCGAGCCGCTACGCATCGCGCCGGACCCGGCTTCCGGCGCGGCACAGGACGCCCTCCCTACAGCCATGACCAGCAATTGTCTGGCACCATCACGGTCCCGTCCGGGCGCACCGGAACGATCCACCGAGGCGCGTCACGGAAAGTAGGCGCCCTCCGGGACGAGCCGATGTCCGTTATCATCGCGGTCGCTTCAATCGTGGAGCACACTCCGACACCGGCAATTCCGGACCATCCTCGAATGGTTCGCCGCGCCACCTGCATTAATGCTGACCAAACCCGATCTTGCCGACGTGCCGCAATTCACTTCGGCCAACGGGTCGATCGCACCGTGCCCGCGCCAGGTGATCGCGGGCCGGCGGCGACCGGAACGGGAGGACAGGCTCGTGAACCCATCCGCGTCAACGGTTGAACCCGACCATTTCAGGCACGTCCTGGGACATTTCGCCACAGGTGTCACGGCGGTGACGGCCCTCGACCCCGCATCCAACCGGCCGGTCGGCCTCACCGTGAACTCGTTCGCGTCCGTCTCGTTGCGCCCGCCGCTGGTCTCCTTCTGCGTCGGCCGGGGCAGCGGGAGCTGGCCGATCATGCGCACCGCCGACCGGCTCTGCGTGAACATCCTCGGCGTCGAACAGCAGGCCGTCTGCGAACGCATGGCCACCGCCCGGGTGGACCGGTTCCGGGGCCTCGACTGGGAGCTGTCCCCCGGCGGCGCGCCGGTGCTGGCCGGCGTGGTGGCCTGGGTGGAGGGTGCCGTGGAAGCCGAGCACGACGCCGGCGACCACGTCATCGTGGTGCTGCGGGTGCACCACCTGCACGGCCGGCCGGACGGGCAGCCCCTGCTGTTCCTTCGCGGTCGGTACGGCCGCTTCGCTCACTGAGCGCGACAGGGCGGGCGACCCCGGGCAGCGGGAGCCGGCCGCCTCCTGCCCGGGGAGGAGGCGCAGGTCGTCCCTGGGCGGGAGCGGTCGCTGGCCAGCGCCGGATACGGTCGGTGCATGACTGATGAGCACCCCGCGCTCGCGCTGCGTGGCCTCGCCAAGCGGTTCGACGGCAAGGTGGCGGTGGCCGGTGTCGACCTCGACGTGCCGGCCGGTTCGTTCTACGGGCTGCTCGGCCCGAACGGCGCCGGCAAGACCACCACCCTGTCCATGGCGGTCGGGCTGCTGCGCCCCGACGCGGGCGGCGCCTGGGTGCTCGGGCATGACGTGTGGGCCGACCCGGTCCGGGCGAAGCAGCTCCTCGGCGTGATGCCCGACGGCGTACGGCTGTTCGACCGGCTCAGCGGGGCGGAGCTGCTGGCGTACCACGGTCTGTTGCGCGGCATGGACCCGGCGGTGGTCGACCAGCGCGCGGCCGAGCTGCTCGACGTGCTCGCCCTCGGCGACGCCGGCCGGACCCTGGTCGTGGACTACTCGGCGGGCATGAAGAAGAAGATCGGCCTGGCCTGCGCGCTGCTGCACGGGCCCCGGCTGCTGGTGCTCGACGAGCCGTTCGAGGCGGTCGACCCGGTGTCGGCGGCGCTGATCCGGGACATCCTGCACCGGTACGTCGTCGGCGGCGGGACGGTCATCTTCTCCAGCCACGTCATGGAGGTCGTCGAGCGGCTCTGCTCGCACGTCGCGATCCTCGCCGAGGGGACGATCAAGCGGGTCGGCACGCTCGACGAGGTGCGCGGCGACCGCTCGCTGGAGGACGTGTTCGTCGAGGTGGTCGGCGGGCGCACGGCGACCGGCGAGGAGCTGGCGTGGCTGTCCCGGTGACCGGTTCGGACCAGCGGGGACCGGGCGCGGCCGTCACGGTGACCGGGCCGGCCGGGCAGCCGGCCGAGCGGGTCCGCCCCGTCTCGGCCCGGCACTTCGTCCGGCTGAAGCTGCGGGTGATGGGCAACAACTTCCGGGGGCAGGGCTGGCGGATCGCCATGTTCGTGGGCGGGGTCATCGCCGGGCTCTGGTTCGCGGCCACCGGCTTCTTCCTGCTCGCCGCCCCCGGGCTGGCCGACGAGCCGACGTACGCGCTGATGGCCGCCGCGTTCGGCGGCGGCCTGCTGGTGCTCGGCTGGCTGCTGCTGCCGCTGGTCTTCTTCGGGGTGGACGAGACGCTCGACCCGGCCCGGTTCGCCCTGCTGCCGCTGTCCCGGCGCACCCTGGTCACCGGGCTGTTCGCCGCCGCGCTGGTCAGCGTCCCGGCGGTGGCGGCGCTGATCGCGACCGGCGGCCTGGTGCTCAGCGCGGGCCTGCTCGGTGGCGGGGCGGCGGCGCTCGTCGCGGCCGTCGGGGTGGTCGCCGGGCTGCTGCTCTGCGTCGCGGCCAGCCGGGCGATGACCAGCGCGTTCGCGACCATGTTGCGCTCCCGTCGGGTACGCGACCTGGCGGCCGTGCTGCTGGCGGTGCTCGCCGCGCTGCTCGGCCCGTTGCAGATCGTGGTGCTGGCCGCCGTGCAGCAGGCCGACTGGGACCGGCTGACCGGGGTGGCCCGGGTCGTCGGCTGGACCCCGTTCGGCGCGCCGTGGACGATCGGCGTCGACGTGGCCGAGGGGCGGGCCTGGGCGGTGCCGGTGAAGCTGCTGATCACCGCGCTGACGATCGGGGCGCTGCTGTGGTGGTGGTCCCGGTCGCTGGAGTCGGCCATGGTCGGCGCGGCCAGCGGCGGCCGGGTCAGGGCGCGCGGCGGCGCGGCGAAGACCGGCGACGGTCCGGCGAGGGCCGGCGCCGGTGCGGTCGGCGCCGGTGCGGTCGGGCAGCTTTTTCCGAGGGCGGTCGGCTGGGCCCGGCGGGACCGGTTCGGCGCGCTGGTGGCCCGGGAGTGTCGCTACTGGTGGCGGGACGCCCGGCGGCGGGCCAACCTGATCACGATCGCCGTGGTGGGCATCTTCGTGCCGGTGATGGTCAACTTCGGCGGGGCGAGCTTCTCCACGGGGGAGGGCATGGAGCTCGCCGCCCCCAACTCGTCCCCGGTGCTGGTCAGCATCTCGATGGTCTTCGTCGGCCTGCTCGCCTCGGTGACCCTGGCCAACCAGTTCGGCTTCGACGGCAGCGCGTACGCGGCGAACGTGGTCGCCGGGGTCCCCGGCCGGCTGGAGCTGCGGGCCCGGATGGCCGCCTTCTCGGTGTACGTCCTGCCGATGCTCGCCGTCGTCGCGGCGGCCCTGGCGGTGCTGCTGGGCCGGCCGACGTGGCTGGGCGTCATGGCGGGCAGCCTCCTCGCCTCGTACGGGGCGGGGCTGGCGATCAGCGCCTTCGTCTCGGTGCTGGGGGCGTACTCGCTGCCGGAGACGAGCAACCCGTTCGCGATGAACAGCGGGGCCGGGGTCGCGAAGAGCTTTCTCACCCTGCTGTCGATGCTCGGCACGGCGGCGGCGAGCGTGCCGATGGTGGTCGCCGCGGCGCTGCTCGGCGACGCCTGGCTCTGGCTGGCCCCGCCGCTGGGGCTGGCGTACGGGCTGGGCGCGGCGCTGCTCGGCGCGTACCTGGCCGGTGACGTGCTGGACCGGCGGGCCCCCGAGCTGCTGACGGCCGTGACCCCGCGCCGCTGAGCACGGCTCAGCGGCGGCGCAGGAACGCGTAGAGCAGGTTGTTGTTGCCGACGGCGCTGACGTTGACCAGTTCCCACCCGTAGTGGGTGAGGTATTCGACGGCCTCCATGAGCTGGGTGACGCCGCTGCTCGTCAGGCGCGGGCGGGCGGCGACCGCGAGGTGCCGGTGCGGGTAGCCCCGGAAGTCCACCTCGTTGCGGAGCACGGCGTCGGCGGCCACGACGCGGGCCTGGGCGAGCTGCTGCGGCGTCACGGGACTCATGCCCGGCACGATAGGAGCCCGCCGCACGCGCGGCCGGCCCGTGCCCGGGGCGCCGCCGGCCCGGCCCGTGCCCGGGGGGTGCTTGTGCCGGCGGACGGCACAATGGGGCGATGCCTGTCGTCGAGTCGGTGATCACCGTCCCGGTGCCGCCCGAGCTGGCCTTCGCGGTGTCGCAGACCGTCGCGCCGGCGCGCTACCGCTGGGACCCGTTCGTCCGCGAGCAGCACTTCACCGACGGGGCCACGCGCCCGGGCAAGGGCGTGCGCACCTTCACCCGTTCCCGGCACGGCCTCACGATGGTCAGCGAGTACGTCTCCTTCGCGCCGCCGAGCCACGTCGGGATGAAGATGGTGCGGGGCCCGTGGTTCTTCGAGATGTTCGCGGGCGGGTGGAGGTTCGCCCCCGGCCCGGAGCCCGGCACGTCGGTCGCCACCTGGCGGTACCACTTCCGCTGTCGCCCGGCGTTCCTTCGCCCCGTCGCGCACCGGGTCGGGAGTTGGCTGCTCGGCCGGGACATCCGCCGCCGGATCGCCGGGTACGCCGTCGGCTGCACCGACCCGGAGGTGCTGGCCGCCGCCCGCCGCGCCCTTCACGCCGACGGGTGACGACGAGTGACCCCCGAGGTCCCGCCCCTCTCCGCCCTGCCTCTCTCCGTTGCTCTGCGTAGTCTTCCCTCCCGACCCGCCGGGACCCATCCCTCCCTTTGCTCTGCACCCATCCGCGCAGCACCTTGCTGAGCTGCACCGATGCGGGGCAGACCAAGCGCGCGACGCGGCGAACGGTTGCGCTCGGTGAGCGATGCGTATCCGGGTGCAGAGCAAAGGGGGCGCGGCGGTTGGCGGCGTCGGACGACGCGCGTCGCCGTACCCGAAGCGAGAGCCGGAAGCGGCGGCCGGAAGCGGGGACCGGCGAGGGCCGGGCGGGGTCACAATGTTTCACGTGAATCCAGAGCCGGGTGCCGAGATCCATCACGTCGACCCGTTCGCCGTACCAGCGGGACAGAAGTCCCCGGCCCGGCGGCTGCGGGGCCGGCTCGCCGCGCCGGTCACGCTGTGGACCGCGCCGGGCCCCGCCGGCCTCACCGTGTCCTCCACGCTGGTCGCCGAGGGAGAGCCGGACCGGTTGCTGGGCCTGGTCGACGCGGAGTCGGACCTGTGGGCGGCGGTCGAGGCGGCGGGGCGGTTCGCCGTCGCGCCGCTGGGTCCGCCGCACCGGCAGCTCGCCGACCGGTTCGCCGGCCTGTTCCCGTCGCCGGGCGGCCTCTTCGCCACCGGCGAGTGGTCCGAGACCGAGTACGGCCCGGTGCCGACCGACGCCGCCGGCTGGGCGGGGTGCCGGCTCGACACCGCCCGCGAGTACGGCTGGGCGCTGCTCGTCGAGGCCACCATCGAGTGCATCAGCCTGACGGGGGAGGGCGTGCCGCTGCTGCACTACCGGGGTCGTTACCACGAGCTGGGCTGACCAGCCGCTACCGGTCACCGGAGTGACCTGGGTCACTCGGCGCAGGCAGGCGACCGCTCGGCGCAGGTGGAGACCCTTGTCGATCCACGTCTTCCCGGGCGGGGCGCGCGGTTCCTACCGTGCGCGAAACCCCCTACGCCTGTGAAGGTGGTGATCTACAGATGTCCACGGACACACCCCCGCCGGACGCACCGACCGAGCCGGAGACTCCGGCCCCGGCCGCGTCCACGGCGGACCGGTACCTCGCTGTGCAGCGTTCGGACGAGTTCGCCGGGTTGCGTCGCGCCCTGCGCGGCTTCATCTTCCCGATGACCGTCGCGTTCTTCCTCTGGTACGCGCTCTACGTGATCCTCTCCGCGTACGCGCGGGACTTCATGGGCACGAGGCTGTTCGGCACCAACATCAACGTCGCCCTGATCTTCGGCCTGCTCCAGTTCGTCTCGACGTTCCTGATCGCGTGGCTCTACTCGCGGTTCGCCGACCGGAAGATCGACCCGATCGCCGACCGCATCCGCGCCGAGATGGGGGAGGTGACCCATGTACCCGGTCCTCGCGGCTGAGTCGGGCAGCGGCACCGCCCGCAACCTGACCATCACGCTGTTCCTGGTGTTCGTGGCGGTGACCCTGGCCATCACCATCTGGGCCAGCCGGCAGACCAAGACCGCCACCGACTTCTACGCGGGCGGCCGGTCCTTCTCCGGCTTCCAGAACGGCATGGCGATCGGCGGCGACTACATGTCGGCCGCGTCGTTCCTCGGCATCGCCGGCATCATCGCCCTGTACGGCTACGACGGCTTCCTCTACTCGATCGGCTTCCTGGTCGCCTGGCTGGTGGCGCTGCTGCTCGTCGCCGAGCTGCTGCGCAACTCGGGCCGCTACACGATGGCGGACGTGCTGGCGTTCCGGATGCGCCAGCGGCCGGTCCGCACGGCGGCGGCGGTCTCCACCATCACCGTGTCCATCTTCTACCTGCTGGCCCAGATGGTCGGCGCGGGCGCGCTGGTGGCGCTGCTGCTGGGCATCAAGCCGGGCACCACGTTCCTCGGCATGGACGCCGACACCGCGAAGGTCGCCACGATCATCATGGTCGGCGCCCTGATGATCATCTACGTCACCGTGGGCGGCATGAAGGGCACCACGTACGTCCAGATCGTCAAGGCGTTCCTGCTGATGACCGGCGCGCTGGTGATGACCCTGCTGGTCCTGGCGAAGTACAAGTTCAACCTGTCGTCGCTGCTCGGCGACGCCGCCGCCTCCTCGGGCAAGGGCAGCGCCTTCCTCGAACCCGGCCTGCGGTACGGCGTCGAGGTGGCCGGTAACGCGACACAGACGTTCTACAACAAGGTCGACCTGCTCTCGCTCGGCATCGCGCTGGTGCTCGGCACGGCGGGCCTGCCGCACATCCTGATCCGGTTCTACACCGTGCCGACCGCCAGGGCGGCCCGCAAGAGCGTGCTCTGGGCGATCGGCATCATCGGCGCGTTCTACCTGCTCACCCTGGCCCTCGGCTTCGGCGCGGCGGCCCTGGTGGGCGGCCCGGCGATCACCGCGCAGGACAAGGCCGGCAACACCGCCGCGCCACAGCTCGCCGAGCGGCTGGGCATCGACTTCCTCGGCGGCGACCTCGGTGGCGCGACCATGCTGGCGATCATCGCGGCGGTGGCCTTCGCCACCATCCTGGCGGTGGTCGCGGGGCTCACCCTGGCCTCGTCGTCCAGCCTGGCGCACGACTTCTACGCCAACGTCATCAAGAACGGGCAGGCGTCGGAGCGCCAGGAGGTCCGGGTGGCCCGGGTCTCGGCGCTGGTCATCGGCGCGGTCTCGATCGCCCTGTCGATCTACGCGCAGAGCCTGAACGTGGCCTTCCTGGTGGCGCTCGCGTTCGCGGTGGCCGCCTCGGGCAACCTGCCGGCGATCCTCTACAGCCTGTTCTGGAAGCGGTTCAACACCTCCGGCGCGGTCTGGGCGATCTACGGCGGCCTGCTCGCCGCCGTGCTGCTGGTGTTCTTCTCGCCGGTGGTCTCCGGGGCGCCGACGTCGATGTTCCCGGACCACGACTGGCACTGGTTCCCGCTGTCCAACCCGGGCATCCTCTCCATCCCGTTCGGGTTCCTGTGCGGATGGATCGGCACGATGATCTCCAAGGAGAGCGACGAGGAGAAGTACGCCGAGCTGGAGGTGCGTTCCCTCACCGGCGCCGGCGCGCACTGAGCCCGGTACGCAGCAGCCGAGCTGTTAGCAGGGGCCCCCTGTACAACGTTTCGCGTTAACAGGGGGCCCTTCCTTCCATCTCGTGCCTGTATAGGCTGGTCGGCATGAAGGTTGCCCCGCGCTTCGGTCCCGGTCACCGCGTCCTCGTCACCGGCGGCGCCGGCTTCGTGCCGTCGCACCTGGTCGACACACTCGTCGCCCGCGGCTGCACGGTGGTGGCACTGGACAACTTCGTCACCGGCTCCAAGGACAACGTGGCCCACTTGCACGACAAGCCGAACTTCACGCTCGTCGAGGCGGACATCTCCGACGGGCTGCCGACCCACCACCCGGCGCTGGCCGAGCGGTTCGACGCGATCCTGCACATGGCCTCCCCGGCCAGCCCCACCGACTTCGCCACCCTGCCGGTGGAGATCCTCCGGGTCGGGTCGGTGGCGACCCTGCACCTGCTGGACCGCGCGGTCGCCGACGGCGCGCGGTTCCTGATGGCCTCCACCTCCGAGGCGTACGGGGACCCGAAGGAGCACCCGCAGCGCGAGACGTACTGGGGCAACGTCAACCCGATCGGCGTGCGCAGCGTCTACGACGAGGCGAAGCGGTTCTCGGAGGCGGCCACGATGGCCTACCACCGGCACCGGGGACTGGACGCCGCGATCGTGCGCATCTTCAACACGTACGGCCCGCGGATGCGGCCGGACGACGGCCGGGCGATCCCGACGTTCATCTCGCAGGCGCTGCGCGGCGAGCCGATCACCGTGCACGGCACCGGCAACCAGACCCGGTCGATCTGCTACGTCGAGGACCTGGTGCGCGGCATCCTGCTGCTGCTCGACTCGACGGAGACCGGCCCGGTCAACTGCGGCACCGAGCACGAGCTGACCATGCGGCAACTGGCCGAGTTGATCGTGTCACTCTCCGACAGCACGTCCGAGGTGACGTACGTCACCCGGGCGGCCGACGACCCGGAGATGCGCCGCCCCGACCTCACCCTCGCCCGTGAACTGCTCGGATACGAGCCGGCGGTGGCGCCCGAAGACGGCCTCCGACGCACGATCGAGCACTTCCGTGAGCGGCTAGGGTAGCCGACCGGCACGCCACGGCCCGCCGGCTGACCTGCGGTTGAGGGCGGCCCTCGACGGAGCTACGTACCCTCGGGTACATGTCAGCGACCGCTTCCGCCGGCGTTCCGATCCCACACCTGCGCCGCAACGCGGGGCGTGCCCCGGTGCCCGGCCCCGACCAGGGCGGCCCGGGGCGCGCCCGCGTGCCCGGGGCCCAGTGGTATCCCACCCACGACGACCGGCCCCGGGGCGGCGGCTTCGGCGGGTCGGACGGCCCCGGGGGGCCCGGTGGACCGGGCGCTCCCCGGCGGGCCGGTGGGCGCGGGCCGCGCCCGAGGTGGGGCCGGATCGGCCTGGTGGCCGGTGTGGCGGTGCTCGTCCTCGCGCTGCTCGGTGGGGTGGGTGCGTGGCTCTACACCCGCAACCTCAACCAGGATCTGGCCCGCACCGACCCGTTCTCGGAGCTGACCGGCGGCCGGCCGCCGAAGGCGGTGGACGGGGCGCTGAACATCCTGCTGGTCGGCAGCGACTCGCGGGACCCGGACGCCCCGGTGGACCAGCAGAGCCAGTGGCGGGCCGACACGATCATCGTCATGCACATCCCGGCCGACCACAAGTCCGCCTACCTGGTCTCCATCCCCCGCGACCTGTACGTGCCGATCCCGGAGAACGCCCAGGCGGACTGCGGATCGGGGCAGCGGGCGAAGATCAACGCCGCGTTCGCGTTCGGCGGCCTGCCGCTGGCGGTGAAGACGGTGGAGTGCTTCACCGACGTCCGCATCGACAACGTGATGGCGATCGACTTCGCCGGGTTCAAGCAGGTCACCGACGCGCTCGGCGGGGTCGACCTGAAGGTGGAGCGGTCGATCACCTCGATCCACAAGCCGTACCGCAAGTTCACCAAGGGCACCATGCACATGAACGGCGCGGAGGCGCTGGACTGGATCCGGCAGCGCAAGCAGTTCCCCGACGGCGACTTCGCGCGCATGCGCCACCAGCAGGAGTTCCTCAAGGCCCTGCTGGACAAGGCAGCCAGCACGGGCACGCTGACCAACCCGAAGAAGCTCAACGCGTTCCTCCAGTCGGTGACGGACGCGGTGACCGTGGACCAGGGCTTCTCGCTGGTCGACATGGCGGTGCAGTTCCGCAGCCTGCGCGGGGAGAATCTGATCTTCATCACCAGCCCGAACTCGGGCAGCGACACGATCAACGGCGAGTCGGTGGTGGTCTCGGACCGGGAGAAGGCGCTGGCCATGTACCAGGCGATGACGGCGGACAAGATGGCGGACTGGGTGAAGGCCAACCCGCCGGAGGGCAGTTCCGGGTAACGAGTTTCCGGTAACGGAGACCGATTCACGTGGTCGTTACTTCGACACACGTCAGCGCCGGTCGGCGGCCGGACCCCGTTTCACCGGGGGCCCTACCGCCGACCGGCCGCTTTCTGTCGACCGAACGGATGAATTCCGCAGGCAACTACCAAGATAACTGCGAATAGCCGGGGGACGAACTCGCCTTGACGGGAAGCGGTACGTACAGTGGTCCCGCCCCCCGATCACGCGAGCTGGAGCACGCATGCCGGTTCATACCAGCCGTCGCCCTCCGTCGCAGGAGCCCGTCGGCGCGGTCGCACGGGTGCCGTCGGCCATCCCGTCGCAGCCCCGCAGCGGCGGCCGACCGCCCGCCGACGTCCCCGCCCGTAAGCGCAAGAAGCGACGCAAGGACCCGCTGTGGGCCCGCCTCACCGTCGTCTTCGGCGCGATCCTGATGATGACGAGCGGGATCGCCATCGTCGGCAGCAAGGCGTTCATCAACCAGGCCACCGGCAACATCGCGCAGCGCAACCTGCTCGGCGACGCCGGCAAGTCCGACGCCGAGGGCGGGGCGAGCCTGGACGGCCCGATCGACATGCTGCTGCTCGGCGTGGACGCCCGCGAGCGCTGGGCCGCCGACGACGTCCGGGCCGACACGATCATCGTGCTGCACATCCCCGCCTCGCACGACCAGGCGTACCTGATCTCCATTCCGCGCGACACCGAGGCGCAGATCCCGGCGTTCAAGAAGAGCGGCTACGGGGGCGGCACCGACAAGATCAACGCAGCGTTCCAGGCGGGCGCCCGCAACGGCGGCGGCTGGGAGGGCGGCGCGCAGCTCATGGCGCAGACGATCAAGAAGATGACGGGGATCAGCTTCGACGGCGCGGCCATCATCAATTTCGGCGGCTTCAAGGGCGTCATCGACGCCCTCGGCACCGTGCGGATCTGCGTGAGCCACGAGGTCAAGTCGCACCACATGTCGTACGTCGACGGCAAGCCGATGTGGAACGCCGACGCGAAGAAGACCGGCAAGCCGATGACCCCGGTGGTGCACAAGAAGGGCTGCCGGGACATGAAGGGCTGGGCCGCCCTCGACTACGCCCGCCAGCGCTACGGCCTGCCGAACAGCGACTACGACCGCCAGCAGAACCAGCAGCAGCTGATCAAGGCGATGGCGAAGAAGGCGACCGAGAACGGCACGCTGACCAACCCGGTGAAGCTCAACGGGCTGATCAAGGCGGCCGGCAAGGCGTTCGTCCTGGACACCGGCGGGGTGCCGATCATCGACTTCATCTACACGATGCGCGGGGTCACCGGGAACGACCTGACCACGCTGCGGACCAACGGCGGCACCTTCCACGCGAACGCCAGCGGCACGAAGGAGTCGCTGAGCCCGCAGACCATGGAGATGTTCCAGGCGGTCAAGAACGACAAGCTGGCCGAGTTCGTCTACGCCAACCCGAACGTGCTGTCGACCCGCAAGTAGCACCCTGATCAGGGGAAACCACCCGCCGGACCCGACGCCCCCCGTAGCCTGACGTGAGAACCATTCACGTACGGCGGCGGGGGGCGTCACGGCCAGGTCGGAAGAAACCGGACGGGGCCGGCGGGGACGGACCCGTCGAGGCGTACCCCGTTGGAGCCGGATCCTGCTCGGCGTCGGCCTCGCCCTGGCGCTGCTGGCCGCCGGCGGGGTGGTCGGGCTCCGGGTGCTCGGCCACCGGTACGAGCGCACGGTGACCCGGGAGGACCTGCTCGACGCGGACGCCCGACGCGACCGGACGGACCTCGACGGGGCGCTCAACTACCTCCTCGTCGGCTCGGACCGGCGGCCCGGCGCGGCCGGCGACGACCAGCGCTCGGACACCATCCTCGTGGTGCACGTGCCGGCCGACACGAAACGGGCCTATCTGGTCTCGTTCCCCCGCGACCTGTTGGTCAGCATTCCGCCCGGGGCGAACGGCTACGGCGGCGGCAGCGACAAGCTCAACGCGGCGTACGAGCACGGCGGAGGCGGCGAAACCGGCGTCCAGCTCCTCTCGGCCACCCTGACCCGGCTCACCGGCCTACGCTTCGACGGGGCCGCCCTGATCGACTTCGCCGGGCTGCGGCAGGTGATCGACCTCCTCGGCGGGGTGCGCATGTGCGTCGACACCGAGGTCCGCTCGATCCACACGGGCACCCTGTTCAGCCCCGGCTGCCAGGAGATGGACGGCGCGCGGGCGCTGGACTACGTCCGCCAGCGCTACGACCTGCCCGGCGGCGACTACGACCGGCAGCGCCACCAGCAGCAGCTCCTGCGGGCGATGCTGGACCGGGCCGGCGAGACGAACCTGCGCCGCGACCCGGTGCGGCTCGACCGGCTCATCCGGGCCGTCGGCGCGTCGCTGACCGTCGACACCAACGGCGTGCCCCTGGAGGACCTGCTGCTCACCCTCCGGGACCTCCCCCCGGACGCGCTGACGGGCGTCCAGGTGCCCTCCCACCCGCAGACCATCGACGGGACCTCGTACGTCGTGCTCGACGGCGGGGGGAACGCTCTCTTCGACGCGGTCCGGCGCGCCCGCATGCCCGGCTGGGTCCAGGCCAACCCACGCTGGGTGACCCGCCTCTGAGCCGCCTCCACCCTGCCGCCGACCCCCTGCCGACCTGCTGACGTCCCCCTGCTGACCTGCTGATTCGTCCCGACCCGCCCGGATTCGCACGCCCCCGGACGCGCGGCCGGGCGAGGCTCTAGGCTTGGTGACCGTGTTCGGACCCCAGGTTCCCACCGTGCCCGTGACCGAGATCGCCGACGACACCTACCTGCTCGACGTCCGCGAGGACGACGAGTGGGCCGCCGGGCACGCCCCCGGCGCCCACCACCTGCCGATGATGGAGGTGCCCGCCCGGATGGCCGAGGTGCCCACCGACCGGGACGTGGCGGTCATCTGCCGCTCCGGCGGGCGCTCGGCGCAGGTGGTGGCGTACCTGCTGAACAACGGCTGGGACCAGGTGCGCAACGCCGACGGCGGCATGCGCCAGTGGGCGGCCGTCGGGCGACCCGTGGTGGCCGGGGACGGCGGGCCGGGCCAGGTCATCTGAGAGCGACGGGCGACGGGCATGGGTGACCCCCTGGTCTTCGCGCACCGCGGCTCCTCGGCGGATCTGCCGGAGCACACGCTCGCCGCGTACCTGCGGGCCCTCGACGAGGGCGTCGACGGGCTGGAGTGCGACGTCCGGCTGACCCGCGACGGGCACCTGGTCTGCGTCCACGACCGGCGGCTGGACCGCACCAGCAACGGCACCGGCCTGGTCAGCGTCCGCACGCTGGCGGAGCTGGAGGCGTTGGACTTCGGCTCCTGGCACCCGGGCTGCGCGCCGCCCGACGGCGACGATCCACCCGACGAGTCGCGCACCCGGCTGCTCACCCTCCAGCGGCTGCTCGACGCGGTGCTGGCCGCCGGCCGCCCGGTGCGGCTGCTGATCGAGACGAAGCACCCCTCGCGGTACGGCGGGCACGTGGAGCGCCGGCTGGTGGCCCTGCTGCGCCGGTACGGTCTGGCCGAGCCGCGCCCCGACGCCCCGGTCCAGGTCACCGTGATGTCCTTCTCGCCGCTGGCCGTGCGCCGCGTCCGCGTCCTCGCCCCCGAGCTGCCCACGGTGCTCCTGTTGGAGGTGCTGCCACGCTGGCTGCGGCTCGGCCGGCTGCCCTTCGGCACCCGCATCGCCGGGCCGGGAATCGAGCTGGTCCGGGCCCGGCCGCGTCTGGTGCCCGCGCTGCGGGCCGCCGGCCACCAGGCGTACGTCTGGACCGTCAACGAGCCCGCCGACCTGGACCTGGTGCTCGACGTCGGGGTGGACGGGATCATCACCGACCGGCCGGCGCGCACGCTGGCCCGGCTGGGCCGGTGAACCGGCGGGGCGGCGTCGTCCGCTGGCTGGTCAGACCGGGTTCGCCGGGCAGCGCGGGTGTCGGGGCCGCCCGCGCGGGGGTGTCGGGGAACGGGTCGGCGCGGCACACTCGGGACATGCCGGAGCGCACCGACCTCGCCGCCCTGATAACCGGCCATGGCAGGGTTATCGAGATGATCAACTCTGGTGAAGCCGGTCTGCCCGTCCTCGCCCGGCTGCTCCAGGTGGTCCAGCCGGCGATCGGGGCGGCCAGCACCGCCTTCGTGGAGTTCGCGCCCACCGGCGGCCGGGTGATCGCCGCGACCGGGGGCGCCGAGTGGGCCGTCGGCAGGCCCGTGTCGGCCACCGACCCGGCCACCGTCTGCCTGCTCTCCGGCCCGCGGGTCCGCGACGTCCGGGTGGACCGCATCCCCGGCCCGATCGGCGCCGAGTTGGTCGACCGGGGACTACGCCGGATGGTGGCCGCCCGCGCCGAAATCGGCGGGCTGACCGTCGGCAGCCTGCACGCGTTCTACTCGGACGACGACGACTCGACGGCCGCCGGGCAGCACGAGGTGGTGGCGTACATCGCCTCCTGCATCGCCCACATGTACAACGACCAGAGCGGGCTGCCGGTGCACGGCGACGGCCCGGTGGTCGCGGCGCTGGCCGACGGGCTCGCCGTGGTCGACCGGGACGGGCGCGTGCGGCTCTGGAACCCGGCCGCCGCCCAGGTGACCGGCCGGTCGGTCGCGGAGTCGCTGAACCGGGCGCTGCCGTTCCCCCTCCCCCCGTCCGGGCAGGTCCTCGACCACCGGCTGCCGGACGGCCGCTGGATCAAGATCACCTCGGGGGAGCTGCCGGGCCCCGGGGCGCTGCGCGTGGTCACCTTCCGGGACATCACCGACCAGCAGCTCCGCCACCAGGACCGCGACCTCTTCGTCGCGGTGACCAGCCACGAGCTGCGCACGCCGGTCACCGTCATCAAGGGGTACGCGGACACCCTCACCGAGCACTGGGACTCCCTGACCGACGCCGACCGGCGGCAGGCCGCCCGGGTCATCGGGCAGCGCGCCAACGAACTCGCCCGGCTGGTCGACCGGCTGCTCACCTCGGCCACCGAGGGCCGGCCCGGCGAGCCGTCCATGCCGTTCGACCTGGGCGAGGCGCTCCGGGCCGCCGTCGCCGACCTGCCCACCGACCTGCGCCGCCGGGTCGTCCTCGACGTGCCCGAGGGCCTGCCCAGGGCGCTCGGCAGCCGGCAGTCGCTGGCGACGGTGCTGACCGAGCTGGGGACCAACGCCGACAAGTACTCGGCGCCCGGCACCCCGATCGAGATCACCGCCGAGAGCAACGAGCGGACCGTCTCGTTCCGGGTCAGCGACCGGGGCATCGGCATCCGGCCGGAGCACGTCGAGCGGGCGTTCGACCGGTTCTGGCAGGGCGAGTCCGGCGATCGCCGGGGGTACCCGGGCGCGGGGCTCGGCCTCTATCTCGTCCGGCGGATCGTTGAACAGCAGAACGGCTGGGTGTCCCTCCGACCGAGGGCAGGTGGCGGTACGGTCGCAGAGGTCCGGCTGCCGCGCGGCTGAGCCTGGCCGGCGGGCCGGGCGCGCGGTCCCGGGGGCAGGTGTCCACGGCCGGGGTGCAACGGGGTGTGAGAGGAAGCGGCGGTGGTGAGAGAGCCGGTCGAGCGGTCGTGGTGCGTGGTCGTGCCGCACCATCCGACCGGCGCGCGCCTGGCCCGGCACCGGCTCGCCGACGAGCTGGCCGACGCCGTGGCGCCGGTGCTCCTGGCCGACCTGGTGGCGGTCCTGGCCGAGCTGGTCGGCAACGCCGTCCGGCACGCCGACGCGCTCCCCGGCGGAGTGGTCCGGGTGGCCTGGCGGCTGCGCCGGACCCCCGACGGGCCGTTCGTCCAGCTCCGGGTCACCGACGGCGGGGCGGCCGTCGGGCCGCTGGTCCGGAGCGCCGGCCCGGACGCGGTCGACGGCCGTGGCCTGCACATCGTCGCCGGCCTGGCCAGCCGGTGGGGCGTCGACCGGGACGGCCTCGGGCAGAGCGTGTGGGCCGAGTTCGAGCCCGCCGCCACGCCCCGCACCGATCTCGTCGCCGCCGGCTGAGCCGCCCCGGGAGCCCGGCTGAGCCGCCCCGGAGCGCCTGCCGGGGCGGGTCCTCCCCACCCCGGCGGGCGGCGGGCTCTAGGCTGTCTCGCCGTGAGCAAGCGTAGAAGGATCCAGCGGGCCGCCGACGCCAGCGTCGCCCCGAAGCGGGAGAAGGTGCGGGACGTCTTCGTGCCCCGGCCGTTCGAGGGACTGGCCGACGAGCCGGAGTGGATCGCCCTGCGCGAGCTGGTCCCCGCCGCGTCCGCGCCGCTGCGCCTCGTCCCCGAGCTGGTCGAGGAGCACGGCGACCGCCCGGTCACCCTCGCCACCGTGCTGCCGATGGCGGCACCGGCGATGACCAAGGCGGACGGCCGCGTCTTCGTCGGGCTCCAGCGCCACCAGCAGTCGGGCGACGTCTCCCGGGACCTGGCCGAGGCGCTGCTCTGCGCGCTGCGTACCGAGCCGGGCCGGACGGTCACGGTGCCGCCGCTGCCCGGCCCCGGCCCCCGCCTCCAGGACATCCTGGTCGACGGGCCACTGGAGATCAGCATGCACGAGGGCTTCGAGTTCTGGCTCGACCCGGGGGCGGCCGACGACCCGACCGTCCAGGCGTCCCTGGAGCGGGCCAACGCGGCCATCTACCCGACGGTGCGGCTGGCGGCGGCGCGGGCGGCGTACTGGTGCCAGGTGCCGGAGAAGGCGCACGTCCGCTGGGTGCTCCCGGACGACGAGGACGCCGCGCTGGACGCGCTGGCCCGGCTGAGCGCCGCCGGCACGCTGCCCCTCGCCGGGGACACGAAGTTCGCCGGCATGTTCCGCGCGCACGGACGCCTCGTGCCGGTCTGGGACCTGCCCGAGGGCGTCCCGGCGGCCGACTGGGAGGAGCCGGTGCGGGAGTTCGCCGCGCGCTACGCCGAGGCCCTCGCCGAGAAGGAGCCGCTGGACGCCGCCGGCCGCCGCGCCCGGCACGGCCTGCTCGGCCGGCAGCTCACCCTGCGCTGAGCGCGGCTGTTAGGAAGGGCCCCCTGTGCAACGTTTTGCGTTAACAGGGGGCCCTTCCTTACTCGCGGACCAGGGGGCAGGACATGCATCTCGGGCCGCCCCGGCCGGAACCCAGTTCGGACCCGGCGATCGGGATCACCTCGATGCCGGCCCGTTCGAGCTGCGCGTTGGTGCCGGTGTTGCGTTCGTAGCCGACGCAGAGCCGGGGGGCGATGGCGAGGGTGTTGTTGCCGTCGTCCCACTGCTCCCGCTCGGCGGTGACCGGGTCGAGTCCGGTGTCGATCACCCGGAGCTGGTCGAGGTCCATCGCGTCGGCGGCGGCCCGCAGGAACGGCGCGGGCCCGTCCACCTGCGGCTCGCCGTCGGGTCCGGCGACGACGGTGTACGCGGCGAGGCTGCTCGCCACGTTCGCGTACATCAGCACGGCGTCGACGTCGACCATCGTGCAGACGGTGTCCAGGTGCATGGTGGCGCGCTCCTGGGCGATCGGCACCACCAGGATGGTGTGCGCCAGACCGGCGGCGAAGACCTGCCGGGCGAGCCGCTCCGCGCCGGCCGGGGTGGTCCGCTCGCCCACCCCGACCGCGAGCACCCCCGGGGCCAGCAGCAGCACGTCGCCGCCCTCCAGGTGCTCCAGCCCGGCGTGGTAGACGAACTCGGTGCCGACGAAGCGCGGGTGGTGCCGGTAGATCGCGTCGGTGATGCTCGTCTCTCTTCGGCGGGCGGGCATGGCCAGGCTGGTGACCCCCACCCGGTCGCCGATCCACAGTGACGAGTCGCGGGTGAACAGCAGGTTGGGCAGGGGATCGATCACGAAGTCGTGCCGGTCCATCAGGGAGTAGACGAGCCCTCCGGGCCGTTCCCTGCTGATCCGCAGCTCCTCGTGGGCGAGCCCGGCGATGAGCACGTCGGCGAGGGCGGCGGGGTCGAGGTAGGCGAGGTGGTCGGCCACGCGGCGGCGCAGGCTGTCGCCGAGTCGGGGTGAGCTGAGCACCTGCTCGGTCAGCTCGGCGCGGGCCTCGGCGACGGCGAGGGTCTCGGCGAGGAGGGTGGCGAGGTAGAGCACCTCCACGCCCCGGGCGCGCAGCTCGGCGGCGAACGCGTCGTGCTCCTCCTGTGCCCGTCCGACCCATGGGATAGCGTCGAACAGCAACGAGTCGTTGTTCCGGGGGGTGAGTCGGGCCAGTTCGGGGCCCGGCCGGTGCAGCAGCACGGTGCCGAGGCGGCCTACTTCACTGTCCACGTAGTGGGTCACCCGGCCAAGGGTAGGGCAGGGTTTGGCGGCATCCGGTAAAACGTCTGTGGATGAATATGGCATTCATCCACACTCACTCCGGCGCTCCGACTTGCCGGGTACCCGGTATGGCAACGTAGGGTAGTGAGGACATAACTTCGAGGGACCTTTTGCCGGAGGTCGCGATGACTGTCTTTCCCGCACGTCGAGCCGCACCCACCGCACGGGCACTGCCGCCCGTCGGGGTGCCACACCCCGGGTCGGAAGCCCCCGGGGTGCTCGACCCGGTCCGTCCGAGCCCCCTGGACTGGGCCCGTCGCCGACGCGCCGAGCGGGGGGCCCGCCGGTTGGAAGCGGCCGGGGCCCGCGCCCTGGGCCGGCTCGACCACCTGGGGCCGGGGTGGCACGTCGTCGAGTGGCCCCGCACGGACACCACGGACCTCCTCCTCGACCCGTCCCAGGACGACCGGGCCGGGTTCCTCGCCATCGGGCCCGGCGGCCTGTTCGCGGTGACCATCGCGGACCACGGCCGGGCCCGGGTGCTGGTAGCCGGCGACGTGGTGCAGATCAACGGCAAGCGCCCGCCGTACGTGGCCGAGGCCCGCCGGGACGCCAAGCGGGCGAGCAAGGTGCTCTCCCAGGCGGTGGGGCTGCCCATCCCGGTGACGCCGGTGCTGACCTTCGTCGGGTCCGGCGTCATCAGCGTGTACGGCCTGCCGAAGGACTGCCTCATGGCCACCCACCGCGAGCTGGACCGCCTGCTCGTGGCCGGAGGCAACCGGATCACCCCGACCACGGCCGAGAAGCTCGCCCGCGTGGCGCAGCACCCGGGGACCTGGATGAACGGCACGTACCGTCCAGCCGGCGACTACCGGTGGTACGACGGCGGCCGAACGGCGGCTGACAAGCCGGCCAACCGCCGGTAACGTCTCCCGCGACGCCACGCGGTCCGGCCCGCACCCGGAGCAACCACCGGCCGCGCCGTCGCCTGCCGCCCGGGGTGAGGGCAACCGATCCCCGGCGTCCCGGCGGCCCCGGCGCGGTCGGCGACGCCCACGACGACCGGTTAGCGTGGACAGACCGTCGGTGTACATAGGAGGCGCGGTGGCCCACGTCGAACTCTCGCTCTCGGAAGTGTTCGTGCCCACCGCCCGGACACCGCTGGAGCAGGAGTCCGACAACTTCGGGCAGTGGTCCGCCACCGTGGCCCGGGCCGACGAGCCCTGCCTCCTGATCGACGCCGACACCCGGGTCGTCGCGGTGTCGGCATCCGGTTGCCGACTGCTCTGCCTGGGCTGCCCCGACGACGTGATCGGCCTGCCGCTGCTCGACGGCTGCCTGCGGCTGCTCGACTTCACCGCCCACCGGGGCGAGCTGACCGAACAGGAGACCGACAAGATCCCGCCGCTGCTCGCCCTGCACTCGGGGCGTCTCGCCCGGGGGCTGCTGCGGGTGCAGGCTGCCACCGCGGGCCGGACGGACCCGACGGTCGACGCCATCTCGACGCCGGTGCTGACCGACGGCCTGGTCGCCGGGTCGCTCACCTTCTTCTCCGAGGTCTGATCCGGCTCCTGCGCAGAGCGGGCCGGCTCATCTCGGCCCTGACCTGGGCGAATGTGGCGTCCGCCGCACCCTGGGGGAGCTGTGGCCGGCACCCGCCAGGCCGTAGGGTGCCCTCATGGTCGATGTCGTTCTGCTGCCGGGGGAATACGCGGTGTGTCGGCTGGCCGTCGGTTCCGCCCTCGGGCCAGCCCTCTGGGGCGAGCTGGGCGACGCCGAGGTGGTCAGCGTGAGCTGGGCCGCCGACGGGGTCTCCGTGATCTGCCCGTCCCCCCGCGCGCCGGCCGAGGTGGAGACCGACTGGCGCTGCCTGCGGATCGTCGGCCCGCTCGGCCAGGCGGTGACCGGCACCCTCGCCGCGCTGATCGGCCCGTTGACCGAGGCGCGGGTCGATCCGGTCGCGTTCTCCACGTACGACACCGACCACGTGCTGGTCCCGGCCGTGCGGCTGGGCGAGGCGACCGCCGCGCTGCGCCGCGCCGGCCACCGCGTCCTCGACTGACGGCCCCCCGCACGGTCGCCCGCGTGAGACGCCGCCCGGTGGGCCTTCACGGCCGCGCCGATGGCTCCTACGATGGGCTCGGCCATCCGGCCACAACGACGTTCTCCGATGCAAGGATCGGCTCGTGCCGCCATCCGCACCGCACCGACCGGTGTCCCGCGCGCCCGGCGTCTCCGGTCCGTCCCGCGCGCCCGGCACGCCCGGTTCCTCCCGCACGTCCGGCGCGATCACGCTGCTCGCCGTCCTCGTCGTCACGCTCGCCGGCTGCGGCACGCCGCCGGAGCTGCGCCAGCCCGCCGCCCTGCCCAGCAGCGGCGCGACCGGCACCCCCGGCCCGCCCCCGCCGGCCTCCGCCCCGCCCACCGGCCCACCGGCGGTCACCCCGCCGGTGGCGGGGCCGCCGACCACCCCGGCCTCCGACCTGGTCGCCGGCCCCTGCCGCGACGGCCCGTCGGTGGACCGGGTCGTCGCGCTGCTGCGCGGCCCGGCCGGGGTGCTGTCCCGCTCGGTCGCGGTACGGGCGGGCGACGGCCCGCTCTGCGCGGGGGACTGGCAGTACACGGTGCTGCGGGTGACCGGGCACGAGGAGTTGCAGGTGGTCACCCGGGGTCGGCCGGGCGACCTGGAGCTGGTCACCGCGGGCACCGACGTCTGCACCATCGAGGTGCGGGTCGCCGGGCCGCCCGGCATCCGGGCACTCGCCTGCGACGCCGTCCCGGGCACCGTGCCGGGTGCGTAGGCTGGCGGCATGCCGGGAACACCGCCCACCCGTTTCGTCTACCTCGGCCCCGAGGGCACCTTCGCCGAGCAGGCGCTGCGCACCGTGCCAGCCGCCGAGCGCGGCACCTGCACGCCCGCCCGCAGCGTCGGCGAGGCCCTGGAGAGCGTCCGCGCCGGGGAGGCCGACGCGGCCCTGGTGCCGCTGGAGAACTCGATCGGCGGCGCGGTCGGCGTGACCCTGGACGAGCTGGCCGAGGGGGACCCGCTGGTGATCACCCGGGAGGTGATCCTGCCGGTCGAGTTCGTGCTCGGCACCCGCCCGGGGGCGTCGCCGGAGGCGATCCGCTCGGTGGCCGCCCATCCGCAGGCGTCCACCCAGTGCCGGGGCTGGCTGCGCGCGCACCTGCCGGACGCGGTCGTGGTCGACGTGCTCTCCAACGGGGCCGCTGCGGCCGGCGCGGCCACCGGCGAGTACGACGCGGCGATCTGCGCCCCGATCGGGGCCGCCCGGCACCGGCTGGCGGTGCTCGCCGACAAGATCGCCGACCATCCCGACGCGGTGACCCGGTTCGCGCTGCTGTCCCGCCCGGGCCCGCCCTCGCCCCCCACCGGCGACGACCTGACCTCGCTGGCCGTCTACATCGCCCACGACCGGGTGGGCGCGCTGCTGTCGGTGCTGATGGAGCTGGCCGTGCGCGGGGTGAACCTGACCCGCATCGAGTCCCGCCCGACGGGCGAGGCGCTGGGCCGGTACGTCTTCTTCCTCGACTGCACCGGCCACGTCGCCGAGCCGCGGCTCGGGGAGGCGTTACAGGGGTTGCGGCGGGTCTGCGCCCAGGTGCGGTTCCTCGGGTCGTACCCCCGGCACCGGTGGGCGCAGCCGGCGGGTGACCGGCCCATCCCCGCGCCGGCCGGCCTGTCGGACGCCGACTACGCCGACGCGGCGGCCTGGCTGGCCCGGCTGCGCGCCGGCGAGCTGAGCTGACACCGGCCTCGCCGGCCCGGCCCGGCCCGCGCCGGCGGGCTGACACCGGGGCGCCCCCGGGTCGGGGCGCCCCGCCCGAGTCAGCTCGTCGCCCGCGCGGCGACGGGTCAGCTCAGCAGGCCGCCGAGCAGGCCGCCCTGCTGCTCCTGGGCGCCGCTGCCGGCGACGGGCGGCTCCTCGGAGGGCTGCACCACCACGAAGCCCTGCCCGGCGAAGCTCATCGTGAACGCCTCGCCGGTGGTGCGCCCCAGCAGCGTGCCCAGGCCGAACTGCTCGGCCCGGTGGTAGCCGGTCTGGAGGTTGGCCGACCAGCAGACGGCGGCCTGCGGGTCGACGTACGTCGGTGCGTCGACGTTGAGCACCACCGGGGTGCCCTTCGTGGTGATCGCGATCCGGCCGTGGCCGGTGAACACGCAGTTGAACAGGCCGGACGAGGACGCCATCCCGGCGCCGCCGACCATGCGGATGTCGTATTGCAGGCTGGAGTCGAAGGCCAGCACGCTGGAGCCGTTGATCGACAGCGCGTCGCCGGGCTCCAGGTCGATGATGTGCACGTCCTTGGCCAGCTCGGCGAGGAAGACGTCACCCCGGCCGCTGAGCTTCATCAGCGGCACGCCCTCGCCGGTGAGCTTCTGCTTGAGGAACTTGCCCAGGCCGCCGGAGCCGAGCGCCTGGAACTGCACCTGGCCCTGGTAGGCGACCATCGACCCGACCCGGGCCATCGCCTCGCCGTTCAGCTCGATCTTCAACATCTTGGAGTTCTGCAGCCGCATGCCGGGCTGGGCGGACTCCTTCTCCAGGTTCTCGGCGGAGAACAGCGCGCTGCGCATGGAAGTGCCTCCTGACTCGGGGTGTCTGCCCGGAGGGTAGGTGACCAGCGCAACGGGTGACATCGGCCGAGCGGGGCCGGCCCACCGTCGCGCGGCGCGGACCGGACGGCGGGGACGAGGAGGCCGCCTGTCAGCCCCAGCCGAGGTCGTGCAGCCGCTCGTCGTCGATGCCGAAGTGGTGGGCGATCTCGTGCACCACGGTCACCGCCACCTCGTCGACGACGTCCTCGTCGGTGTCGCAGATGCGCAGGATGGGGTGGCGGTAGATGAAGATGCGGTCGGGCAGGACGCCCGCGTAGTCCCAGCCCCGCTCGGTGAGGGCGTGGCCCTCGTAGAGGCCGAGCAGGTCCCCGTCGCCGGGGGGCGGGTCGTCCTCGACGAGGATCACCACGTTGCTCATCAGCCGCAGCAGCTCCTCGGGGACCTCGTCGAGGGCGTCCCCGACCAGTTCCTCGAAGCGCTCCCGGCTCATCTGGACCGCCACGCCCCCATTGTCCCCGAGCCGCCCCGCGCAGGGTGCCCAAGATCGGCGCTCGTACGGAAAAGTCCCCATCCGGCGCGGATGGGGACCGTTCCGCGTCACGTGCGCGCGCGAGACCTCAGGAGGCGAGCCGGGCCGTGAGGCTGATCTGGGCGCCCGGGGAGAGCAGACGCGAGATCGGGCAGTTCTCCTTGGCGGTCTCGGCCAGCTTGGCGAACTGGGCCTCGTCGAGCCCCGGGGCCTGGCCGACCGTCTCCAGGTCGATCCGGGTCACGGTCATCCCCGCGTCGGTCTTGTCGAAGTGCACCTTCGCGGTCGTCTCCACCGACGTGCCGGTCGCCCCGGCGTCGGCGAGCTGCTTGGAGAACGCCATCGAGAAGCAGGCGGCGTGGGCGGCCCCGATGAGTTCCTCGGGGTTGGTGCCCTCGCCCTCCTCGAATCGCGACTTGAAGGAGTAGTTCCCCTGGAGCCCGCCCTTGCCGGTGCGGACCGTGCCGGAACCCTCGGTGAGATCGCCCTGCCAGCGTGCGGAAGCGGTACGGATAGGCATGACCCGACGCTAACCGAAAGCCGGGCGGCGGGCGAGCCGCTGCCCGTGATCGGTCCGCCCCGATCGTGGCGGTCGCGTTCCCGGCCACGCGGTGCCTGCTGTGTCATGATTCGGCTCAGGCCCACGAGGTTCAGGCCCGCGAACGCGGAGAGGTGGCCGATGTCCGAGGATCTTCCCATCCCCCGGCAGGACAGCCGGTCCGGCGACGCCACCGTCCTGGAGTGGGGTGGGTCCGAGCCCGACCCGCCGGGGCGGGCGGGTCGCCCGCTGTCCCGGCTCGGGCGGGACCGGCGGCTCCCGCTGGTGGCGGCCGGCCTCGGCGCGGTGGCCGCGTTCGCCTCGCTGGTCGGGGAGTGGCTGGTGATGACCGTGCCGACCGGGGGCCCCGAGGGCGGCACGCTGCGGGTGCCGGGCGGGGTGTCCGACGTCGGCGGCTTCGGCCTGGGCTACCTGGTGGGCCTGTTCGCGCTGGTCACGGCTGCCGCCCTGGCCCTGCGGGGGAGCGCCGCCGTGCGGCACGACGCACGGGTCGCCGGCCTCGCCCTGTCGACGGCCATGATCGGCGTCCTGGTCGCGGCGTCGATGTCGCTGGACGACCCGGGCCGGCGGGCCCTCTACTCCTCCGAGGACGGCTTCCAGGTCGAGTACGGCCGGGGGCTGGTGGCGGCCTTCGCGGCCTGCGTGCTGCTGGCGGCGGCGCTGTACCTCGCCGGCCGGGCCGACGCCGGGCGACCGGACGAGGGCGCGCCGCGTGCGGAGCGCCCGTTCGCCGACGAGGCCGACCTGCCCGGGCCGGCCGACCTCACCGTGCAGCCGACGGTCCCCTTCGCCCGCCCGGAGTAGCGCCCGGAGCAAGGAAGGGCCCCCTGTTAACGCCCGCGGTCGAGAAGGGTCCCCTTCTCACTCCGGAAGACGGGGCGCGCAACCTCGGTGTGGTGTCGAGTTGCCGCCCGGTTCGTCGGGAAGCCATGGTCGCGCCCGGTTGCGCGAGGTACGGTGGCTGCCCGCCGTCACTGCCGGTCGAGGCACCGACGACCCAGAGACAGGGCCGGCGCGCGACGGCGGCGGGCGAAGGAGGAGCCATGACCCGCCCGGGCCTGCCCAAGCTGATCGCCACCGACCTCGACGGGACGCTGGTCCGCAGCGACGAGACCGTCTCCGCGTACACCCATGAGGTGCTCGACCGGGTGCGGGCCGCCGGCATCCCGGTGGTCGGCGCGACCGGCCGGGGGCCGCGGCTCACCGAACTGACCCGCAACGACATCCGCGCCGCCGACTTCCTGGTGCTCGCCGGCGGGGGCTGGGTGGTCGACCAGAGCGACCCGGCCGGGCCGGAGGTGCTGCGCGAGGAGCGGCTCCCCCGGGAGGTGCTGGCGCGGCTGCTCGCCGACCTGGAGGCCGAGGTCGGTCCGCTCACCGTGATGGTCGAGGCGTCCGGCGAGGCCGGCGCCCCGCTCTGGGGCGACTACCACCCGAGCTGGCCGTACCCGGACCTGTTCGAGCCGCGTACCCGCGACGAGTGCCTCGCCACCGACGTGATCAAGGCGTTCGCCCGGACCGCCGACCACCACGTCGACGCGCTGCTGGAGACCGCCCGCCGGATCATCGGCCCCGAGGTCGCCGCGCTCACCCAGGCCGGGCTCGGCTTCGTCGAGATCTCCCCGCCGGGGGTCGACAAGGCGTCCGGGCTGCACGTCGTGGCGCAGCGGCTCGGGGTGGACCCGGCCGACGTGCTGGTCTTCGGCGACATGCCCAACGACCTGCCGATGTTCGAGTGGGCCGGGTGGTCCCGGGTGGCCGTCTCCAACGCCCACCCGACCGTCCGCGCCGCCGCCGACGAGGTGACGCTGCGCAACGACGACGACGGGGTCGCGGTCTACCTGGACCGACTACTCTCCCGGTGATGGGAGAGACACCTCGGCTGGTCGCCACGGACATCGACGGGACCCTGCTCACCGACGAGCGGACCATCAGCCCCCGCACCCGCGACGCGCTGGCCCGGATGTCCGCGCGGGGCACGCCGGTCGTGCTGGTCACCGGCCGCCCGATCCGCTGGCTCCAACTGGTGTACGACCAGCTCGCCGAGCCGCTGCCGGCGATCTGCGCCAACGGCGCGGTGGTGTACGACCCGGTGGCCGACGAGGTGATCCGGGCCGACCCGCTCGCGCCGGAGCTGCTCGCCGAGGTGGCCCGGCGGCTGCGCGCCGAGGTGCCCGGCGTCAGCTTCGCGGTGGAGATCGTGGACAGCCGCGAGATGCGGCACGAGGCCGGCTATCCGCTGCGCTGGGACGCCGACGCCGAGGCGATCCGGGCGATCACCTCGCCCGAGGAGCTGCACTCGGTGCCGGCGGTGAAGCTGCTGGCCCGCGCCGGGGAGCAGGACCCGGACGTGTTCCTGGAGGTGGTCGCCGGGGCCCTGCGGGGGCTGGCCGAGGCGACCCACTCGTCGTACACGGGGCTGGTGGAGATCTCGGCGGCCGGTGTGACCAAGGCGGCGGGCCTGGCCTGGTATTGCGCCCGGCTCGGGATCGACGAACGGGACGTGTTGGCCTTCGGCGACATGCCCAACGACGTGCCGATGCTGACCTGGGCCGGCCGGGGGGTGGCGGTGGCGAACGCGCACCCCGCCGTCCTGGCGATCGCCGACGAGGTCACGGCGGCGAACACCTCCGACGGCGTGGCCGCGTACCTGGAGAAGGTCTTCGGGGTGGGGTGAGACGCGCGCCGGGCCTGCGACTCACCCGGCGCGCGACGGTCACAGGTATTGCCCGGTGCTGTGCCCCTCGCCGCCCTGCGGCTGGCCGATGCCCGGCATGCCCGGCATCATCCCGGCGGGGCCGCTGGGCAGCGCCTGCCGGCCGGAGCGCATCTGCTCAAGCTGCACCCGGGCGGCCATCTGCTGGGCCACCAGGGCCGCCTGGATGCCGTGGAACAGCCCCTCCAGCCAGCCGACGAGCTGGGCGTGGGCGATCCGCAGCTCGCCCTCGCTGGGCGCCTTGTCCTCGGTGAAGGGCAGCGAGATCCGCTCCAGCTCCTCGCGGAGCTCGGGGGCCAGGCCCTCCTTCAGCTCGACGATCGACCGTTCGTGGATCTCGCGCATCCGGTGCCGGCTCGCGTCGTCGAGCGGGGCGGCCTTGACCTCCTCCAGCAGCTGCTTGATCATGCTGCCGATCCGCATCACCTTGGCGGGTTGCTCCACCAGGCGGGTCGGGTCCTCGCCTGCGGCCTCGTCGGTCTGCACGGTGCCAACCGGGCGGCCGTCCGGGCCGACCACCACCACGGTGCCGGATCGCCCGGTGCCGTCGCGGCCCGGCTCGTCATCTTGTCCAGCGGAGTGCGCTTCGGTCATGCGTTCCATCTTGACCCAGGCGGTGGGCCCTCCGCTCGCCGGGACCGGCACCCGGTGGCGGGTGTTCCCGACCGGGCACCGTCGGGGCCGTCCGCCGCGCTACCGTCGCCGGCATGTCCGCCGACCCCCGCGCCGTGCTCGACCGCCCCGCCCCCGCGCCGGACGCCACCGTCGCCTACGGCGGGCACCCGGACCAGGTCGCCGACCTGCGCCGACCGGCGGGGGACGGCCCGCCGCTCCCTCTGGTCGTGGTGGTGCACGGCGGCTTCTGGCGGGCCGAGTACGACCGGGGTCACACCGGGCCGCTCGCGGCGGCGCTGGCCGCGCTCGGCTACCCGGTGGCCCAGTTGGAGTACCGGCGCACCGGGCAGCCGGGCGGCGGCTGGCCGGGCACCCTCGCGGACGTGCTGGCGGGGGTCGCGGCGCTGCCCGGGCTGGCCGGGCCGGTGCTGGGCGACGGGCTGCGTCCGGGGCCGCCGCTGCTGGTCGGCCACTCGGCCGGCGGCCACCTCGCCCTGTACGCCGCCGCCACCGCGCCGGGGACGGTGGCGGGGGTGCTGGCGCTCGCCCCGGTCGCGGACCTGGCCGAGGCGTACCGGCTGGACCTGGACGGCGGGGCGGTGGCCGCGCTGCTCGGCGGCGGGCCGGCGGAGCACCCGCAGCGGTACGCCGCCGCCGACCCCCGTCTGCTGGTGCCCTTCCCGACACGGACGGTGATCCTGCACGGCCTGCTGGACCGGCAGGTGCCGGTGGGGGTGAGCCGGTCATATGCCGCCGCCGCGCGGGCGGCCGGCAGCCCGGTACGGCTCGTGGAGCTTCCCGAATGCGAGCATTTCGGGCTGATCGACCCGGAGTCGGCCGCCTGGCCGGAGGTGGCCCGTGGGCTGCGAACCTTGCACTTTGATCACTGAACATTGACGCAGCGTCGCCGAACGGGTAGAACGCCGAGGGGACGGTATCGGCCCAGCTCAGCTCCCGGAAGGAACTCGGTGTCCCAGATGAACCGCAGGCGGGCACTCCAACTTTTGGCCGCCCTCGGTACCACGGGCCTGACCGCCGCCTGCGCCACGGACGGCGACGAAGGGCCGGCGGCCCCCGCCGGCAAGCCGGTCAAGATCGGTCTCATCGCGCCGCAGACCGGTGGCTTCAAGGCCATCGGCGACGAGATCGTCAACGGCTTCCAGCTCTATCTCACCCTCAACGGCCAGCAGCTCGGCGGGCATCCGGTGACGGTGGTGACCGCCGACGAGGGCGAGACCGCCAAGACCGGCAAGGCTGCCGTCGACAGCCTGCTCAAGCAGGGCGTGCTGGCGCTCACCGGCGTGGTCAACTCGGCCGTCATGGTGGGCATCCGGGACACCGTGGAGAAGGCCCGGGTGCCCCTGGTCGGCTCCAACGCCTCGCCGAAGAGCCTCCAGAGCGTCGTCTACATCTGGCGCACCTCCTACGTGCTGGACGAGCCGGGCCGGGCGATCGGCCCGTACATGGCGCAGCGGCTGCCCACCGGCAGCCGGGTCGCCATCCTCGCCCCCGACAACCTCGGCTCGCGGGACGTGATCCAGGGGCTCCAGGCCCAGTTCAGCACGGCCGGGTCCAGCGACCCCCGGATCGCCGACCCGGTGATCTGGACCGACACCACCAGCACGCCCGGCGGCACCGCGTACGCGGCCGACATCCGCACGGCGCTGGCCCGCAAGCCGGACGCGATCTTCTGCCACTTCGCCGGGCCGGCGGCGGTGCAGTTCATCAAGCAGCTCTACCGCGAGGGCTGGACGGGCCCGATCTACGCGCCCGGCTTCCTCACCGAGGGCACCGTGCTCGACGAGGTGCAGGAGGTGGAGGCGCGCAACATCGTGACCGCGCTCAACTACTCCGCCGACCTGAACAACACCGCCAACCGCACCTTCGCCTCGGCGTACCGCAAGACGCACGGCGCGTCCCCGACCACCTACGCGATGGCGTCGTACGACGCGGCGCAGGTGCTGGACAAGGCGATCCGGCTGGCCGGGGGCGACCCGACCCCGCAGCAGGTCAACCTGGCGCTGGGCAAGATCGGCCAGATCGACAGCCCGCGCGGGGCGTGGCAGTTCAACCAGCCGCGAACACCGCAGCAGAAGTGGTACCTGCGCAAGGTGCAGCGCGACGGTCAGGTGCTCTCCAACGTCCTGATCAACGAGCTGGCCACGCTGGGCTGAACGCCCACCCGACAACACGGCACGGGCCGGTCTCCCCAGGCGGGACCGGCCCGTGCGCGTGGGCGGGTCGCCCCGGTCAGTCACGCAGCTCCGCGATGCAGCACTTGACGCTGCCGCCGCCCTTGCGCACCTCGGTCAGCTCGACCGGCACGGGGGTGTAGCCGGCCGCCTTCAGCTTGCCGGCGAGCCGGGACGCCTCGCTGTTCAGGACGACGTTCGCGCCGTCGCTGACCAGGTTCAGGCCGAAGGCCAGGGCGTCGACGTCGTCCGCGACGATCGCGTCGGGAAAGAGCTGGGCGAGGACCCGCTGGCTGGCCGCCGAGAAGGCGCCCGGGTAGTAGACGATGTTCCCGTCGTCGATCGAGGCCAGCGCCACGTCGAGGTGGTAGAAGCGGGGGTCGACCAGGTGCAGCGACACCACCGGCCGGCCGAGCGCCTCCTGCGCCTCGGCGTGCGCCGGCAGCTCGGTGCGGAAGCCGTGGCCGGCGAGGACCAGCCCGCCGTGCGCGTCCGGCAGGTATGCGAAGTCGCCCTCGCCCTCGTTGGTCTCGTTCGGGGCGATGAAGTGCCAGCCCCGCTCCTCGTAGAAGGCGCGGTGCGCGGCGGCCTCGGCGGCCCGCTGCTCGTGCTTGAACCGGGCGCCGTAGACCGTACCGTCGACCACGAACGCGCCGTTGGCCGCGAAGACCATGTCGGGCAGGTCGGCCTCGGGGGCGAGCAGGTGCACGTCGTGGCCGAGGCCGAGCAGCGTCTCGCGCAGCCGGTCCCACTGCTTGACCGCCAGCTCCGCGTCGACGGGCGTGGTGACGTCCATCCACGGGTTGATCGCGTACGCGACGGCGAAGTGCTCGGGCGAACACATGAGATATGTCCGCTTTCGGGGGATCCGGTGCTGGTTCACGGAAACCAAGAGTAGGTAGCCTCGAACCTTGGTAACAGCCACAACCATTGCTTCCTGAGGACGGAACGTTGCAGATAGACGCGGTGGATCAGCGAATCATTGCGTTGCTGGTGGCGGACGCCCGCGCCTCGTACGCCGACATCGGCAGCCGGGTCTCGCTCTCCGCCCCGGCCGTCAAGCGCCGGGTGGACCGGCTCCGCGCCGCCGGGGTGATCCGGGGATTCACGGCCGTCGTCGACCCGGCCGCCGTCGGCTGGACCACGGAGGCGTTCGTCGAGCTGTTCTGTGCCGGGCGGACCACCCCGGCCCAGATCGGGGTGGCCGTCCGCCGGCATCCGGAGGTGGTCGGGGCGTACACGGTCTCCGGGGAGGCGGACGCGCTGGTGCACCTGCGCGCGGCGGACATCTCGCACCTGGAGGAGGCCCTCGAACGGCTGCGCGCCGAGTCGTTCGTGACCTCCACCCGCAGCACCATCGTGCTCTCCCGCCTCGCCGAGTCCCCCGGCGTCGGCCCCTCCTAGTCGGGCGATGCGGACGGCGACGGAGGCACTGCACGGGCGCCCCCCGGGCGCTCCTCCGGCGCGAGGTGGCGGCGTCGATGGTTTCGGATGCGCGGGAAACACCGCTGGCAGGAAGGCGACGCCGAAGCGACGCCGCCTTCCCGCGCCGGCCCCGCTGGCACGGTGACCAGGCAAAGCGCATGTCCAGGTCGACGGACGTCAGCGGCCACCACTGGGGCGCTACCCGCCCCACCGGTCGCCGCCGGGTGGCTGCGCACTGGCAATGGTGCCCTTCGGGACGGGTCCGAGGGAAGGCTCCCCGCCGGGGAAAAGCCCGTCCGGGTCGGACATTCCAGAGGGCGACACCTCCCGAGCCGGCGCTTTCCGCGCCATCCGGTGTTTCCTGACGCGATCCGGCTTCGACCGGCACGCCCCTGCGCTGCGGAAACGTGATGCCCCGGTGACGGCCCGCCGCACGCTCCGGACGCGGGCGGGCTCCGCCGGCAGGTCGGGATTCTGGACGCGAGCAAAATCCGGACGGAGAAGGTATGCACCTTTTGAGCAATTAGCCCCATGAATCAAGATCAAACCATTTCCGGGTGACGCGAGAAACAGGGTCTTGTTGCTTACGGCCCCCCATTCCGGCGAAGATCTCAGACGTTGTTCGATCCGTCGCGCCCCTGGCAGGGCGCACCGGTATTCAGCGGGCAGCGAAATTCCAGGTCGACGCACCAATTCCAATAGAAGAGAGGAATGCGGATGGTTGCGCCTTCTGCTCAACTTCGCGACGACGGGTGCCTGGCGCACCGGGCCGCGACCGCGGTGGTCACGCTGGTCGTGATCGTCATTCTCATCAAGGCGCTGGTCGCTGCTGGCAGCGAGCCGGAGCTGACGATCGGGTGCTGTTGCCTGCTGGGCGGCACGGCCATCCGGCTGCTGCGGCACTGACCGACGTAACGACCGGACAGGTTCGGTGCCGAAGAAGAAGGCGTCACTCGGACCGGCACCGACCGGCCCGATAGCGGATTTCGCGCGCGAGTTGCGCGAGCTCCGCGATCGGGCCGGCACGCCGACGTACGAGGCCATGGCGCGCGACGCACACAGCAACAAGAGCAGCCTGTCCAAGGCGGACAAGGGCGTCAGGCTGCCGAGCAGAGAGGTGACCCTGGCGTACGTACGGGCCTGCGGCGGGCCGGTCGAGGAGTGGCAGGCCAGGTGGAAGCGGGTCGCCCAGGAGGTCGACCCGCTGGCCTTCCGGCCGAAGCAGCCCACCTCCCTGCCCACGGTCAACGCCCTGGCCGGCTCCGTCAACCCGGTGGACGCGATAACCGTCGAGGAGTTCCGGGCCAAGCTCCGGCAGGTGCGCAAACGCCTCGGCGATCCGTCCTACAAGGAGATCGAGGCCCGGGCCAGAGGCAAGGGCGTCGCCCTGCCGGCCAGCACCGTTTTCGACATGCTCAAACAGGGCGGCAAGACACTGCCCCGGGCCGATCGGATCGTCGCGTTCCTGAAGGTGTGCGGCATCCCGGAGGAGGAGCACGACCTCTGGCTCAAGACCCGCGAACTGATCAGGACCCGCAAGCTACAGACCGCCGCGACACGTCGGGCGCTCCCGCTCGCCCCCACGCCCGCGGAGGAACCCGCCGCCGACCCGGTCGATCATGTTCCCGAGCCGCCCGTCGTCGCCGAACTACTGGCCGAAATCCATCGGTTGAGGTCGAAGCTCGCCACCTACGAGGCCCACCCCGAATGGCCGTCGATACGGCGGGACGACCCCCGGGGCGCAATGGTTCGGCCGTACGTCATACACGGTTTGGCCCCGTTGACCACACCACCGCCGGAAACGGCTCCCGAACCTGACGGCGACCCACAGCCCGAGCCATACCAGAGGTGGTTCGCCACGACGGAATCCTATCCCCGGTACCGTGGGGTCGCCCGGGTGCCGCGCCCCGCACGCGGCCCTCAGGAGCCACCCGCGCCCGGCGAGCACGGGCCGACGCAGTGGGGTGCACCGGACCCGCGCGACGGGCTGACCAGGGGCGTCCTCCCCCCGGTCGCCGACGAGGAGGAGACCGGGCCCCTCGATCTGTGGATCGACCACCCCTGAGGGTCCGCAGGCCGCGACGCCCCACCGAGCCGGCGGGTGGGGCCCGGCACTCGGGCCGACCGGGCCCCACCCGCCGCCCGTCGTCGTGGACCCCGTGGCCGGCGCAGGCGCCGCCGGCCAAGGGACGCCTGCCGGCGGCCTCAGAGATACATGCCGGTGCGGTGCTCGCCCTGGTCCCGCCGGCCGGGCTTGTCGCCCTCGCCGAAGAAGCGCTTCCCGCCGAACTCGCCGTGCAGCCGGTCGTCCAACTCGTCGGCGAGGCCGGTCATCACCTGCACGGCCAGCATCAGGTGGGTGGCCTGGAAGTCCCGGCCGAAGACCGGGATGGACGCCCAGACGGTGTCGTCGGCGCAGTAGAGCCGCCCGATCGGCATCCGGTTGGTCAGCTCGGACAGCTTCACGTAGAGCCGCTCGGTGGGCTCGACCTCCGTGAGCACCGGCGAGAAGACGTCGACCAGCGGCGGATTGTCGCGGACCCGGACGAAGACCATCGCCGACCCGGCCCGGATGTTGATGTCGCCGTCGGAATCGACCTGCAACTTGTCGGAGTCGGACTTGAGCATGGCGGACACCACGGTCCGCACCTGCTCGGCCAGGGCCAGCACGTCGCTGCGCGGCCCCTGGGCGGCGGCCAGCGCCTCGTCGAGGTCCGCCTCGACGTCCTGGTCCGAGCCGAACTCGCTGCGCGCGGTGCCCAGCGGCTCCACCGGCACGGGCCCGCCCTCGGCGTCGTGCACCAGATAGACCAGGAACGCCGGGTGCGGGGCACCGTAGACGTCCCGCAGGGTGCGGGAGAGCAGGGCGGCCAGCCGGGTCGCCTCGGCGGTGTCGCCGGTGAGCCCGAAGTGCTCGCCGGAGCCTTCGACCACCCCGGGCGGCGACCAGCCGAGCGCCACCATGTCGGCGACGGCCGCCCGGTCCAGCCGGTAGCCCTGCGGGAGGGTCGCGTTGCCGACGGCCCACGCGGAGAGCTGGCCGTCGTCGGCGAGGTCGATGCTGATGGAGTAGACGGCGTCGCCCGTGCCGGAGGCGGTGGGGTCGAGGGTCAGCTCGACGTGCGTGCCGGCGGGCAGCTCACGCAGCCGCTCGGCGAGGGCCCGGGCGAACTCGCGCCACGCCTGGGTCACCTTGGCCCGCAGGTCGGCCGTTGTCGGCTCGTCCAGCAGGATCGACTCGTGCTGGTGCTCCGACGGGCCGCCGCTCGGACCGCCGCGCTCCGACGGGCTGCCCTGCTGCGGGGAGCCGCCGGGCGGGTCCGAGGCCGGCGTCGAGGGGTGGCCTACCGTCATGATCGCCTCCGTCCGTTGCGATCACCCTACCCAGCTCGACCCGCGCCCGAATCAGGCCGGACCGGCATCGGACACCGATGGGCCGGGGCGGCGTCAGGCCGGGGGCCGCGCGCCCAGCTCGACCGGCCAACCGCCGGCCAGCGCGCCGAGCCGGTCGGCCGCCGCGGCCGGGTCGGCCCCGCGCCCCACGGCCAACCCCAGCAGGTACGCGGAGACCGGCGCGCCGGGCCGCAGCACCTGGTGCGCGACGTCCCGGGCCAGGTCCAGCACCACCGGCACCGGCACCTCGGCGGGATCGAGGCCCAACTCCGCGCAGGCCGCCGTCACCCAGTCCTCCAGCATCGTCAACGTGCCCACTCCTCCGCCCGGCGTACGTCCTCGTCAGTGTCGCAGTCGAACCAGGGCGGCGGGCCCGTCCCGGGCCAGGGCACGTCGCGCACCGTCAACCCGGCGAGCAGGGCCCGCACCGCCGCGCCGTCGAGCGAGCCGCCCCGGGCGGTGGCGAGCCGGCCGAGCGCGGCCCGCAGCGGCGCGACCCGCCACACCCCGCACAGCTGCTGCCGCCGGCCGTCGCCGTCGACGAGGCACGCCCCGTCCACGGCCGGGTCGGCGAGCTGGTCGCGCAGCAGGCGCACCGCGTCCCGGGTGAGCAGGGGCAGGTCGGCGGCGAGCAGCGCCACGGTCGTCGTGCCGGCGGGCAGCAGGGACAGCCCCGCCGCGACGGCGGCCACCGGCCCGCCCCCCGGCGGCCGTTCCCGGGTGGACCGGACGCCCGCCGGCACCGGGCCGGCCGGACCCACCACGATCCGGACGTCGGCGTCGGCGACGGCGTCGAGCACTCGGTCGCGCATCGCCCGGCCGCCGACCGGCACCCCGGGCTTGTCCACGCCGCCCATCCGGCGCGCGGCCCCACCCGCCAGCACGACCGCCGCCCAGTCCCCCACGCGGCCACCGTACCGCCCGGCGCAGTCGTGGCGGCATGTCGCGCAGTCGTCGGGCAGGATGGCGGGATGGGACGGGCGACTGACCGGCGGAACGTGCTGCGGATCGACCTCGACGCGGCCGATCCGCACCGTGTCGCGACCCGACGGCCCGACAGCCTGTCCGTCGAGGAGCCGCTGGAGATCCGGGTCGGGCCGGGCGGTCCGGGACGTCGGCGGCCGTTGGCGGTGACCATGCGCACCCCCGGCGACGACCTCGACCTGGCGATCGGGTTCCTGCTCACCGAGGGGCTGATCCGCGACGACGCGGACGTGCGCACCGCCCAGCTCTGCGCCGGCCCGGACACCCCGAACACATACAACGTGGTCGACGTGGTGCTCGCGCCCGGCGTGCCCGAGCCCGCCGCCGACCCGACCCGCAACTTCTACACCACCAGCTCCTGCGGGGTCTGCGGCAAGGCCAGCATCGACGCGGTGCGGACCCGCTCCCCGTACGCCGTCGCGGACGACCCGCTCACCGTGCCGGCCGGCCTGCTGGCCGAGCTGCCGGACCGGCTGCGCGCCGCCCAGCGCCACTTCGACCGCACCGGCGGGCTGCACGCGGCCGGGCTGTTCACCGGCGACGGGGAGCTGGTGGTGCTGCGCGAGGACGTCGGCCGGCACAACGCCGTCGACAAGGTCGTCGGGTGGGCCGTCCGGCAGGGCCGCCTGCCGCTGGCCGGGCACCTGCTGCTGGTCTCCGGCCGGGCGAGCTTCGAGCTGACCCAGAAGGCGTGGATGGCCGGGGTGCCGCTGCTCGCGGCGGTCTCCGCCCCCAGCACCCTGGCCGGCGACCTGGCCGAGGAGGCGGGCATGACCCTGGTCGGCTTCCTGCGCGGCCGGACCATGAACGTCTACACGGGCGCCCACCGCATCGGGCCGGCGGGGCAGGGCGGCGTCGGCAGGGCCTGAGCAGCCCGGTCAGGCGTCAGCCGTGCCGGTCGAGCAGTTCCTTCACGCGGGTGAACAGGTCGCGCAGGTTCGGCTCGGCGACGAGGGCACGCGCCTCGGGCAGGCTCAGCCAACGCAACGCGGCGGCCGGCTGCTCGGGACGGATCCGCTCGGGTCGCCCGGTGGCCAGCACGAACCGCAGATCGGCGTGCTCGTGGGCGGGCTCGGTGGCATTGGCCGGCACGGGCAGGATCACCACCTGCCTGACCGCGCCGTCCGGCCAGCAGACCAGGTCGTCGAGGTTGGTCTCCTCCGCCCCCTCGCGCAGCACGACGTCGAGCGGGTCGTGCTCGCCGGGGTCTCCGTGACCGCCGACCTGCAACCAGGACCGTAGGCGCACGTGCCACCGCAGCAGCACGCGCCGGGTCGGCGGGTGGACGACCAACGCCGACGCGGTGACGTGCAGCGGCAGGTCGCGGGACCACGGGTCGCCGGCCGCCACGAGGTCCAGGACCCGGCGCACGTCGGCGCTCTCGACATCGGTACGCGGCCGGTAGTCGGCGAGCAGTGCCGCGATCGGCGTCACCGGTGCGGTGTGGTGCATGTGCGGCTCCTGCGGTGCCGGGACTCGGAACGGGCCATCGTATCGAGTCGGAGCCCGCCGCAGGCGGACCTCCCCCACGGCGGCGGCCGGTTACTCGCCGGTTGTTATGGCGATGCTCACGCGACTGTGGATATCGCCGCGCCATTGCGCCGTGCCACGATCGACACACGCTCAGTGAGCGCGGACGTGTCAGCGGTTGTGGGGGGACATGCGCGTCGGCATGCAACATCGAGCTGGTTTCGGGCAGTGGCTCCGGGCGCTGCGGGACACCCGCGGCCTGACCCAGGAGGAGCTGGCCGAGGCGTCCGGCTCAAGCGTCCGCACCATCCGGGAGATGGAACGCGGCCGGGTCCGGACACCCCAGCGTCGTACGGTCGCACTGCTCGCCGACGCGCTCGGCCTGGCGGGCGCGGACCGCGACCGCTTCGTCGGGCTGGCCCGCGCCGGCCACCGCCAACAGCCCGGCCCCGGGATCGCCACCGCGTCCCCGGTGGTCCCCTCGGAACTGCCCGCCGCCGTGCCGAGCCTCGTCGGCAGGGCGGCCGAACTCGCCGTGCTGGCCCGGCTGACCACCGGAGTCACCGACGGCAGCGCCACCACCGCCTCCGTCGTCGTGCTGCACGGCCCGCCCGGCAGCGGCAAGAGCAGCCTCGCCGTCGCCGCGGGGCACCGCCTCGGCACCGCGTTCACCGACGGCCAACTCTTCCTCGACCTGCACAGCACCGCGCCCAGCGACAGCGCGTGGGCTGACAGCGCGCGAGCCGACACCGGGCGGGCCGGCAGCGCGCTCGCCGACATCGTCGGTCCGGCCGAGGCGCTGGCCGGGCTGCTGCGCTCGCTCGGCGTGCCCGAGGAGGCGATCCCCGGTCCGCCGGAGCAGCGGGGCCGGCTGTTCCGCACCCTCACCCGCGACCGGCGGCTGCTGATCGTGGCGGACAACGCCGCCGACGAGGCGCAGGTACGCCCGCTGCTGCCGGCCGGACGGCACTGCCTGACCCTGGTCACCAGCCGGCGACCGCTGACCGGGCTCACCGGCGCGGTCCGGGTCCCCGTCGGGCTGCTCACCCCGCAAGCCGCGTGGCGGTTGCTCGCCTCGATCGTCGGCGAGGACCGACTGGCCGCCGACCCGACGGGCACAGCCGAACTGGTGAAGCTCTGCGGCCGGCTGCCGCTGGCGATCCGGGTCGCCGGGAACCGGCTGGCCAGCAGGCCGGGCTGGCCCGTCGCCCAACTCGTCACCCAACTCGTGGACCCGCGCCGCCGGTTGACCGCGTTGACCGCCGGGGACCTCGACGTGCGGGCGGCGTTCGACGCGTCGTACCGCCGGCTCGGCGCGACGATCGCCGGGGTCTTCCGGCGAGCATCCCTCGTGCCGGGGGCGGAATTCGACGCCGGCCTGCTCGCGGCCGTCACGCGCGTCGACGTCGAGAGCGCGGCGGCAGCCGCCGAGGAACTGGTCGACGCCGGCCTGCTGCTCCCCCGTGGCGACCGGTACGCCTTCCACGGCCTGACCCGCATCTACGCCCGCGAACGCCTCGCGCTGGAGGGGTAAGGAAGGGCCCCCTGTTAACGCCTGAGGTAGAGAAGGGTTCCCTTCTATCACTCGCGCGAGCGGGCTCCCGCGCGAGCGGGCTCCCGCGCGAACAGCAGAGCGGTGGGTCCCACCGGGTGCCCGCCCGGTGGGACCCACCCGAGGTGGGAAGCTGGGGTCAGGAGCAGGTGGCGCCGTTCAGGGTGAACGGTGCCGGGTTGGTGGCGGGCCCGTCCGCGGTGAAGCCGAAGCTCACCGAGCCGCCCGACGGGATCGTCGCGTTGTGGCTCTCGTTGCTGACCGTGACGGTCGCACCGGTCTGCTGGAAAACGCCGTTCCAGTGCCCCTGCACGACCTGGCTCCCGCCGAACGTCCAGCCGACGTTCCACCCGGTGACCTGCGGGCCGTCGTTGTAGACGGTGACGGCCGCCTCGTAGCCGGTGCCCCAGGAGTTGACCACCGTGAAGGACACCCGGCAGGTGGCTGCCGTCCCGGTGACCGGCACGATGTCGCCGAAGTCGTCCCGGGCGGTGGCGAAGTCCTGGAAGCCGAACCCGGGGCCCGCCGAGCGGGTCGTGGTGCCGGCGGCCAGGACGGTGCCGTTGGCGTTGACGGCGTACACCGGGCCACCGCTGTCCCCGCTGCGCGCCGACTCGTCGCCGTCGAGCTGGGTGGCCTCGACCAGGTCCTCCCGGTCGTCGTAGTGGAACTGCACCTCAAGGTTGCAGACCGGGACGCCGATCTCCCAGGCCGACGTCGCCCCGGACTGGCAGAGAAGCTGTCCGGGGAACACCTCGGTCCAGCCGACCACCCGGGCCTTCACCTCGTCGTTCGAGCCGCCGACGTAGAGCCAGCCGCCCGCCGACGGAGTGGCGATCAGCATCGTGTCGTGGTCGGTGTTCTTGTGGGTCTGCACGCCGATCGGCTCACCCTGGCCGTCGCTCCACTGCGAACCCACCGAGCCGCAGTGCCCGGCGCTGAGCAGGTGGTTGGTGCCGGTGGCCACCTCGCGCACACCGAAGCCGACGGTGCAGCCGGCACCGGAGTCGTTCCAGATCCGGGCCCCGCCGTTCCATGGCGCCGAGTCGTCCTCGCGGGAGCGGGGAACCAGCCGCTCCCGCTCGACGATCGTGGTGCGTACCCCGGTCGCCGGCAGCTTCGGCAGCGCCGCGTCGGCGTCGTCGACGGCGATCTCGATGCCCGAACCGTCGGTACGCAGCCGCACGCCGTACGCCGAATCCCGCGCGTCGCCGTCCACCACGGGCGCGATCCGCGCGGCTGCGGCGGCCAGCTCCGTCTTGGCGTACGCCGCCTTGGCGACCTCGACCGGCGCGATCCGGCGGGCGACGGCGACGGCCGAGGCGACGTCGGCCGGGAGGCTACCCTTCCACCAGAGCGTGACGTGGTCGCCGACCAGCCCGATGCCGGCGTACCCGCGCGAGGGGCCCCGCTCGACGGCGGCCCACAGCCCGGTCGCCGCGTCGACCAGCGGCACCTGCGCGACCATCCGGTCCCGGGTGCCGCCCGGGATCAGGTCGAGGATCGTGGCTTCACCCGCCCCGGTAGTGGGGGTGGCCTGCGCGTGGGCGGGGGCCGTCGCCGGACCGGCCAGCGCCGTGGCACCGGCGAGGACCCCTGCGGCGAGGACGCGGGAGGTCACCTTCCAGGTTTGTTTCATGACCGAGAGTCAACCCCCGACGGTACGCCCGAACCAGGCAGGACGGGCGGCAGGAGCCTCCTGCCGCCCGTCCTGCCGGCCACCCGACCCCGGCTCCCGGCTCCCGGCTCCCGGCTCCCGGCTCCAATGATCGTCTGTCGTTTTCGGACACTCCCGTCGGCGCGTCGTCTCACCTTTCAGCAGACGATCAAGGCCCTGTGAGGCTCGGCTACCAGATGACCGCCAGCGGGGCCACTGGCGCTCGGGAACTCACGCGAAGCAGCACCTCCGCCCTCATTCCATCGCCGCGCCCAGACCATCACACAGGGCTCCAGACTGGGAGCAGAGCTCCCTGTACTCACCCTCGCCACCCTGGTCGGGATCACCCCCGCGTGTGCGGGGAGCAGGGTCTTGTACGTGCCCACCACGATCCCGGCCTGGGATCACCCCCGCGTGTGCGGGGAGCAGTCCCGCCACATCGGGGCGCAGTTGCTCGTGTAGGGATCACCCCCGCGTGTGCGGGGAGCAGGACGCCCCGCTGCCGGATCACGCCGGCCACCGGGGATCACCCCCGCGTGTGCGGGGAGCAGTCGGGGCATGGCAGGCTCCGGTCTCGTTGGCACGGATCACCCCCGCGTGTGCGGGGAGCAGGTGGCGCAGGACAAGGGCCCAACCGGGTCGCTGGGATCACCCCCGCGTGTGCGGGGAGCAGCCCGGTGGCGGACCGCTGCACTACTCCAACTTCGGATCACCCCCGCGTGTGCGGGGAGCAGACCTCGTCCCTGGTTGGCGCCGGGCGTGCTGCCGGATCACCCCCGCGTGTGCGGGGAGCAGAGGCCGACGCCGCGGCGCTGGCCATCGGCCGCGGGATCACCCCCGCGTGTGCGGGGAGCAGGCTGTTTCCGCAGCCCAGCCCCGCGATGCGCCCGGATCACCCCCGCGTGTGCGGGGAGCAGTCGCCGTGGTCACCCTCTCGGCGACCCTCGTCCGGATCACCCCCGCGTGTGCGGGGAGCAGTCTGGCGAGCGTGGAAACGTGACGGCAAGGGCGGGATCACCCCCGCGTGTGCGGGGAGCAGCCACTGTGGGCGTACAGTCAGGCACAACACCTGGGATCACCCCCGCGTGTGCGGGGAGCAGACTTCTTGACCTGCAGCGCCAAAGATCAACTTTGCCGCTTTCCTTCACTTCTCCGCGCAAGATCGAATCTTGCCCGATACCGCTCTTAGCCACTCCGGGTCGCACGCAGGATACGGCGGGAGCGCATCCGTGCGCGTGTGCCGCAAGCCTTGATAGCACGGCACACACCCCGACAGAAATGAATCCGAATCGGATACAGATCTTGGCAAGAGATGGCCCCTCCAGGGGCCGTTTCTCGCCAAGGTCTACCGGTTGGGAGCGGCCCGGGCTGGGTGGAGTCCCGGGCAACCGCCGCTGGAGCGGCCGGGAGAGCAAGCCGACCAGTCAGAAGCGGCCAGCACCCCGCGCAGTCGTGCGGACCATGGCCACGTCAGGGGTTCGCCGGGGCCCGCCCGCGGAGGGATCAAGCCTGACCGCCCGGAGCGGGCGGGCCCCGGCGAACCCCCACCGACGCCGAACGGACAGGCCCTGACGAACCCCCCACCGACGCCGAACGGACAGGCCCCGACGAACCCTCACCCACACCGAGCGAGCCGACCAGCACCCGCTTCACGGATCAGGGATCAGGGATCACGGCGACGTCGCCGCCGCCGAAGCACCCCCGGAGGGCGGTTCGCGGGCCAGCCGTCGAGCTGCGACGGCGGCACCCCACGGCGCAACAGGTCGTCCAGGAGCAGGCCGAGCGAGTAGTCCGGATGTGCCTCCAGCACCCGTTCCAGCGCCACCGCCGCCAGCGCCCCCTGCCCCGCCCGCCAGCAGGCGAAGGCGAGCAGCGAGCCCGGGGCGGCGATCAGGTCCCGCTCGGCGCGGCGCAGGACGTCCGTCCAGAGGGCGATGTCGCGGTCCCGCCCGTCGGTGCGTTCCCAGGCGTGGTCCCGGACGGGCAGGTGGGTCAGCAGCAGGGTCAGCCAGGCCACCTCGTCGTCGGTGAGCCGCTCACCCCGGCGGCTTCCCCGCAGGGCGGCGCGTACGGCGTCGACGCCGGCCCGGCGCAGCGCCCGGCCGCCGAGCAGGTCGGCCTCGCCGGCTGCGGTGATCAGGTCGTCCAGTCTCCGTTCGGCGCGGTCGACCGCGTGGCGCATCGCCACCCGCGCCGGGCCGCCGAACGGGGCCACCTGTGCGGTCAGGGCCGCCCGGTCGGGCAGCGCCACCTGGCCGGCGAAGACGGCCGCCGCGCTGACCTCGCTGGTGCCGGTGTCGTACGGGGTGCCCTCGGGCGGGCAGCAGGCCGGCTCGTCGCACAGGTACGACCAGTATCGGCCGCCGGTGACCCGCAGCGCGTCGAGCACGGCCAGCCCTGCTGCGGTCAGCGAGTCGCGTACCGCGTCGACGGCGGGGGTTACCCCCGACGCGTCGCCGTAGCCGAGCACGGTGGCGGACTCGGCCCCCTGCCGGGCGATCACGCCGGCCAGGTGGGCGGCCGGGTCCAGCGGGTCGTCGCCGGGGCCGGGCAGGTCCGCGCGGGCGGCAAAGACTATCCGCCTGCCCCGCAGGGCGACCACCACCACGCTGTCGGCGGGGTGGAAGCCGAGCAGGTAGGGCACGGCGGCGATGAGGTCGGCGGGGGAGCGGACGGTGAGCCGGGCGGGATCGGTGCGGGTCATGCAGGCAGCGTGGGCCGGGCGGGGGCACCCCCGGAGGCCCTGTGGACGACACGCCGCACCATCCACACTACGCACGGTATTCGAGCAGTTCAGCGCAATGCGTCGACGGTGCGCAGGAGAGGCGGGCCGCACGGCGGGGCGGCGCAGCGGCTACCTTGCGCACATGGACCTGGCGTACCTGCGGGCGCATCCGGAGCACCTCCCCACCTTCCTCACCCACCAGCGGATCCGGGAGACGCCGGTGGCCGGCGGGGACGTCTGCGCGGCGTCCCGGTTGACCCTGGACGACGGGCACTCGGTCTTCGCGAAGACGTGGCCCGCGGAGCGGGCCGGACGGCCGGTGCCGGAGGGCTTCTTCGCGGCCGAGGCGGCCGGGCTGCGTTGGCTGCGGGAGGCCGGCGCGGTGGCCGTACCGGAGGTGGTGGTGGCACTGCCGGAGCTGCTGGCGCTCGACTGGGTGGAGCCCGGCGAGCCGACGCCGGAGGCGGCCGAGCGGTTGGGCCGCGAGCTGGCGGCGCTGCACCGCGCTGGGGCCCCCGTGTTCGGCGCGGAGTGGGCCGGTTTCGTCGGCGCGCTCCCCCAGGACAACACGCCGGACGACGGCCCCTGGCCGGTGTGGTTCGCCCACCGGCGGCTGCTGCCGTACCTGCGGACGTCGGTCGATTCCGGCGCGCTCACCGCCGCCGAGACCGCCCTGGTCGAGCAGGTCGTCGAGCGGGTCGGCGAGTTCGGCGGCGACGAGCCGCCGGCCCGGGTGCACGGCGACCTGTGGCCGGGCAACGTGCTCTGGGCTGCCGACGGGCGGGCGTGGCTGGTCGACCCGGCGGCGCACGGCGGGCACCGGGAGACCGACCTGGCCCAGTTGGCGCTCTTCGGCGGACCGCCGCACGGCGAGCGGATCATGGCGGCCTACCGGGAGGCGTGGCCGCTGGCCGACGGGTGGCGCGAGCGGGTGCCGCTGCACCAGCTGCACCTGCTGCTGGTGCACACCGCTCTGTTCGGCGGGGCGTACCGCGATGCGGTCGGCACCGCCGCCCGGGACGCCCTGCGCGGGGCCGGGCGCGCTACCGTCGAACGGTGACCGCCGCGCGAGGGACCGACGGCGTCCTCGTCGACCGGTACGGCCGCGTCGCCCGGGACCTGCGCGTCTCGCTGACCGACAAGTGCAACCTGCGCTGCACCTACTGCATGCCGGCCGAGGGGCTGCCCTGGCTGGCCGGGTCGCGGCTGCTGGGCGACGACGAGATCGTCCGGCTGGTCCGGGTGGCGGTGGAGCGGCTCGGGGTGACCGAGGTGCGGTTCACTGGCGGGGAGCCGCTGATCCGCCCCGGGGTGGTCGGCATCGTCGCGGCGGTGGCCGGGCTGACGCCCCGGCCCCGGATCTCGCTGACCACGAACGGGCTCGGGCTCGACCGGCTGGCGCCCGCGCTGCGGGCCGCCGGCCTGGACCGGGTGAACGTGTCGCTGGACACACTCGACGCCGCTCGCTTCGCCCGGCTGACCCGCCGCGACCGGCTCGCGGACGTGCTCGCCGGGCTGGCCGGGGCCGCCGCCGCCGGGCTCAACCCGGTGAAGATCAACAGTGTGCTGATGCGGGGCGTCAACGACGACGAGGCCCCCGCGCTGCTCCGCTTCGCCCTGGCCCACGGCTACGAGCTGCGGTTCATCGAGCAGATGCCGCTGGACGCCCAGCACGGCTGGGACCGGGCCGCCATGGTCACCGCCGACGAGATCCTGGCCAGCCTGCGTACCGGAGCCAGCCCGAGCGCCGGAGCCGGCCCGCAGACCGGAGCCAGCCTCCCGCACACCGGAGCCGGCCCGCACACCGGAGGCAGCCCGCACACCGGAGCCGGCCTCCCGCGTACCGGATTCGACCTGACCCCCGACCCGGCCGAGCGCGGCGCGGCCCCCGCCGAGACCTGGCTGGTCGACGGCGGTCCCGCCCGGGTCGGCGTGATCGGCAGCGTGACCCGGCCGTTCTGCGGCGACTGCGACCGCACCCGGCTCACCGCCGACGGGCAGGTCCGGGCGTGCCTCTTCGCCACCGAGGAGTCCGACCTGCGCGGCGCGCTGCGGGCCGGGGCGGACGACGACGAGCTGGCCCGGCGGTGGCGGGCGGCGATGTGGGGCAAGCGGGCCGGGCACGGCATCGACGACCCGTCGTTCCTCCAGCCGGCCCGGCCGATGTCCGCGATCGGCGGCTGACCGGTGCCCCGCGACGTGCCCGACCAGCTCACCATCCGCTACTTCGCCGGGGCGCGGGCCGCCGCCGGCACGGCGGAGGAGACCGCGCCCGCCGGCCGTTGCCTGGACGAACTCACGGACGAACTGACGAGACGGCACGGCGAGCGCCTCGCCGCCGTGCTGAGGGTGGCGAGTTTCCTGGTCGACGGCGTGACCTGTCACGATCGCCGGACACCGCTGCCGGCAGGGGCGACGATCGACGTGCTGCCGCCGTTCGCGGGCGGCTGAGGAGGCTCGGTGTTGGCGGTTGTGGCTCTGGTGGGTTTCGTGCTGGTCGTGATCGGCCTCATCCACCTCTACCTGTGGAAGCGCCTGGTCGCCGACACCACCGGGTCGCGGCGGCTGCGCCGGGCCGGCGCGGTCGCGGCGGCGCTGCTCACGCTGCTCGTGCCGGCCACGATGGCCGGCACCCAGAACGGCCTGTACTGGCTGGCCTGGCCCGGGTACGTGTGGCTGGCCCTGATGTTCTACCTGCTGGTCGCGCTGGTCGTGCTGGAGGTGCCGCTGCTGGTCGCCCGGCGGGTGCTGCGCCGCCGGGCGGTCGCCGCCGAGCCGGCCGCCGCCGCGCCCGAGCCGGTGCTGGTGGGCGCGCCCGGCGCCGCCGACCCGCCGGCTGCCGGGGCCGTCGACCAGCCGGACCACGACCCGTCCCGCCGGCTGCTGCTGGCCCGCGGTGCGGCGATCTTCGCGGGCCTCACGGCCGCGGGCACCGTCGGATACGGGGTACGCAACGCCCTCGGCCCGCCCCGGCTGGACCGGGTGCAGATCCCGCTGGCGAAGCTCCCGCGCGGCATGGACGGGCTGCGCATCGCCACCGTCTCCGACATCCACCTCGGCCCGCTGCGCGGCCGGGCGCACACCGAGCGGATCGTCGCGATGATCAACCGGCTGGACGCCGACCTCGTCGCGATCGTGGGCGACCTGGTCGACGGGTCGGTCGCCGAGCTGGGCGAGGCGGCGGCCCCGCTGGGCGACCTGCGCTCCCGCTACGGCAGCTTCTTCGTCACCGGCAACCACGAGTACTACTCCGGCGTGGAGGAGTGGGTGCGGGAGGTGGACCGGCTCGGCCTGCGGGTGCTCCAGAACGTCCGCCAGGAGATCCGCACCCCGGCGGGGGTGCTCGACCTGGCCGGGGTGAACGACGTCACCGCCGCCGGGACCGGGCTGGCCGCCCCCGCCGACTTCGCCGCCGCGCTCGGCGACCGGGACCCGAGCCGCCCGGTGGTGCTGCTGGCCCACCAGCCGATCGCCGCCGTCGAGGCCGCGAAGTTCGGCGTGGACCTGCAACTGTCCGGGCACACCCACGGCGGCCAGATGGTGCCGTTCGACCTGGCCGTCCGGCTCCAGCAGCCGGTCGTGTCCGGCCTCGGCGAGGTCGACGGCACGAAGGTGTACGTCACCAACGGTGCCGGCTTCTGGGGCCCGCCGGTGCGGGTGGGGGCGAACCCCCAGGTCACCCTTGTGGAGCTGCGCACCCCCTGATCGGCGTAGCGCGCCCTCGCCCCGGTGTCCAGACAAGGATTGCTCAGGTCACGCGTACGCGTGGCGGCGGGCGGGCGTCGGGGCGGGCGTGACAGGATGCGGCGTGCTCCCGTTCAGCGCCGTACCCCCGGCCGGCCCCTCGCCGTTCGTCGCGGACCTGCACATCCACTCGAAGTATTCGCGCGCGTGCAGCCGCGACCTGACCATGCCGAACCTCGCCTGGTGGGCCCGGCGCAAGGGCATCGGGGTGCTCGGCACCGGCGACTTCACCCACCCCGCCTGGTACGACCACCTGCGCCAGACGCTGCACCCGGCCGAACCGGGCCTGTACCGGCTCTCCCCGGAGGCGGAGCGGGACGTCGCCCGCCGGCTGCCGCCCCGGCTGGCCAGCGAGGCGGAGGCGGACCCGGTCCGGTTCATGCTCAGCGTGGAGATCTCCACGATCTACAAGCGGGACGACCGCACCCGCAAGGTGCACCACCTGGTCTACCTGCCCGATCTGGACGCGGTGGAGCGGTTCAACACCGCCCTCGGGCGGATCGGCAACATCGCCTCCGACGGGCGGCCCATCCTCGGCCTCGACTCCCGGGACCTGCTGGAGATCACCCTGGAGGCCAGCCCGGACGGCTACCTCGTGCCGGCGCACATCTGGACGCCGTGGTTCTCGGCGCTGGGCTCGAAGTCGGGGTTCGACGCGATCGCCGACTGCTACGCCGACCTGGCCGGGCACGTCTTCGCGGTGGAGACCGGGCTGTCGTCGGACCCGGAGATGAACTGGCGGGTCGGCAGCCTCGACCGCTACCAGCTCGTGTCCAACTCGGACGCCCACTCGCCGCCCGCCCTGGCCCGCGAGGCGACGGTCTTCGCCACGGGCCGCGACTACTTTGCGATCCGGGAGGCGCTGCGCACCGGCGACGGGCTCGCCGGCACCATCGAGTTCTTCCCCGAGGAGGGCAAGTACCACGCCGACGGGCACCGGCTCTGCGGCGTCAACTGGTCGCCGGAGCGGACCCGGGCGGCCGGCGGGCGCTGCCCCGAGTGCGGCAAGCCGCTCACGGTCGGGGTGCTCAGCCGCGTCGAGGAGCTGGCCGACCGGCCCGAGGGGCACCGGCCGGCCCACGCCCGGGACGTCACCCACCTGGTGCCGCTGGCCGAGATCCTCGGCGAGCTGAACCACGTGGGCCCCAAGTCCAAGAAGGTCGAGGGGAAGCTCAACGACCTCGTCGCCGCGCTCGGCCCGGAGCTGGAGATCCTGACCCGCGCCCCGCTCGACGAGATCGGCCGCGTCGGCGGGGAGCTGCTCGCCGAGGGCATCGGCCGGTTGCGCCGGGGCGACGTGCGCCGGGTGCCCGGCTACGACGGCGAGTACGGGGTGATCACCCTCTTCGACCCGGCGGAGCTGGGCGGGAAGGGTTCGGGGGCGCAGGCGGAGACGCTGTTCGACGTACCCGTGCCGGCGCAGCGACCGGCCGCGGAGCCGGCGGCGAAGGCGAAGCGCCCGGCCGCCGCGAAGGCCGAGCCGAAGCGGAAGCCCGCCGCGCCGGCCCCGCCGCCGCCGATCCCGCCGCAGCCCTCCCCGCACGAGCCGTTCGAGCCGATGCTCGCGGGCATGGAGGAGGTCGGCACCGGGCTGCTGGACCGGCTGGACGCGATGCAGCGGGTGGCCGCGTCCGCGCCGGGCGGCCCGCTGCTGATCGTCGCCGGCCCGGGCACCGGCAAGACCCGCACGTTGACCCACCGGATCGCCTACCTGTGCGCCGAGCTGAACGTGTTCCCGGAGCGCTGCCTCGCGATCACCTTCACCCGGCGGGCCGCCGAGGAGCTGCGGCACCGCCTCGACGGGCTGCTCGGGCCCGTCGCCGAGGACATCACCGTCGGCACGTTCCACTCGCTGGGCCTGACCATCCTGCGGGAAAACGCGGGCGTCGCCGGGCTGCCGGCCGACTTCCGCATCGCCGACGACGCCGACCGGGCGGCGGCGAAGGCGGAGGCGGGCGAGGACCAGGCGGCCTACACCGCGCTGCTGCGCAAGCGGGACCTGGTCGACCTGGACGACCTGCTCACCCTGCCGGTGGAGTTGCTGCGCGCCGACCGGAAGCTGGCGCAACGCTACCGGGACCGCTGGCAGTGGATCTTCGTGGACGAGTACCAGGACGTCGACGCCGTCCAGTACGAGCTGCTGCGCCTGCTCAGCCCCGCCGACGGCAACCTGTGCGCGATCGGCGACCCCGACCAGGCGATCTACTCGTTCCGGGGCGCTGACGTCGGCTACTTCCTGCGCTTCTCGCAGGACTTCACCGACGCACGGCTGGTGCGGCTCAACCGCAACTACCGCTCCTCGGCCCCGATCCTCGCCGCCGCCGTGCAGGCCATCGCGCCGTCGTCGCTGGTCCGGGGCCGCCGGCTCGACCCGGCCCGGCTCGACCCGGAGGCCCCGCTGGTCGGCCGGTACGCCGCCGCGTCCGTCGCCGACGAGGCCGACTTCGTCGTACGCACCGTCGACGACCTCGTCGGCGGCCTGTCCCACCGGTCCCTGGACTCGGGGCGCATCGACGGCCGGTCCACGAACCTGTCCTTCTCCGACATCGCCGTGCTGTACCGCACCGACGCGCAGGCCGCCCCCATCGTCGACGCCCTGGCCCGCGCCAACGTGCCCGTGCAGAAGCGCTCGCACGACCGGCTGCGCGACCGGCCCGGGGTGGCCGCGATCGCCCGCGAGCTGCGGCACGCCGACGGCTCCGGCGGCCTGCCCGCCCGGATACGCCTCGCCGCACAGGTCGTCGCCGACCGGTTCGCCGCCCCCACCCTCGATGGGTCCGGCGTGGTGCGCCCCGAGGAGGTCCGCGCCGCCGTCGACCTGCTCACCCCGCTGGCCCGGCGCTGCGGCGACGACCTGGAGCTGTTCCTGTCCCAACTCGCCACCGGCGCGGAGGTGGACGCCCTCGACCCGCGCGCCGAGGCGGTCACCCTGCTCACCCTGCACGCCGCGAAGGGGCTGGAGTTCCCCGTCGTGTTCCTCGTCGGCTGCGAGGACGGCCTGCTCCCGCTGCGCTGGCCCGGCTCGACGCCCGACGAGGACGCGATCGCCGAGGAGCGGCGGCTGTTCTTCGTCGGCCTCACCCGGGCCCAGGACCGGCTCTACGTCAGCCACGCGGCCCGGCGCAGCCGGCACGGGGCGGAGCGGGACTGCCGGCCGACGCCGTTCCTCGACGTGATCGACCCGGGGCTGTTCGAGCGCCTGGGCGAGGCGGAGCCCCGCCGCCCGAAGGACCGCCAGCTCCGCCTGCTGTGAAAGGAAGGGGCCCCTGTTAACGCCTGAGGTAGAGAAGGGCCCCCTTCTCACCACTCACGGCGGAACGGCGGGCGGCGGGGCGGCGGGGCGGCCGGGCGGCTCAGGCGGTGAGGGCCGCCAGCCAGGCGCCGGCGAGCAGGGCCGGCCCGAGCGGCAGCAGGGTGTCCCGGTGCGCCCGGCGGGCGGCCAGCAGGCCGAGCACGGCCAGCCCGTGCAGCACGTGCGGCAGGGCCAGCCCGGCCAGCAGCGCCGACCAGCCCAGCCAGCCCAGCGGCAGCCCCAGCACGGCGGCCAGCTTCACGTCCCCGAAGCCGAGCCGCGAGCCGGGCAGGAGGGCGAGCAGCGCGTACCCGAGAAACGACAGCCCCGCACCGGCCAGCGGCGCGAACAGCCGGCCCGGCCGGCCGTCGGCCGCCGCCGCCACAACCAGCCCGGCCGCCGCGCCGAGCGCCGCCAGGCCGACCAGCGGGTCCGGCAGCCGCAGGCAGGCCAGGTCGACCGCCGCGAGCACCAGACCGACCGCCGCCACCGCGAGGAACGCCGGCAGCGCCGGGCCGACGCCGGGTGCGACGCCGAGCCCGCCGAACACCACGGCGGCCACCGCCGCCCAGGCCACCGCCCTCCCCCGGGCCGCCCCGCGCCGGCCGGGCGCGGGCCGTCGCGGGGCGGCCCGGGGTACGCCGGCCCAGCGTCCCGCCAGCCACGGCACGAACGCCCCGGTCGCCGCTCCGGTCAGGGCGAGAGCGAGCACGCCGGTGGTGGGCACCGGCCGGACGCTACCGCCGGGCCGGTCGGGCCGCCGCCCCGGTGCGCCGTCCGGGGCGTTCCGTGCTGACCACCAACGCGACCCCGGCGACGATCACCGCGCCGCCCAGCAGCACCTGGGCGGTGACGGGCTCCGCGACCAGCAGCGCGCCGAGCGCGACCGCGACCACCGGGTTCACGTACGCGTAGGTGGACACCAGCGAGATCGGCGCGTGGTGCAGCAGCCAGACGTACGCGGTGAAGGCGACCAGCGAGCCGGCGACCATCAGGTACGCGAGGGCGAACCAGGACCGGGCGGTGACCTGCCCCGGGTCGAGGTCCCGCAGTTCGCCCCGGGCGGCGGCGAGCACGGTCAGCGCCACCGCGCCGGCGATCATCTCGTAGACGGTGGCGACGAACGCATCCGTGGGCAGCCGGATCCGCCCGGCCAGGTAGGACCCGACCGACCAGCAGGTGGCCGCCGCGACCACGGTCAGCGCGCCGGCCAGCGGCGCCGCGCCGGACCCGCCGGTCGGCAGCACGAGCAGGACCAGGCCGAGGAAGCCCAGCGTCACCCCGGCGAACGTCCACACCGGGGGCCGGTCGCCGCCGAACGTACGGAGCAGGACGACCAGCAGCGGGACCGTGGCGACGAGCAGCGCCGCGATGCCGGAGGGCACCGCCGTCCCAGGCGGCCCCGACTCGGCGAGCACCACCAGGCCGTTGCCGCCGGCCAGCAGGAGCACGCCGACGAGCGCGGCGGAGCCGAGCTGCCGCCGGTCGACGCGCAGGGCGCCGGCGCCTCGGCGTACCCGGAGGACGAGGGCGAGCACGGCGGCGGCCGCGCCGAACCGGAGGCCGGCCGACGCGAGGGCCGGCAGCGACTCCACCGCGACCCGGATGGCCAGGTAGGTGGAGCCCCAGAGGACGTAGACGGCGGCCAGCGCCGCCCAGATCAGCGCCGGTCGGGCCGCCGGCGCGGCGGCTGCTCCGGTCGGCTCCGGCACGTTCGGTAGGGGTGGCGTAACCCGCCGGGGTGGTGATGTCATCGGTTCGCCACGCTACGGTGACCACGGCGTCGGTGTCCCTGGTTGGTGGCCGGCCTCACCGCTCGGGGTAGGAGGGTGTGCATGTCGAACTACGGACCACCGGGTGAGGGTCCCGCCGGGGCGTGGCCCGGGCGACGACCCGACGACGGGTACGGCACCCCGGCCGAGCCGTGGGCGGACGACGCCTGGCGGGACCCGGACGCGGCGGACCAGCCGCGCCGGCCGGGCGCGCCGGAGCCGGGGTATCCGGCGCAGGCCGGCTACCGGCCCGGACCGGCCCCGTATCCGCAGGGCGGCTATCCGCCCGGACCGGGCCCGTATCCGACCTACGCCGGGCCGCCCGAGCCGGGTTCCGCCGGGCGGTACGGTCCCCCGCAGCCCGGCCCCCATCCGGCCGACCGGGGGCCGTGGCCGGGTGACCCCGGCCGGTTCGCGCCCGGTGCCCGGGAACCGCAGCCGGGCCCGTGGGGCCCGCCGGGACCCCACGACCCGGGCCACACCGACGTCTACCGGCCGGTGGGAGCGGGCCCGGCGCGCCCCGGCGACCGGTACGCCGACGACCGGCAGCCCCCCGCGCCGTACCCGAGGTCGGGCGGAGCGCCGCCGTACCCGGGAGAGCCGGTGCCGCCGTACCCGGGAGGAGGCCCGCCTTCGTATCCCGGGCGGCCCGCGCCGCCGTACCCCGGGGAAGCAGGGTCGCCGACGGACCGCGGGCGCGGACGCGGCCCGCTGACCGCCGTGCTGGCCACCCTGGTCGTGCTCGCGCTCGTCGGCGGGGCGGCCGTGTGGTATCTGCTGCGGCAGGACGATCCGCCGCCCGCCGCGGGCCCCGCCGCGCCCAGCGCCGCACCGACGGTGGAGGACACCCCGGCGGCGCCGACGACCGCGCCCACCGCCCCGGCGCCCGAGTCGTCGGCGGATCCCCGGTTCGTCAAGGTGGGGCAGTGCGTGCGCAACGAGGGGCCGGCGGGCGGCAAACCCAAGCTGCTGATCAGCCCGTGCGGCCCGAAGACGTACGAGGTGCTGCGCCGGTTCGACGGGCAGACCAGCGGGGAGAAGGACGCCGAGGCGAAGTGCGCCAAGGTGACCGGCTACACCAACTGGTACTTCTTCGACAGCCAGCTGGACACCCTGGACTTCGTGCTCTGCCTGAAGCTCCGCTGATCCGCTGATCCGCTGATCCGCGCCGAAGCCGCGCTGACGCCGCTCGTCCGGTGCGGCGCCCTCCGTCCGTCACACCCCTGGGGGAGAGATGTCATCCTTCGGACCGCCCGGCTCCGGCGCGCCCGACGACCCGTACGCCAGGCCGCCCGCCGGCCCTCCGGTCGACCCGACCCTGCCGCAGTGGGGCCCGGCACCCGCCGGTGACCAGCCGGGCCATCCGGGTTACGCCGCGGAGCAGCCGGGCTACCCGCCCCCGGGGCCGGGGGCCGGCCAGCCGGGCGGGTACCCGCCGCCCGGCCCCTTCCCGCCCGCGGGCCAGCCCGGCGCGTACCCGCCCCCGGGCCCCTTCCCGCCCGCCGCCCAGCAGCCGGGACCGGCCGGGCCGTGGGGCCCGCCGCCGCCCCCCGGGTACGGGCCGCCGCCCGTCGCCCCGCCCGCGCCGCGCCGGGGCGGCCGGATCGCCCTGATCATCGCCCTGGTGGTCGTGCTGCTGCTCTGCCCGTGCCTCGCCCTGGCCGGGTGGGGGATCTGGCAGGCGGCCGACGACGACGGCGGCTCCGCCGCGCCAGCGGTGACCACGTCGGCGGTGCCGACGGGCGGGCCGAGCGACGTTCCGACGGCCGCCCCGACCACGGCCGAGCCGAGCCCGACCGAGGACGACGACCAGGACTTCGCCAGGGGCGACTGCGTGGTCAACGACGGCACGGACGCCAACGCCGACCTGCGGAAGGTCCCGTGCGGACCGGACACGTACGAGGTCCTGCTGCGCATCCCGGGCACCACGGACGGCGAGCGGTGCAAGACGGCGTCGCCGGACGCGACCGCCAACTTCGTCAGCGACAACCCGATCAACGCCCTCGACTACGTGCTCTGCCTGAAGCGGCGCACGAGCTGAGGAGGCGCGCCCGCCGGAGCGCGGGAGCCGCTACCCGAAACTAGGGCTGTCTAGCGTCCACGCTAGACAGCCCTAGTTTTGCCTCGACGGCCGGCGACACGCCGGTAGGGTCCTCTACGGATGTCTAGCCTCGCAGCTAGACGGCCCGATACTGTGCGATTCGTGGATCCGGTCCGCAACCCGTACGCTCCGGGCGCCGGCCAGCGCCCGCCCGAGCTCGCGGGGCGGGGGCGGGAGCTGGACGTCTTCGACGTCGTCCTGGAGCGCATCGCGCGGGGCCGGCCCGAACGCAGCCTGATGCTCACCGGCCTGCGCGGCGTGGGGAAGACCGTCCTGCTCAACACCCTGCGCTCGCAGGCGATCACCCACCTCTGGGGCACCGGCAAGATCGAGGCGCGACCCGACCAGTCGCTGCGTCGCCCGGTCGCCGCCGCGCTGCACATGGCGGTGCGGGAGCTGGCGCCCCGGCACCGCGCCCCGGACCGGATCGACGCGTTCCTCGCGGTGCTGAAGGCGTTCGGCCAGCGCTCCGCGCCGGGCGGCCGGGCGGGCGCGGCCCCGAAGCTGCGCGACCGCTGGCAACCGGGCATCGACGTGCCGGCCGCGACCGGTCGGGCCGACTCCGGGGACATCGAGATCGACCTGGTGGAGCTGCTCAGTGACGCTGCGGCGGTGGCCGCCGACGTCGGCACCGGCATCGCCGTCTTCATCGACGAGATGCAGGATCTCGGCCCCGAGGACGTCTCGGCGCTCTGCGCCGCCTGCCACGAGCTGTCCCAGCTCGGCGCGCCGCTGATCGTGGTGGGCGCGGGCCTGCCGCACCTGCCGGCCGTGCTCAGCGCCGCCAAGTCGTACTCGGAGCGGCTGTTCCGCTACCAGCGCATCGACCGTCTCGACCGGATCGCCGCCGACCAGGCGCTCTGCGCGCCGGCCGAGCGCGAGGAGGTCGCGTACGAGCCGAAGGCCCTCGACCTGCTCTACGAGAAGTCGGGCGGCTACCCGTACTTCGTCCAGGCGTACGGCAAGGCCACCTGGGACCACGCGCCCCGTTCGCCGATCACCGACGCGGACGTCCGGGTGGCCGCCCCCGAGGCGGAGGCCGAGCTGGCGGTGGGCTTCTTCGGCTCCCGGTTCGAGCGGGCCACGCCGGCCGAGCGCGAGTACATGCGCGCGATGGCCACCCTGTCCCTGGTGGAGGGGGACGCGGGCGGCCGGGACGACATGGACGCGGCCGTGCCGACCGCCGAGATCGCCCGGGCGCTCGGGCGCAAGCCGGCGAGCCTCTCCCCGGCGCGGGACGCGCTGATCAAGAAGGGGCTGATCTACTCCGGGGAGCGCGGGACGGTCGCGTTCACCGTCCCGCACTTCGGCCGCTACCTGCGCACCCAGCCCGCCTGAGCGCGCCGGGTGGTCAGACCTTCGACCAGGGCGGCGGGAACAGCACCTCGCCCCGGGGCACGGGGCCGTCCCCGCTGGTGCTGGCGGGCAGGACCAGCGCCTGCCACGGCTCGCCCAGGCCGGACCACGGGCTGGTCAGCCCCATCCGGTCGGCCCGGGTGAAGCCGAACCGCCGGTAGTAGGCCGGGTCGCCGAGCACCACCACGAGGCGCTCGCCGAGCTCGGTGGCGGCGTCCAGGGCGGCCTGCACCACGGCCGTGCCGTGGCCGACCCGCTGCCGGTGGGGGGCGACCGCCACCGGGCCGAGGGCCAACGCCGGGGCGCTCCCGCCGTCGCCGCGGACGTGGACCCGGGTGAGCAGGGCGTAGCCGACCACCTCGCCGCCGTACTCGGCGACCATGGCCAGTTCGGGAATCCAGGCGTCGGTGCCGCGCAGGTCCTCGACGAGCCCCACCTCGGGCGGGGTCGACACGTCCGGGCGGGCGAACGCGGCGGTCAGCACCCGCCGGACGGGGCCGGTGTCCGCCGGGCCCTCGGGACGCAGCCGCAGAGTCGTCACCCGGGCGAGGTTACCCGCCGGGCCGGGTCCACCACCGACGGTCGCCCCGATCGGCGTGGCGCTCCGCAGGCCCGGGCAGGCCGGCGACGTACACGTTCGCCGATCGGATCGGGCCGTTGCAGGGGTGGCGACGCCCCCGACGGGGTATGACTGAGCCATGACACCCGTGCGTTCCCTCGCCCGCGTCATGCTGAGCGGCATCTTCGTGGTCAGCGGCGCCCGCGGCCTCCAACATCCGGGGCGGCTGGTGCCGGCGGCGAAGCCGGTCACCGATCGGGTGACCCCGCTGCTCCAGCAGGTCTCCCCCCGCATCCCCACCGACACCGAGACGCTGGTCCGCGCCAACTCGGCCACCCAGCTCGTCGGCGGGCTGATGCTGGCCACCGGGAAGTTCACCCGCCCGGCCGCGCTGCTGCTCGCCGGCACGCTGATCCCGACGACCGCCGCCGGTCATCCCTTCTGGAACAGCACCGACCCGGCCGAGCGCATGCAGAACCAGGTCCACTTCCTGAAGAACCTCGGGCTCTTCGGCGGGCTGCTGCTGGCCGCCGCCGACACCGAGGGCAAGCCGGGGCTGCGGTGGCGCGCCGGTCACCGGATCGGCCACTCGCGACGGTCGGTGGCCCGCGCCGTCCGGACCGCCCGCCGCGAGGCCCGGATCGCCGTACGCTCGGCCGCCACCGCCCGTCGACTGCCCGGCTGACCTGCGGCGCGCCCTGCCTTCCCGTTGGCCCGCCCCCGCCAACGCCACGAATTACCTGAACCGCCCGGTAGGCGTTAACGCGGTGGAAATGTAAAAAACCAGTGTGGGATCGGACACGGTCGCATAACGCGGGAGGCATCAACGTGAGGCGCCGTTCTAGGCTCCGTGCTGGACCTGGACGGGTAGGACGACCTTGGTATGGGGGTGGCCACGACGTGCCGGCGACCGTCGGACGACGGATGGACCGCCTCGCTCCGGTCCGTCGCGCGACCCGTGGGGTCGACCGCAGGACGGCGGTACGCGCCGGTGTGATCGCCACCGTCGCGTACGCCGCGTGGCTCGCGATCGGCGCCTTCGGGCGGCCGTACAACTTCTTCGACATGAAGATCTACCACGGCGCGGTGGTGTGGTGGGCGAACGGCAACGAGCTGTACGACTTCATCGCCCCCTCCACCACGCTCGGCTTCACCTACCCGCCGTTCGGCGCGCTGGTGATGCTGCCCATGGCGCTGGTGCCCGTGGACGTCGCCGGTTGGCTGAACGCGCTGGCCAGCATCGGCGCGCTCGCCCTCGTCCTGGCCGGGCTGCTGCGGCCCGTCGTCGACCGGCTGGGCTGGCCGTTGTGGTACACGGTGGGCATCGCGACGCCGATGGCCATCGCCATCGAGCCGGGGCGCGAGACCCTAGGCTACGGGCAGGTCAACCTGCTGCTGTTCGCCCTGATCATGGGCGACCTGATCGGGCTGCGCTGGCGGGCCCGGCGGGGCACCCGCTTCGACGACGCGGCCGGGCCGCTGCGGCGGTTCGTGTACAGCGGGGCGTGGGCCGGGGTCGGCATCGGCCTGGCCACCGCCGTCAAGCTGACGCCGGCGCTGTTCGTCGCGTACCTCGTGATCACCCGGCAGTGGCGGGCGGCGGCCACGGCGGTCGGCACCGCGATCGGGGTGACCCTCGCCGGCTTCGCGCTGGTCGGCGCGGAGTCGCGGGCCTACTTCGGTGGCGTGCTCTGGCAGACCGAGCGGGTCGGCGCGGCCGACATGACCCCCAACCAGTCCCTCGCCGGCCTGCTGGCCCGGCTCTACGACTCGATCGAGACCCCGGGGCTGCTCTGGCTGTCGTTCTCGGTGCTGGTGCTCGCGCTCGGGCTGTCCCGGGCGGTCAGCGCGCGTGCCGACGGCGACGAGCTGACCGCGTTCACCCTGGTCGGCCTCACCGCCAACGTGGTCAGCCCGATCTCCTGGTCGCACCACCTGGTCTGGGTCATCCCGGCGGTCGTCGTGCTGGGCGACGCCGCGCTGCGCCGCCGGGAGGCGAGCCGGGGCGCGGCGCAGCGGCCCGGCCCGGCGTCGTCCTACGGCGGGCTCCCCGGAGTCAACGGGCTGCGTTCGCCGATCTGGTATCCGACGCTGACCGGCCTGCGGCACGGCGTCGCGGCGGTGGGGCTCTACCTGCTGTTCCTGATCTCGCCCATCTGGCCGTACGAGCACCAGCTACCCGAGGTGTCGCACTACCAGGACGGCCTGTTCGGCGCGCTTATGGAAAACTCGCTGGCCGTGGCGCTGATCGTGCTGGTCGCCGCGCTGCCGTGGCGGCCGGGCGCCGAGCCGGCCTTTTACGCCGACCGGTTCGGCCGCGTTGCGAGCAGCGCCGTCAGGGGCAGTTGACCCACTCCTCGGTGCCGTCGGCGAACACCTGCCGTTTCCAGATCGGCAGCCGCGACTTCACCTCGTCGACGAGCCGGGCGCAGGCGGCGAACGCGGCGGCCCGGTGCGCGGTGCTCACCGCCGCCACCAGGGCCGCGTCGCCGATGGCGAGCGGGCCGACGCGGTGCGACACGGCGACGGCGTAGACGTCGGGGTCGGCGGCGATCTCGGCGGCGACCTCCAGGAGCACGGCGGCGGCGCTGGGGTGCCCCTCGTATTCGAGGCTGAGCACCGCGCGACCGTGGTCGTGGTCGCGGACGACGCCCTGGAACGACACCACCGCCCCGGCCCGCCGCTCGGCCACCGCCGCCTCGTGCGCGGCCAGGTCCAGCGGATCGGTGGTGACCGTGCCGAAGATGGTCGACTCCTCGATCGTCATCGGGTGCCCCTCCTCACGGACACGACCGCTCCCCGGGCAGCAGGGGCAGCGGCACGACCGGCACCCGCGTGCCCGGCTCGCCGGTCGTGCCCGGGCGGATGACCGCGAAGCCGTCCGCGCCGGCCAGCCCGCGCAGCATCGCCGACCCGACGTGCCGGACCGGGTGGGCGGTGCCGGCGACCCGGTCCAGCCGGACCAGGGCCAGGTGGGTGTAGTCGCCGCGCCCCGGCACCGCCTCGGCCAGCGTGGCGTGCGGCAGCGCCGGCATCGGCCGGCCCTGTAGGCCCGCCAGCAGCGGCGCGACCAGCGAGACGAGCGCGACGATCGCGGACTGCGGGTTGCCGGGCAGGCCGGCGACGAAGCGGACCCGGCCGTCCGGGTCGACCAGCCGGGCCAGCAGCATCGGGAACCCGGGGCGGACCGCGACCGTGTTGACCACGTAGTCCGCGCCGAGCGCCTCCAGGGTGGGGTGCAGGTGGTCGACCGGGCCGTGCATCGTGCCGCCGGTGGTGCAGACCAGGTCGGCGGTGGCCAGCGCCGCGCGCAGGGCCGCCACGTGCGCCGGCAGCGTGTCCGCCACCGGGCCGACGACGTCGGCCGGGCGCACCTGGCAGCCGTACCGGCGCAGCCACGCCGGCACGGCCGGCCCGAGGGCGTCCCGGACGCGGCCGGCGGCCGGCGGGCCCGACGTCAGCAGCTCGTCGCCGAAGACCAGCAGCGCGGCGCGGGGCGGCCGGCGCACCCGCAGCGTGTCGTGCCCGCAGGAGGCAGCGAGGCCGATCACCGCCGGGTCGACCGGGGTGCCCGCCGGGAGCAGTTCCTCACCGGCGTGTGCCTCCTCGCCTGGCTCGCGCCGCTCCGGGCTCGACCGGGGGGTGCCGGCGACCCGGCCGTCGGCGGTGCGGGTGGACTCCTCGACCCGCAGGATCGCGGTGACCCCCTCGGGCACCATTGCGCCGGTGGCGATCTCGACGGTGGTGCCGTCGTCGGTCAGCGGGGCCGGGCTGCCACCGGCGAGCACCCGGCCGACGACCCGCCACGGCCCGTCCCCGCGCACCGCCCAGCCGTCCACGCTGGAGGTGGGGAAGGCGGGCAGGTCGGTGCGGGTGGTCAGCGGCTCGGCGAGGGTGTGCCCGTCGGTGTCGGCGAGCGGCCGGCCGACGGCGGGCAGCGCGGCGGCGAGGCCGACGGCGTACACCCGGGAGCGGGCCTCCTCCCAGCCGGCCGGCGGGGGCAGGGCGACCTGTTCCGCGGCGGACGCGGTTTCCGTGCTCACCGGCCGAGCCTATCGTCGGCCGACGGGACCCACCCGGCCAGTGGCCGCGCCGTCCCGGGTGCCGGTCGCTCAGTGGTCGCCGCCGCGGAGCTGGTCGACGGCGTGGGTGAGGATCGGGCCGAGGACGGCGAGGCCGTCGCGGGCGCCGCCGGTGGAGCCGGGCAGGTTGACGACCAGCATCCGGCCGACGACCCCGGCGACGCCCCGGGAGAGCGCCGAGGTCGGCACCCGGTCCCGGCTGTGCGCCCGGATCGCCTCGGCGATGCCCGGGATCTCGTGGTCGAGCAGCGCGCGGGTCACGTCGGGGGTGCGGTCGGTCGGGGTGATCCCGGTGCCGCCGCTGGTCAGCACCACGTCGACCCCGTCGGCCAGGGCCGCCCGCAGCGCCGCGCCCACCGGCTCGCCGTCGGGCACCACCACCGGGTCGTCGACCTGGCAGCCCAGCTCGCGCAGGCCGGCGACGAGCAGCGGGCCGCTGGTGTCGGCGTAGACCCCGGCCGAGGCGCGGTTCGAGGCGACCACCACCCGGGCGCGGATCACGGCCGGTCCGCCGGCCGCTGCCACAGGCCCGTCTTGCCGCCCTCCTTGCGGAGCACCCGCACCGCGTCGACCGACGCCGCCGGGTCGACCGCCTTGACCATGTCGACCAGGGCGAGGCCGGCGACCGCGACGGCGGTCAGCGCCTCCATCTCCACGCCGGTACGGTCGGCGGTCCGCGCCGTGGCGGTGATCTCGACGGTGTCGTCGGTCAGCGCGAGGTCGACGGTCACGCCGTGCAGCGCGATCGGGTGGCAGAGCGGGATCAGGTCCGGGGTCCGCTTGGCCCCCATGATGCCGGCGAGCCGGCCGACGGCGAGCGCGTCGCCCTTGGGCAGCCCGTCGCGGCGCAGCAGGTCGACCACCTCGGCCGTGGTGCGCAGCCGGCCGGCGGCCACGGCGAGCCGGCCGGAGACCGCCTTGGCGGAGACGTCGACCATGCGGGCCGCGCCCGCCGCGTCGACGTGGGTGAGCTGGGCGGGATCGGTCACGCTCGCGAGCCTATCCTCCGGTACGCCCGACTTCGGCCCCACCCTTCCTCCGACGCCGACGGCGGCCCCGTGAACGAGACGTCCGGACGGACAGAGGGAATTGCATCGACCGGAGGCCGTTTCCCGTCCCGGGGCCAATCCGGGTGACCGCCGGGAGTGGGTCGTCTGCTGCGAGGGGACACTCCGCCACTTCGGGACCTACCGGGAAAGAAACACCCGAAGCGCGGATGAACCGGGAGGCGGACCTCGCCAGACTGGGTACGGGGACGAGCCGTACTCTTTGCCGACCACGTAGCCGCGCGACACAGAACTGACAAGCGCGACGCAATTCCCTGTAGAGCGCTCCGCACAGGTTCCGTAAACACAAAGTGACAAATCATCCCCAGGTTGGCTGATATTGCGCATACCGACATTTATCAGTACAGAATTGGACGTCCCCCGTCTTAAGCTTTCGTCCGTCAGTCAGGAACGGCAGAAAGGCTGGGGGCTGTGATGAAGTCGCACGAGTGGAGTTGAGAGCACTTCTCGGAGCGGATAAAGGCCAGTACCCTGAGGAACACATAGCCATCGGTGACAACACGAGGACGATGGGTGGCCGCTCCAACGAATCGACGGACCGAGACCGATCGGCGACTCCAGTCGCTAGTCGGTCTCGTCGTCGTTTGCGCGTCCGCCGCCCTCGTCGTCTCCGCGAACCAACTCCTGGCCGAGAACGACCCCGGCAACCTGGCGCTCTGGGCAGCGCTCGTCTCGCTGGTCGCCATCGGGGTCACCGTGAAGGTCCGGGTCCGGATCAGAGCCACCAACCACGACATCGCCTGGACCGAGACCGCCATCCTCATCGGCCTGGCCGTCGCACCCACCCCCATGGTGGTCCTGGCCACCGGCCTCGGCATCGCGATCACCACCTGGCTGGACCGGAAGACCACGCTCAAGACGCTGTTCGGCATCGGCAAGAACACGCTCGTCGCCGCCGTCGCGGGAACGGTCCTGCACGCCACCGGCTGGCGCACCGGCGACGACCTGATCGTCCACCTCGTCCTGCCGCTCTCCATCGCCTATTTGGCGGCCGTGGTCCTCGACGAGTTGGTCACCCTCCCCGTCATCGCCATGGCGACCGGCGAGCGGCTGCGGGACCTCTTCCGGGATGACTGGGGCCTGCGGGCCGCCACCGCCGCCGCCCGGCTCCTGGTGATCGTCGGCACCGTCTTCATCCTCCGGGCCGACAGCCGCCTCCTGTTGGCCGTCCCGCCACTGGTGCTGAGCCTGCACCTGCTCTACTCCAACCGGGTCCGCACCCGCACCGAGCAGCAGGCGTGGCAGCGGCTGGCCCGCACCACCGACGCGCTCAACGTCGTCGACCTCGACAAGGTCCTCACCACCGCCGTCACCCAGGCCGCCGAGCTGTTCTCCGCCGACGAGGTGGAGATCTCCCTACGCGGGACGGGCCGGACGGTCCGCGGCTCCGCCGGCACCCTCACCTACGACGGGCCGACCGACCCCGGCCGCACGGCGGACGGGTCGGTGATCTCCGCCCGCCTGGAGGGGCACGACCGCACCGTCGACGTCGGCACGCTCCGCCTGCGGTTCCACGGCCCCGTCCGGTTCTCCGAACGCGAGCAGTACACCCTGCGCACCTTCACCTCGGCGCTGTGCACCGCCGTCCGCAACGCACAGGCGTACGCCGAACTGGCCCGCGTCGCCGACGAGCACGCGTACGCCGCCACCCACGACACCCTCACCGGCCTGGCCAACCGGCGGCACCTGCTCGACCAGGGCAGCGAACAGCTCAACGCCCGGCACGCCGACGGGGTGACGGCGCTCGTGCTGATCGACCTCAACCACTTCAAGGAGGTCAACGACACCCTCGGCCACGCCGCCGGCGACCAGGTGCTTCTCCAGGTCGCCGACCGGCTGCGGGGCGCAGCCCAGGGCGGCGACCTGGTGGCCCGCCTCGGCGGCGACGAGTTCGCCGTGCTCCTGCGCGGCCTCCCCGCCCCGGCGGTGGCCGCGCACCGCACCGAGGCCCTGCTCGCCGCGCTGCACGAGCCCCTCGACCTCGACGGCATGCGGATCAGCGTGGAGGCCAGCGGCGGCATCGCCATCGCGCCGGCCAGCGGCGGGATGCCCGAGCTGCTGCGCCGCGCCGACGTCGCGATGTACCAGGCGAAGCGCGCCGGCCAGCGGATCGCCACCTACGCGCCGACCCGGGACACCGCCGACCTCGGCCGGCTCACCCTCGGCGGGGAGCTGCCCCGGGCGGTCGCCGACCAGGAGTTCACCGTCAACTTCCAGCCCATCGTCGACCTCGGCACCGGCGAGGTGACCAGCGCGGAGGCCCTGGCCCGCTGGCACCACCCGGTGCACGGCGTGATCGACCCGCTGCGCTTCCTGGAGGCCGTCGAACGCTCCGGCCTGCTCCCCGCGTTCGCCGAGGCGATCCTCGACCAGGCGCTCATCGCCGCCAACAGCTGGCGCGACGCCGGCTTCGACCTGCCGGTGGCGGTCAACGTGTCGCCGCGCAGCCTGCTCGACGCCCGCTTCCCCGGCTCCGTGCTGGCCCGGCTGCGCGCCCACGACCTGCCGCCGGACCGGCTGGTCCTGGAGCTGACCGAGACGCTGACCCTCAGCCAGCTCGACGTGGTCGACCGGGTGCTCAGCCGGCTGCGCGACGAGGGCGTCCGACTGGCCCTGGACGACTTCGGCACCGGCTACTCCTCCCTGTCCCTGCTCTCCCGCATCCCCGTCCACGAACTCAAGATCGACCGCAGCTTCGTGTCGGCCATGGAGGGGTCGGCCGAGGCCGCCGCCGTCATCCGGTCCACCCTCGACCTCGGCCGCAGCCTCGGGCTCACCGTCGTCGCCGAGGGGGTGGAGAGCGAACCGCAGCGCCGCGCCCTCTGGGAGCTGGGCTGCACCGCCGGGCAGGGCCACCTCTTCGGCCGGCCGGTGCCGGCCGGCACGCTCCTGTCCACCCTGCACCGCGGCTTCGGCGGTCGCACCGGCACCCTCGCCCCGCCACTGCACGACGCGGGCACCGTCGTCCGGCTCCCCGCCGGACGACGGCAGGGCAACCGCAGCCGAGGGGAACGTCTGCCACACTTGCCGGCGTGACCGCCGCCGCCGACCAGGCCACCCGCGCCCCCGCACGCTGGCGCAGGATCGACCGGGCCGCCGGCGGCCTCGCCCTCGACCTCGGGCTCTACGGTGCCTCCACCGCGTTCGCGGCCGTCACCGCCGGCACCTCCACCCTCCCGGCGCACCGCGCCTGGGGGACCATCGCCGCGTTCGGCTACCTGGCCGCCGCGCTCGCCGTCGCCGGGCAACTCGCCGCCCGCCGCCGGGACGCCGCCGCGCCGCTCGCCGGCCTGCCGGCCCGCTGGGCGGTCACCGGGCTGGCCTGGGCCACCACCACGCTGCTCCCGCTGCTGGCGCAGAGCGTGCAGCGGGCCGCCGGCCGGACCGACCGGGCGCAGGAGGAGGTGATCGTCGTCGAGCACAGCGGCAACCGCCTCGTCGAGACCGGCACGCCCTACCTCGGGCACGACGCGATCGCCGCGCTCCCCGCCGACGAACGGCTGCTCGGCTACACCCCGTACCAGCCGGGCATGGCCCTGTTCGGCCTGCCGCGCGCCGTCGCGAACGGCTGGTGGACCGACGCCCGGGTCTGGTTCGCGGTCGCCACCGCGCTGCTCCTCGCCCTCGCGGTGCGCGCCCTGCGCACCGGCTCCCCGGCCACCGCCGGCACCCCGGCCGGCGACGGCGACCGGGGAGCCGCCGTGCTGCGCGGGATCCAGGCGGCGACCGTGCTGCCGGTCTGCGCCCTCACCCTCGCCACCGGCGGCGACGACCTGCCGGTGCTCGCCGCCTGCCTGCTGGCCCTCGCCCTCGCCGCCACCGGCCGGCCGGGCCGCGCCGGCCTCGCGATCGGCGCGGCGGGAGCGTTGAAGCTGTTCGCCTGGCCGGTCGCCCTCGTGCTGATCGCCTGGGCGGCCACCCACCGCCGCGCCGGGCGGCTCGCCGCCGGCGCGCTCGGCCTGCCGGCGCTCGCGCTGCTGCCCGCCCTGCTCGTCGACCGCGACGCGCTGGTCGAGAACGTGCTGCGCTTCCCGCTCGGCCACGGCCTGGTCACCAGCCCGGCGCAGTCCCCGTTCCCGGGTCACCTGATCGCGACCGCCCTGCCCGCCGGCCGGGTCGTCGCCGCCGCGCTGCTCGTCGCCGCCGGTGTCGCCATCGCCGTCCGGCTCCTGCGCCGCCCGCCCCGCACGGCCGCCGCCACCGCCCTGCTCTGCGGGTACGGGCTGCTCGCGGCGATCCTGCTGATGCCCACCACCCGCTTCGGTTACCTGCTCTACCCGGTGGCCCTGCTGGCCTGGGCACCCGCCCTGGCCCGCCCCGCGCCGGGCCGCGCCGCCCCCTGACCGGGCCTGGGCACCCGCCCTGGCCCGCCCCGCGCCGGGCCGGGCCCCACCGCCCCCTGACCGGGGGGCTTCGCCGCCGACGGCCGGCGCGGCCGGCCGGCACGGCGTACACCTGAGGTATGACGACGACCTACCGCGACCGGGAAGACGCCGGCCGGGTCCTCGCCGACCGGCTCGCCGGCCTCGTCGGGCACTCCGACGTCACCGTGCTCGGGCTCGTCCGGGGCGGCGTGCCCGTGGCCCGGGTGGTCGCCGGGCGGCTCGGCGTCCCCCTCGACGTGCTGGTGGTCCGCAAGCTCGGCCTGCCCCTGGCCCCCGAGGTCGCCTTCGGCGCGCTCGGCCCCAACGGCGTGCGGGTGCTCAACGAGACGGTGGCCGCCCGGCTCGACGCCGAAGAGGTCGCCGAGGTGCAGCGCCGTGAGCAGGCCGAACTGGAACGCCGCGAACGCCGTTACCGGGCCGGCCGGCCCCCGCTCGACCTGACCGGCCGCACCGCCGTCGTCGTCGACGACGGACTGGCCACCGGGGCCACCGCCCGCGCCGCCGTCCAGGTGGCCCGGCGACTCGGCGCCCGCCGGGTGGTCGTCGCGGTGCCCGTCGGCTCGCAGCAGGCGTACGAGATGCTCGCCGCCGAGGCCGACGAGGTCGTCTGCGCCGAGCGGCCCGCCGACTTCGGCGCGGTCGGCGCCTACTACGACGACTTCCACGAGGTGTCCGACGACGAGGTGACCGAGGCGCTCGCGGCGATCGGGTGACTTCACCGGGTACCTTCGGGTAATGCAGCTCACCTGTCCCAAGTGTCACGGAGACATGCGCCAGTACGAGCGCAGCGGAGTCGTCATCGACCAGTGCGGCGAATGTCGGGGGATCTTCCTCGACCGCGGCGAACTGGAGAAGCTGTTCGAGGCCGAGGCGAACTGGAACCGGCAGCAGTCGGCGGGCGCCCCGAACCCGGCACGACCGGCCCAGGCGCCCGGCGGCTACCCGCCGCCTCCGCCACCCGCCCCCCAGCCGGGCTACGGCGCGGTGCCCCCGCCTCCGCCGCCGCCCCCGACGCACGGCTACCCGCCGCCCGCCCCCGCGTACGGCGGGCACGCCCAACCGCACTACGGCTACCACGGCCACTACCGCCGCAAGAAGCACCACGGCGGCTTCCTCGGCGAGCTCTTCGACTGACTCCGTTCACGCGATCGCCGGGTTGGCGGCGTGGGGAAATCGACCGCCCCACGCCGCCGGCCTGCCGGGAGGCGCTCGGCGTGCGAGGCTGCGTCCATGACGGCCGTTTCGCAGCCCGAGGCGCTGGCGCAGGCGTACGCGGGGATCACCGACGTCGTGGCCCCGCTCGACGACGCCGCCCTGCAACGGCCCACCCGCTGCCGGGGCTGGCTCGTCGCCGACCTGCTGTTCCACGTGCTCTGCGACGCGCAGCGGGCGCTCGTCGCGCTCGCCAGCCCTGCCGACGGGCCGGCTGACTGCGACGACGTCTCCTACTGGCGGGCCTTCACCGCCCCGCCCGCCGGCACCGGGACCGGTCGGCGGGCGACCCGCGACGACCCCGGCAGCGGTGCACGGCACGCCTGGTGGGCCCGGCGCTCGGCCGCCGCGTTCGAACGCCCGAGCGGGGTGGTCCGGGTCTGGGCCGACACGGCGCCCGCCGCCGCACGCGCCGCCGCCGCGGCCGATCCGGGCGGCTTCGTCACCACGCAGGGCCACGTGCTGCGGGTGCCGGACCTGCTGGCCACGCTCACCACCGAGGCGGTCGTGCACCACCTCGACCTGATCGTCGACCTGCCCGACGCCCCACCGCCGGCCGCGTTGCCCGTCCGGGTCGCGGTGACGAGCCTGGGTGGGCTGCTCAGCGACGACGCCGTCCGGCCGGCAAACTGGGACGACCGGGACTTCCTGCTCAGGGCCACCGGCCGGGTGCCGCTGACCGACCGGGACCGGTGGGAGCTGGGCGAGGCCGCCGGCTGGTTCCCGCTGATCGGCTGAACGGCCGGGGCGCTGGGGCGACGGTGTTGGTTCTGCCGGCTCAGACGATCGCCATGTCGACGAAGCGGGACAGGTGGAGCTGCGCGGCAACGGTGATCGAGTCGGTCGGCCCGTTCCGGTGCTTGGCGACGATGAAATCCGCCTCCCCGGCGCGCGGCGACTCCTTGTCGTAGTAGTCATCCCGGTGCAGAAGGATTACCACGTCAGCATCTTGTTCAATTGAGCCAGATTCGCGCAAATCGGACAGTTGCGGTCGCTTGTCCGTGCGCTGCTCCGGGCCACGGTTCAGCTGGCTCACCGCGATCACCGGGCATTCGACCTCCTTGGCCAGCAGCTTGAGGCCACGGGACAGGTCGGCGACCTCCTGCTGCCGGCTCTCGGTGCGCTTCGGCGACGTCATGAGCTGGAGATAGTCGACGACGATCAGCTTCAGGTCGTGCTTCTGCTTGAGCCGGCGCGCCTTCGCCCGGATCTCCATCAGGTTCATGCTCGGCGTGTCGTCGACGAAGAGCGGGGCCTCGCTGATCTCGCCCATGCAGCGGGCCAGCTTGGTCCAGTCGTCGTCGGAGAGCTGGCCGCTGCGCAGCACGTGCAGCGGGACGCGGGCCTCCGCCGAGAGCAGTCGCATGACGATCTCGACCTTGCTCATTTCGAGCGAGAAGATCGCCGACGCCTGGTTGGCCCGGATGGCCGCGTTCCGGGCGAAGTCCATGCTCGCGGTGCTGTTGTGCGTCGGGATCATGGACCGGCCGGCCAGGTAGAGGTGGTCCGGGTTGTCCACCGTCACGCAGCGGACCGGGACGCTCGGCACCGGCCGCACGTCCACAACGAACCGGACGCCGGCGTCCGGGGCCGTCCGCTGCCGCGCGGCGTGCGCCGCCCGCTTGTCCGCCAGGCGGAAGACGGGGTCGGGCGTCGAGAAGTCCACGGTGTACGCGACGGACGAGTCGTCCCGTGCCGGCTGCTCGTCGGTCGTGCACTGGTAGCCGAGGCCGACCACGAGTTCCCGGACGTGCCCGGCCAGCCGCCGGGAGGTCGAGGCGTACCGGAGGTTTCCGTCGGGGCCCACGGTCCCGGCGGCGTCCATCAGGCCCGCCAGCAGCTCGCGGCGCTGGTCCTCCGACGCGCGGAGGTACTCCGGCGGGAGGTGCGGCGCGGCGCTCCCCTCGCCGAGGCTCACCCCGAGGGTGTACGGCGCGACGGCGAGATCCCGCTCGGGCAGCCGCAGCGGCGCGCAGTTCTCGACGGCGTGGCGGGGTCGCCGGTCCGCCGTGTCGGTGTGCAGCGTGGCGGCGATCCGGGCGGTCGTCACCGCGCCCTCTGCGGCGGTGGTCCGCCACAGGTGCTCGGCGTCGGCCACGATGACCGAGCCGTCGGAGAACTCGACCTCGTAGCAGGGGCGGTCGTGCCGCACCTCGAAGGCGGCCGTGACGGTGGTCGGGGCGCCGTCCGCGGCGAGGAGCCGGTCACCCACCGCCACCTCACCCATCGTGGTCCAGCCGTCGGGAGTGGGCAGCGGCGTGTCCAGCGCGAGCGCCTTGCCCAGACCGGGCCGGCCGGCCACGATGATCAACTGGCCGGGGTGCAGGCCGTTGAGCAGCCTGTCCAGGTCGGTGAAGCCGGTCGGCACGCCGGTCATGACGCCGCCCTGGGCGCCCACCGCCTCGATCTCGTCGAGGGTCGGCTGGAGCATGTCCGCCAGGATCGCGAAGTCCTCGCTGACCCGGCGCTCGGTGATCTCGTAGACCGCCTGCTGCGCGAGGTCGACGATGTCGTCGACGTCGCGGCTGCCGTTGTTGCCGGTGCCGTACCCGAGCTGCACGATCTTGGTGCCGGCCTCGACGAGGCGGCGGAGCACGGCCCGCTCCCCGACGATGCGGGCGTAGTAGGCGGCGTTGGCGGCGGTGGGGACGGTCGCGATGAGGGTGTGCAGGTAGGGCGCGCCGCCGATGCGGGCGAGGTCGCCCGAGTCGGCCAGGGCGGCGGCCACGGTGATCGCGTCGGCGGGTTCGCCCCGGCCGTAGATGTCGAGGATGGCGTCGAAGATCGTCGCGTGCACGGGCCGGTAGAAGTCGCCGGACTTCAGGATCTCGACGACGTCGGCGATGGCGTCCTTGGACAGCAGCATGCCGCCGAGGACGCACTGCTCCGCGGCGACATCCTGGGGTGGGGTCTTCTCGAACTGGCCGTCCCGCTGTGCGGGTGCCGGTGGCTGGCCGCCGCCCCGTGGTTCCGTCCGCATGTCGTCGGTGACCGACACGGGATCCCCCCTCCGCTGCGTCGGCGTGGACTACCGCTCCGCCGCCGGGCACGACGACGTCCGATCGGACCGGTCGGGTCGATCGGGGGGTCATCGCACCGTCGGTCGAGAGGCAACCATACGGAACCCGAGGTCAGCGACTCAACCAGGCCGGTGGACGAGCCTTGGGACAACCTGTGGACGCCGGTGGACAACATGTGCGCAGGGTGTGCACAGGTTGTGGATAAGTGTTGGGGAATTCCGGCCCGAAACGCTGTGACCTGCATAAACACTGTCCCCACCCTGTGGAGGAGAAATTTCTGGTGAGCTTCCCGGGCGCTTCGTCCCGTACTATCTCCTGCAACGGCTACACCTGGACAGCGGATTGCACTTTCGGTTCAGAAGGGTCACGCTCCGGCCGTGAGACACCGGGACTGGGGACGCGGGGAGGGCAGCCCGCGCGAGTGGCAGGCGAGCCTCCCGTGGGACGCCTCCGGCGACCAGCCTCCGGCCGGCTCGCCCAGCGCGGCCGTCGAGCGCTACCGCACCCCGAGCCGCCGCCGGGCCGCGCACCGCGGCCAGCAGGAGCCGGTGGAGACGTACCTGCCGCGGTGGGCCCTGGACTCGGGTGTCGAGCGGGCCGACGGTGGGGGTCGACACGCGGCCCCCGACGACGATGACGACGTCCGGCCCCGCTCGGGCTCGGGCTGGCGCACCACCGAGACGACCACCAGTTGGCGGCGCGTCAGCGAAACCACGTGGCGGGACGCGCCCGCGATCGAGGCCGCCCCCGGGCGGGAGCGGCCCGGCGGGTGGCGCGACGTGCCAGCGGCGGACGCAGCCCCGGAACCCGAGCGCGGGTGGCGCGACGAGGCTTCCCGCGACGAGGGTTACGTGGGCAGCAGACGGGCCGACGAGGACGACCCGGTGTCGGGCGCGGCGCGGGCGGTGCGCCCCCGCCGGTCGTCGTCGCGCCGCCCGCAGGTGGTCTGGTCGGGCCTGGAGGACGTGGGCACCGCGGGTGACGCGGCCGGCACCGATGCGACGGAGGACGTGGGGCGACGGACGCGCCGCAGCCGCCGGGCCGGCGCGGATTCCTGGTCCGCCCGCCCCGCCGTGGATCCGTGGGAGCAGGGCGCAACGGACGCGGCGGAGACCGCCGGCGAGGTGTCGTCCTACCAGCCGGCGGTGGACCCGTGGGACGCCTCCGGCGTACACGCGTGGGACCGGTCGGCGGTCGAGGGCCGGTGGGGGACACCCGACGGCGCGGCCCGCTGGGACCAGACCGGCGAGATCGGCCGGTGGGACCAGACCGGCGAGATCGGGCGGTGGGACCGCACCGGCGAGATCGGCCGGTGGGAGGAGACCAGCGACGTCGGCCGGTGGGACCAGACGGGTGAGATCAGCCGGTGGGACCGGGCCGGCGAGACCGGGCGGCGGGAGCGGTCGACCACGGGGCAGTGGGGCCGGGTCGACGACGGCCAACGCTGGGATCGGGCGGTGGAGCCCCGGTCCGGGGACGGCTCGATCGAGGGATGGTCCTGGCCGGAGCACGTGGAGGGGTTCTGGTCGGGCACCCGGCTCGCGGGCGACGATCCCCGGTGGATGGACGCGCCGGCGTCCGCGCCACGGTCACCGGTGGTGCCGTACACCGCACCCCGGCCGCGGTCGGCGCCCCGCCGCCGGGCGGAGCCGGCCCGCCGCCGGGGCGAGCCGGTCGGCGACGCGCGTACGGCGGCCGGGCCGTCCCGTCGGCGGGCGGAGTCGACGCCCACCAGGTCCTGGAGCCGTCGCCTCGAAGACGACCTGCTCGATCCGGATCCGGGCGGGCCGTTCCGGCCGCTGGTCTACACGGCGGCGTGCTACCTGCTGCCGGCGGTGCTGGTCTTCGTCTGGCTGCTGACGCTGGACGGTCAGGCGCCGGCCGGCTGCGTCACGGACATCAGCGGTGGCGGCTGCGACTCGCCGCGCTCACACGCCCTCGGCTCGCTGGTGAGCGGGGCGCCCCGGTTCGGTCTGGCGCTGGCCAGCAGCCTCGTGGTCGCGCTGCTGCTGCGGCGGGTCGGCACGACGTGGCGGTCGGCGACGGTGGCGCTGGCGGCGGCGGTGGTCGGCGGCGGCCTGTCGACGGTGATGATCAGCGCGGTGACCGGCCAGCCCATCGGCTGACCGTACGTGGCCGCACGCGAAAGGGCCCGCACCGGCGATCCGGTGCGGGCCCTTTCGCGTGGTGCTGTCGGTGTCAGCCCTGGACGACGTTCAGGTCGAACTTGGCGGTCACCTCGGGGTGCAGCCTGATGCTGACCGGGTACGCGCCGAGCGACTTGATGTGGCCGGGCGTCTCCAGCCGCCGACGGTCGAGGGCCGGGCCGCCTGCCGCCTTGACGGCGTCGACGATCTCGGCCGGGGTGACCGAGCCGAAGAGCCGCCCGCCGTCGCCGGCGCGGGCCTTGAGGCTGACCTTCAGGCCCTCGAGCTGGGCCTTGACCTCGTTGGCGTGGCCGAGGTCGCGGATCTCGCGGGCCGAGCGGGCCCGCTTGATGACCGTGACCTGCTTCTCCGCGCCCTTGGTCCAGGCGATCGCGAAGCCCTGCGGGAGCAGGTAGTTACGGCCGTAGCCGTTCTTGACCTCGACGATGTCGCCCGGGGCACCGAGGCCGGACACCTCCTGAGTCAGGATGATCTTCATATCGGTGCCTCCTCTCAGCGGGCCGTGGCCGTGTACGGCAGGAGCGCCATCTCACGGGCGTTCTTGACCGCGCGGGCGATCTGCCGCTGCTGCTGCGAGGTCACGCCGGTCACCCGCCGAGCGCGGATCTTGCCGCGGTCGGAGATGAACTTGCGCAGCAGCGCGGTGTCCTTGTAGTCGATGTACGTGATCCCGTCCTTGTCGAGCGGGTTCACCTTCTTCTTCGGTTTGCGAAGTGCAGCGGCCTTGGCCATTGCTCGGGCTCCTGGTTTGCGGTCGCGGGCGCTCGGCGCCATTAGAACGGAGGCTCCTCGTCGAAGTTGCCGCCACCCGAACCACCGCGCGAGGGAGCCGGCGCAGCCGAGGCCCAGGGGTCGTCGAAGTTGCCTCCGCCGCCGCCCTGGTTGCCGCCACCGCCACCGCCGAAGCCGCCGCCACCGGAGCGGGACATCTTCTGCACCTTCGCCGTGGCGTAGCGCAGCGACGGGCCGATCTCGTCGACCTCCAGCTCGATGACTGTGCGCTTCTCGCCCTCGCGGGTCTCGTAGGACCGCTGGCGCAGCCGGCCCGACACGATCACCCGGGCACCGCGCTGGAGCGACTCGGCGACGTGCTCGGCGGCCTGACGCCAGACCGTGCACGCGAGGAACAGCGGCTCGCCGTCCTTCCACTCGCCGGACGCCTTGTCCATGAACCGGGGCGTCGAGGCGACCCGGAACTTGGCGACCGCGGCCCCCGAGGGGGTGAAACGCAACTCGGGGTCATCGGTCAGATTGCCGATGACCGTGATGGTGGTGTCTCCTGCCATGACCATCTCCTCGCGCACTCATCGTTCGCCGTACAGGCTCTCAGGGCCCTACGACAACCTCGATGAGGCTGATCCGGGTGGTGAACCGGGTGGATTGTTAGCGCGTCTCCGGCCGGATGACCTTGGTGCGCAGCACGGACTCGTTGAGCCGCAGCTGACGATCCAGCTCGGCCACCGCCGCAGGCGTGGCCTGCAGGTCGACGACGGCGTAGATGCCCTCGGCCTTCTTGTTGATCTCGTACGCGAGGCGCCGGCGGCCCCACACGTCGGTCTTCTCGACCGAGCCACCCGCGGTCCGGATCACGTTCAGGTACGTGTCGAGCGACGGGGCGACGGTGCGCTCCTCGAGGCTGGGGTCGAGGATCACCATGATCTCGTAATGACGCAAGACGTGCTCACCTCCTGTGGGCTAGGCGGCCACGGTCCTTCCGTGGCAGGAGGTCTGGCGTCGTGGCCACTCCGGACCGGGGGAACCCGGCCGGACGCGGACAACCGGTCCAGGATACCCGGCCCGGACGATCATGCCCGGGCAGGTCGACGTCCCCGGTTTCCGCGGCGGGACGCGCCCGGGGCGGCGCGCACACGGGAACCGGGGCCCGGGCCGACGATCGCGCGTCGGCCCGGGCCCCGGCCACGAGGCCGCGGGGCGTCCCGTCCGCATTCCTTGGGTGGGACCTGGGGAGGAACGACCACACCGATGAGGTTGGACCGAAACGCCCCGCGGAGCTTCATTGTGTTGTTATCCGACCGTACTACGATTTCGTCACGTGTGGAGAGAATCAGCACTTTTGCCCGATGATCGGCAGACGGCCGACCGTCGACCCCACCCGGACCAACGACCGGCGCACCGGCCCGGTGACGACCGGCCGACCCGCCGTGGGACACCACGACCCGGCCGCACCATCACCCCGCACGTCGGTGCCTCGACGTAGGCTCGCCTGCATGCGTATCGGAGCCCACGTCGATTCCGCCGACCCGCTGTCCGAGGCGACCGCCCGAGCCGCCGACGCCGTGCAGTTCTTCCTCTCCGATCCGCAGGGCTGGAAGGCCCCGAAACCCAGGGAGGACGCCGACCGGTTGCGCGCCGCCGAGGTCGACCTCTACGTCCACGCGCCGTACGTCATCAACGTGGCGACGCCGAACAACCGGATCCGCATCCCCAGCCGGAAGCTGCTGCTCGGCCACGCCACGGCGGCGGCGGAGATCGGCGCGAAGGGCCTGATCGTGCACGGCGGGCACGTCAACGCGGGCGACGACCTGGCGGTCGGGTTCGACAACTGGCGCAAGACCTTCGCGTACGCGGCGGACGCCGGAGGCTTCGCCCTACCGGTGCTGATCGAGAACACCGCTGGTGGGGACAACGCCTGCGCCCGACGCCTCGACGCGCTGGCCCGGCTCTGGGACGCGCTCGGCGACTACGAGGTGGGCTTCTGCCTCGACACCTGCCACGCCCACGCCGGAGGCGAGGAACTGCTCGACCTGGTCGACCGGGTGAAGGCGATCACCGGGCGGATCGACCTGGTGCACGCCAACAACTCGAAGGACACGTTCGGCTCGGGGCGGGACCGGCACGACAACCTCGACGGCGGCACCATCGACCCGGAGCTGGTGGTGGCCGTGATCCGGGCAGCGGGCGCGCCGGCGATCGTGGAGACCCCGGGCGGCGTGGACGGGCAGGCTACCGACATCACCTTCCTGCGCGACCGGCTCGGCGTGGGGAGCCCGGCCGCATGACGACCGAGCAGTCCGGCGTCACGGGCGAGGCCACCGCCGCGACGAAACCGGCCGCGGCCGACACGGCCGGGCCCGACGCCGCCGATTCCGAGACCGCCGGCAAGGAGCCGGCCGCGGGCGGGACAGCCGGCAAGGCCACCTCCGGCGGCCCGGCGGCCCAGAGGGGCGGCGAGGCCGGAAACGACCGCAGCACCACGAGGGCCGCCAGCACCACGAAGGCCGCCAGCAGCGCGGAGGCCGGCGACGCCAAGGACGGCGAGGCCAAAGACAGCGAGGCCAAAGACGGCGACAGCGCGAAGGACAGCGACGACGCGAAGGGGGACGGCGACGCCGAGGGCGGCGGGAAGCCGGACCGCTGGGAGGCGTTCGCCCCCGCCCCGGAGCCGGTGCCGGGGCGACTGCGGCGCGGGCTGCGGGCGGTCGGCCGCTTCGGCGGCCACGAGTGGACCCTGGCCGTGCTGGGCTCGCTGGCGCTGGCCGTCGCGCTCACCTGGCCGACGCTGCGCTACCCGCGCCACACGCTTCCGCAGGACTACTGGGACCCGAGCCTCCAGACCTGGCAGATGGCCTGGTCGGGGCACATCCTGCTGACCAACCCGGCGCAGCTGTGGCACTCCAACACGTTCTTCCCGGAGCCGTGGAGCTTCGCCTTCTCCGACACCCTGCTCGGGTACGCGCCGGCCGGCATGATCGGCACCGGTCCCGAGGCGGCCCTGCTCCGCTACAACATCATGTTCGTGCTGGCCCACGCGCTCGCCACGCTCGGGGCGTACGCGCTGGCGCGGCAGCTCGGCGCGGGGCGCGCGGGCGCGGCGGTGGCCGGGGTCGGCTACGCGTACGCCCCCTGGCTGCTCGCCCAGGCGGGGCACCTGCACATCATCTCCAACGGCGGCATCCCGCTGGCCCTGGCCATGCTGGCCCGGGGGCACGGCTGGTCGCTGCGCCACGGCTACCGCCCCGAGCGGCGGCACGCGGGGTGGGCGTACGCCGGGTGGGTCGTGGCCGCCTGGCAGCTCAGCCTGGGCTTCGGCATCGGGCTGCCGTTCGCGTACGTGCTGGCGGTGGCGACGCTCCTCGCCACCGTGACCTGGTTCGTCCGACGCCGGTCGGCGCGGCGGCCGTTCGGGGTGCGGCTGCTCGTCGCCGACGTCGTCGGCGCGCTGCTCTTCGCGGGGGTGGGCGCCCTGCTGGCGGTCCCCTACTTCAAGGTCGCCGAGCTGCACCCGAACGCGGCCCGCACCCTCGACGACGTCCGCATCTTCTCGCCGCCGTTCTCGGGCTTCTTCACCGCCCCGGCCGAGTCGCGCGTCTGGGGCTCGCTGCACGAGGGGGCGCGCGCCGGGTTGCCCTGGAACTCCCCCGAGATGACCCTGCTGCCCGGCTTCGTGCTCTACGCGCTGGCGGCGGGCGGGCTGTTCTTCTCGGTGTGGCGGCTGCGGCACCGGCTGCTGCTGCTCGCCGGGGTGGTGGTGACGGCGATCCTGGCCATGGGCACCCGCTTCTTCGGCGGCACCTTCACCTACGGGCTGCTGTTCGATCATCTGCCGGGCTGGAACGGCCTGCGCACGCCGGGGCGGATGATGCTCTGGACGACGCTGCTGCTCGGGCTGCTCGCCGCCGGCGCGGTCAGCGCCTTCGCGCTCCGGGTACGCGAGTGGGCCGCCGAGCGGGTCCCGCCGTGGCCCGGCCCGTGGCTGCGGCTGGCCACCGTGCTGCCGCTGCTGCTGGTGATCGCCGAGGGCCTCAACGTCACCCCGCACCCGGTGGTGCCGGTCCAGTCCGCCGCGCTGCGGTCGGTGGACGGCCCGATGCTCGTGCTGCCCAGCGACCAGGGCCCGGACCAGTTGGTGATGCTGTGGTCGACCAGCCGGTTCCAGGACGTGGTCAACGGCGGCAGCGGCTTCACCCCGACGCGGCAGGCCGAGATCCGGAAGGCGACCGAGACCTTCCCGGACCAGGCGAGCGTGACCTACCTGCGGGCGCTGGGCGTGCGCAACGTGGTGGTGCTGCGCGACCGGATCGGGGGCACGCCGTGGGCCACCACGATCGACGCCCCGATCGACGCGCTCGGCATCACCCGCGAGCAGGTCGACAACGCGGTGGTCTTCCGCCTCTGACGGCGGGCCCGGCTGCCCCGCCGGGCCCGAGACGGCCGGCCCGGGCCCAGGAGCCCGGGCCGCGCCGAAGGCAGGGTCAGGCCGCCGTCGGGGCCGGCACGGCGGCGGGCTCGCTGGGCGCGGGTCGCCGTCGCCAGCGGTCCACCCAGGGCGCGTCCGGCGCGCCGTCGAGCACCCCGCCGTCGGGGTCGTCGGGGTAGGTGTCGCGTACCGCGTCGCGCTCGGGGTGCAGGATCTCCTTCACGACCAGCACGCAGAGCAGCACGACGGTGCCCAGCCGCAGCGTCGCCGCCAGCACGAAGACGCCCTCGGGGAAGACGGGTCGGCTGGTCGCCGAGCCGAGGAGCTCCCCATAGAAGGCGGCGAAGTAGCCGATCTCGGCGACCTGCCAGGCGATGAACGCGCCCCACCTGGGGCGGGCGAGGACGACCAGCGGCAGCAGCCAGAGGACGAACTGCTGCGACCAGACCTTGCTGAAGATGAGGAACGCGGCGACGACGAGGAAGGCGAGCTGGGCCAGCCGGGGCCGCTTCGGCGCGCGCAGGGCCAGCACCGCGACGCCGAGGCAGGCCAGCCCGAACAGGGCGTACGAGAGCCAGTTCAGGGTGGGGATGTTGGCGTTGAGCCACTCGAACGGCCCCATCGAGCCGGGGCCGCCGGTGTTGACCTTGCCGTCGAGGTACCGCCCGATGTACCACAGCGTGCCCCAGTCGATGGGCCGGGTGGTGTTCAGCTCGAAGAAGCGGTCCCAGTTGTCGCGGTAGGACACCGCCGCCGGCAGGTTGACGGCGACGAGGGCCACGAGGGCCGTGCCGACGGCGGTGAGGCCGGCGCGGAGCCGGTTGGCGCGCAGCGCGAGCACGAGGATCGGCCCGAGGACGAACAGCGGCCACATCTTGGCCGCGCCGGCCAGGCCGAGCAGCACCCCGGCCAACGCCGGCCGGCTGCGGGCCCAGGCCAGGAAGCCGAACGCGGCCAGCCCGATGGCGAGCAGGTCCCAGTTGACGGTGGCGGTGAGGAACAGGGCGGGGGCCAGGGCGAAGAGGGCGGCGTCCCAGGGTCGTCGGCGGCGCAGGGCGAGGATGACCGCGACGGTCGCCACGGCGAGGGCGCTGAGCACCAGGGCGTTGGCGTTGTACGCCCACTGCCCCTGGTTGATCTCCGGCCTGTCGACGCCGAGGGCGTGCACCGGCAGCCCGAGGGCGCCCATGAAGTAGCCGGTCAGCACCGGGTATTCGACGGGGTGGTCCCGGTAGGGCACCTTGCCCTCGTTGAGCCCCTCGGCGTAGTAGAGCGCCAGCACGTCGGTGTAGCACATCCGCGTGTACTGGATGTTGTTCTGCCACGCGCCGTCCTGGCAGGGGGACTTCTGCACCCAGTGCAGGGCGAGGGTCAGGCAGGCCAGGGCCAGCACGATTCGGGCGGCCGTCCAGAACCGGCTCTCCCGGTCGGCGGGCCGGTCCAGCGCCACCGCGTGGTCGCCCAGCGGGCCGCCGATCAGCTCGGATGCGCCACGGACGAACCCGTCCGACCGGGACGGGTGGTCGCCGGGCCCGGCGTCGTCCATGTCTGCCGTCGACTGGGTGCTCATGGACAGGAATCATCCCGTACCGATGGCCCTCACGTCCCGCCCCCATGCAAAACATTCCGATGGACGAAACGCCGTCGGGGGGCGGGCGGGGGGGGGGGGCCCCCCCGGGGGGGGGGGCCGTTGGGGGGGGTGACAACCGGGGGGGGGGGGGGGTGGTGGGGCGCCGGCCGCCCCCCGGGGCGTCCGCGGTGGC